>NZ_JBSFKD010000021.1:0-33926 GCF_053598395.1 Streptomyces sp. NPDC001135 | reverse complement strand
CGTCATGTCCGGCTTCGTCTCCACCTTCAGGTCGAGGGCCTTGAAGCGGTCCATGGTGGCGGGGACCTGACCGGGGCGCCCCGACGGCGTCATACGGCAGTCGGCGTCAGCCGAGCGAAACCCCGTCGACCGGCAGGCCGTGCGTGGGCAGGCCGCGGGTGGGCAGGTTCTGCACCGGCAGTTCACCGAGGCGGCTGCGCACCGGTGCGGCCGTTCCCTGCCGCAGCGCGCTCTCGACGGCCGGCTGCGCGGCGGCCACCCCGGCCCCCAGGGCGTCCTGTCCCCGGGTGAGGGCGTCGGCGGCACCCGGCTGCGCCGTGCCGACGTTCTCGGCCGGCAGCGTCCTGGTGACGCCGTCCAGCGCCGGGGCGGTGTCCGGCACCGCCGGGGCCGCGTGGGCCGCGCCCGCGCCGACGGCGGCGAAGGCGGCACCGAGAGCGGCGATACCGAGGGTCCTGACAGCGGAGTGCTTCATGGGAAATGCGTCCTTGCCATGAGGGGACGGAAACAAAAACGATGAACGGTCCACGACCGTAAACACGCCCGATCGCCCGCCGCAAACACCGAAATGCGGACGGCTTGTGAACCCCCGTTCACAAGCCGCGCCCCCACTCGGCCGCCCTTATCCCGCCGAGCCGGCAGAACCCCAGGTGGAGGCCGTTTGCTGAAACAGCCATTCGGATTTCAGTTCCGCATATCCCGGCTTGACGACGTCATTGATCATCGCGAGTCGTTCATCGAAAGGAATGAACGCCGATTTCATGGCATTGACCGAGAACCATTGCAGATCGTCGAGCGTGTAACCGAACACCTCGGCGAGACGCTCGAATTCCTGGCTCATACTCGTGTGCGACATCAGCCGGTTGTCGGTGTTCACCGTGGCCCGGAAGTGGAGCCGGCGCAGCAGCCCGATCGGGTGCTCGGCATAGGAGGGCGCGGCCCCTGTCTGCAGATTGGAGCTGGGGCACAGCTCCAGCGGGATCCGCTTGTCGCGGACGTACGACGCCAGCCGGCCGAGCCGCACCGAGCCGTCCTCGCGGACCTCGATGTCGTCGATGATCCGCACGCCGTGCCCGAGCCGGTCGGCGCCGCACCACTGCAGCGCCTGCCAGATGGAGGGCAGCCCGAAGGCTTCGCCGGCGTGGATGGTGAAGTGGTTGTTCTCGCGCTTGAGGTACTCGAACGCGTCGAGGTGCCGGGTGGGCGGATAGCCGGCCTCCGCGCCGGCGATGTCGAAGCCGACCACGCCCAGATCACGGTAGCGGTTGGCGAGTTCGGCGATCTCCAGGGAGCGGGCCGCGTGCCGCATGGCGGTCAGCAGGGCGCCGACCCGGATGCGCCGGCCGCTCTCCCGGGCGATCCGCTCGCCCTGCCGGAACCCCTCGTTGACGGCCTCGACCACCTCCTCCAGGGTCAGCCCGCCGTCCAGGTGCTGCTCGGGGGCGTACCGCACCTCGGCGTAGACGACCCCGTCCTCGGCGAGGTCCTCGGCGCACTCGCGGGCGACCCGGACGAGCGCCTCCCGGGTCTGCATCACGCCGACGGTGTGCTTGAAGGTCTCCAGATACCGTTCCAGCGAGCCGGAGTCGGCGGCCTCGCGGAACCAGATGCCCAGCTTGTCCGGATCGGCCTCGGGAAGCTCCGAGTAGCCACTCGCGTGGGCGAGTTCGACGACGGTGCCGGGACGGAGCCCGCCGTCGAGATGATCGTGCAGCAGAACCTTGGGTGCCCGGCGGATCTGGTCCGGCGTCGGAACGGCCCCACTCGGTGCAGTCTGGCTCGTCATTTCCGCACTGTAACGCCTACGCGCGTAGAGGACCCGGTGAACGCGACGGCTCTTTCACAGCACTTTGGCGACGCTTTCCCGTCGATACGCAACGGTGACCGCGCATACGGGTTTCGTACACCGCCCCTTCTGACACTGTTCTGTCATGGGACAGCAAGCGACACCGGTCCGAACGGCCGGGCTGGGGAAGGCGATCGGCCCGGTGCCGACGGGGGTGAGCGGAGCGGTGCTGCTGCTCCCCGGCGGGGAGGAGGTCTCCGCCCGCAGGCCGTCCCCCGTGCGGGCGACGATCGCCCTGCGCTCGCTGGGCCGGCGTATCGCGCGGGCGGGCCGGGACGAGGGACTGGCCGTGCACACCGTGCGGTATCGCTACCGGGGCTGGAACGGCAGCGAGGCCCACCTGGCGGTGGACGCGGAGTGGAGCGCCGACGAGGTCGTCCGGCGGTACGGGGACGTCCCCGTGTGCCTGGTCGGGGTGGACATGGGCGGACGGGCGGCGTTGCGGGCGGGCGGGCACGAAGCGGTCAACTCCGTCGTGGCGCTGGCCCCTTGGCTGCCGGAGGAGGATGTGGCCGCACCCGCCGAGCCGGTGAAGCAGCTGGTGGGGCGGCGGGTGTTGATCGTGCACGGCACGAACGACGAACGGACCGATCCCGAGCTGTCGTTCCGGTTCGCCGCGCGGGCGAAGAAGGCGAACCGGGAGGTGTGCAGGTTCGAAGTGCATTCCGACGGGCACGGGTTGCACGGACATCGGGACGAGGTCGCCTGTCTGACCGTTGACTTCATGATGGGGGCGCTGTTCGGGCACTCCGTGTCCCGCCCCGTCGAGGACGCGCTCGCCGCTCCGCCGCCGATCGGCCTCAGGATGCCGTTGGCCGTGGGGTTCGGCCGGTCGTTGAAGCGCTAGGCCCTGCGACGCCGGGTGATCCAAACGGCAGGGCCTAGGGGGCCTTGTGGTCGTCGGGGTCCGGGCCGCTCGTGGCCGGCCGCGCCCACGCGGCGCAGCCGCCTCACGGACACAGCTCCGTGCCCCTTCGGGCCGGCGTCCCTCACGTGGGCAGCAGGTTGCCCCTTCTTGAGAGCAGGAACTTCTTGAACGCCGCCACCGGCGGGGTGTCCGGGCGGTCCGCCAGCCACGCGACGCCGATCTCCCGTACCGCCCTCGGGGCCGTGACCGTCAGTTCCACCACCCCCGGGCGCGGAACGGTCGGCGGGGGCAGCAGGGCGACCCCCAGGCCCGCCGCCACCAGACCCCGCAGGGTCTCCGCCTCCTCACCCTCGAAGGCGACCCTCGGCCGGAAGCCGGCCTCCCCGCACAGCGCGTCGAAGATGCGGCGCAGGCCGTAGCCGGGTTCCAGGGTGACGAAGGTTTCCTCGGCCGCCTCGGCGAGGCGGATACGGCGGCGGCCCGCCAGGCGGTGGTCGGCGGGGACGACCAGGCGGAGTTTCTGCTCGTCCAGGCGGCGGGCCACCAGGTCGGGGGCGTCGGGGACGGGTGAGGTGAGGCAGAGGTCCAGCTCGCCGGCGCGCAGGCGTTCCAGCATGGCCTCGCCGTAGTTCTGGACCAGGCTGAAGCGGACGCGCGGGTGGTCGGCGCGGAAGGCGTGCAGGAGGCCGGGTACGGTCTCGGCGCCCATGGTGTGCAGGAAGCCGAAGGCGACCTTGCCGGTGGCGGGGTCGGCGTCGGCGCGCACCTCCTCGGCGGCCCGCTCGATCTCGGCGAGGGCCCGTTCGACGGAGGTGAGGAAGGTGCGGCCGGCCGGGGTCAGGGAGACCGTACGGCCGTGGCGGGCGAACAGGTCGACACCCAGGTCCTGCTCCAGGCGGACCATCGCGCGGGAGAGGGTGGACTGCGGGACGTTCATCTCGTGGGCGGCCCGGGTGACGTGCTCGGTGCGGGCCACGCCGGCGAAGTACGCGAGGCGCGGGGCGAGCACCCGCGACATCTCAGACATGTCTTCTGTGTCACCGGATGGTGACAGGCGGGCCTGTGAGCTCTGCTGATGCGCCATGGGAACGATTATGGCGAATTCATGCATTGGACGGATGAGACAGCCCCTCCTACGGTCGAGAGCATGTCTCCCGCCAGTACCGGGGCGTCCACCACCATGGACGCCGCAACGCACGCCCCTTCCGCCGACTCCACCGATTCCGACTCCCGGATGACCCCGGGCGGCCCCGGCTACCGCCGGATGAGTCTCGCCCTCTTCCTCGCCGGAGTCGCGACCTTCGCCCTCCTCTACTCCACGCAGGCGCTGCTGCCGCTGATCTCCGGCGAGTTCGGGGTCGCGGCGAGCGAGGCGAGCTGGACCGTGGCGGCCGCGACCGGCGGGCTGGCGCTGTTCGTCCTGCCCATGAGCGCCCTGTCGGAGCGCTTCGGGCGCCGTACGGTGATGACGGGCTCGCTCGCCGTCGCGGTCACGGTCGGCATGCTGGTGCCGTTCGCGCCGTCGATCGGCGCGCTGGTGGCGCTGCGCGCGGTGCAGGGCGCGGCGCTGGCCGGCCTGCCGGCCTCGGCGACGGCCTATCTGGCCGAGGAGGTCCGGCCGAAGGCGCTGGTCACGGCGATCGGCCTGTTCGTCGCGGGCAACAGCGTCGGCGGCATGAGCGGCCGGGTGATCACCGGCTGGGTGGCCCAGGAGTGGGGCTGGCGGGTCTCGGTCGGTGTGATCGGCGCGGTCGCGGTGGCGTGCGCGGTGGCGTTCCGGCTGCTGTTGCCGGCCCCGAAGCACTTCACGGCGGGCTCGTTGCGGCCCCGCGTGCTGCTCGGCACGGTCCGCGACCA
Organism: Streptomyces sp. NPDC001135; assembly: GCF_053598395.1. Taxonomy (NCBI): domain Bacteria; kingdom Bacillati; phylum Actinomycetota; class Actinomycetes; order Kitasatosporales; family Streptomycetaceae; genus Streptomyces; species Streptomyces sp. NPDC001135. Next base: position 29,355 of record NZ_JBSFKD010000021.1, on the reverse strand, counting down.
CCTCGCCGACCCGCTGCTGCGGCGCCTGTACGCGATCGGCGCGCTGTTCATGACGGTGTTCGGCGGTGTCTACACGGTGATCGGCTACCGGCTCACCGAGGAGCCGTTCGGGCTGCCGCAGGGCATCGTCGGGTCGATCTTCCTGGTCTACCTGGTGGGCACGGTGTCGGCGTCCACTGCGGGCCGTCTGGTGGGCCGGCTCGGCCGCCGTGGCGCGCTGTACCTGGCGGGCGGTACGACGGCGGCGGGCCTGCTGCTCTCGCTGGCGCCCTCGCTGCCGCTGGTCCTGCTGGGGCTGGTGCTGATCACGGCGGGCTTCTTCGCGGGCCACGCGGTGGCCTCCTCGGCGGTCAGCAAGACGGCCGCGCACGGCCGCGCCCAGGCCTCGGCGCTCTACCAGTCGGCGTACTACATCGGCTCCAGCGTCGGCAGCACGGTCGGCGCGACGGCGTTCCACGCGGACGGCTGGGGCGGCACGGTGGGGGTGGGCCTGCTGGCGGTCGTCGGCGTCGTCACCATCACGGTGCTGGGTACGCGGGCGGCGCGGGTGGCGGCTCGGGGCTCGGTTGTGGCCAACGCCCACTGAAACCCCCTCACCTGCATGTTTCCGAACTCGGGGCGCCATTGTCAGTCCCCTGCGGTAGCTTCCCAATGGCGCCGAGGAGCGCCGCAGGGACCGGCCACAGGGGTGGGTGGACGATGGAAAACGGCACGGCGACGGCGGACCTCGACGTCGCACTGGAGAAGCACCGGACCGAGCTGACCGGGTACTGCTACCGGATGCTCGGCTCCTCCTTCGAGGCCGAGGACGCGGTGCAGGACACCCTGGTCCGGGCCTGGCGGAGCTACGACAAGTTCGAGGGCCGCTCCTCGCTGCGCTCGTGGCTGTACCGGATCGCGACGAACGTGTGCCTGGACATGCTGACGGCGGGCAACAAGCGGGCGCGGCCGATGGACCTCACCGAGTCGACCCCCCTCGCCCGGGCGGCCCTGTCCCCCCGGCCGGACCACACATGGCTGGAGCCGATGCCGGACGCGCGGGTGCTGCCGGCGGTCGAGGACCCGGCGGAGGCCGCCGTCGCGAAGGAGTCGGTCCGGCTGGCCTTCATGGCGGCCCTGCAGCAACTGCCGCCCAAGCAGCGGGCGGTGCTGATCCTGCGCGAGGTGCTGGCCTGGAGGGCGAGCGAGGTCGCCGAGCTGCTGGACACCACGGTCGCCTCCGTCAACAGCGCCCTGCAGCGGGCGCGGGCCACGCTCGCCGAGCGCGCGGACGCGGGCCCCGAGGGCGCGGTGTCCGACCCCCTCGACGAGGAGCAGCAAAAACTCCTGGAACGCTATGTGAAGGCCTTCGAGGGGTACGACATGACGGCGCTGACGGCGCTGCTCCACGAGGACGCCGTCATGACGATGCCGCCGTTCGACCTGTGGCTGCGCGGCCCGGCCGACATCACCGGCTTCATGACCACCCTCGGCGCCTCCTGCGCCGGCTCCCGTCTGGTGCCGGTCCAGGTCAACGGCCTGCCCGGGTTCGCGCACTACAAGCCGGACCCGGACGACGGCGGGTTCGGCCCGTGGGCGGTGCAGGTGCTGGAGCTGTCAGACGGCCGGATCACCGGTTTCCACTGCTTCCTCGACACCCAGCGCTGGTTCCCGCTCTTCGGGCTGCCCCTCCGTCTGGAAGCGGAGGCCGACGAGGTCGAGCAGGGCGGGTAGCGCGGGATCGGGGTCCCGCAGCCGGATCCGGCCCCCGGCCCGGCGGGCGGCGAGTTCCAGGCGCGCCAGCAGATCCACGACGGCCAGCCCCGGCGGTCCGAGCCCGCCCACGTCGCACACGACGACGCGGGCCCGGCCGACCGTCAGCAGCTCCTGCACCTGGGCACACAGCCCGGCGACCTCGTCACGGGCGACGGGGCCGGGGAGTACGAGCACGGCGGGTTCCTTGGCCTTCACATGCGGTAGACCGGCGGGCCGGGCGCAACTCATCGGCACGGATCACATTGACCGGTCCCCCCTTCTCCTCGGAGGGTTGGCCCCGTGACGGGGGTGCTGAGCGGGTTCGCGGTGATCGCGGTCGTCATCGGGGTGGGCTATGTGATCGGGCGGCGCGGGACGCTCGGCACGCAGGGCGGCGAGGTGCTGACCCGGCTGGCCTTCACGGTGGCGGGCCCCGCGCTCCTCTTCACGACCCTCGCGCGCGCCGACCTGTCGGTGCTCTTCTCGGCCCGCCTGCTGGTGACCGCACTGAGCACGGCGGCGGTCGCCGGGGTCTTCGTGGCCGTCGGTACCGTACGCCGCTGGGGTGCGGGCCGTACGACGATCGGCGCCCTGTGCTCCGGTTACGTCAACTCGGGCAACCTCGGGATCCCGATCGCCGCGTACGTCCTGGGCGACGCGTCCCTGGTGGCACCGGTACTGCTCTTCCAGGTCCTCCTGGTGACCCCGGTGGCGCTGACCGTTCTGGACCTCTGCGGAACGGACGGGAGGGGCACGGTGTGGCGGCGCCTGCTGACACCGCTGCGGAATCCGATCGCGGTGGGCTCGCTGACGGGGGTGGTGGTGTCGGCTGCGGGCTGGCATGTCCCCGGCCCCCTGATGAACCCTCTCACCCTGATCGGCAACATGTCCGTCCCGGCGGCTCTGCTGGCCTTCGGCATGTCCGTGCACGGCAGTTCGGCACCGGGCCGGGGGCGGGACCGTCAACTGGTCCTGGTGTCCGCGGCGTTGAAGTCACTGGGCCAGCCGCTCGTGGCCTGGGCCCTGGCGACGGCGGTCTTCGGCCTGCACGGCGCACCCCTGCTGGACGTGGTGGTGACCTCGGCCCTCCCGGCCGCGCAGAACCTGTTCACCTACGCCAGCCGCTACCGCGTGGCCGAGGGCCTGGCCCGCGAGTCGATCCTGCTGTCGACGGCCGTGTCGGTGCCGGTGTTGGTGGGGGTGGCGGCGGTGTTGGGGTGACGCCGGGTCAGTCGACGGGGGCATGCCGAACGGGACCGGCGGGGGTCCACCGATCCCGTTCAACCGAAAGGGGCCGTGACATCAGCGGCCTCCGGCCGCGAGCCCTGGTCAGGCGATACGCTCCAGCACCACCGGCGACGCCTGGAAGTCCGTGCCCGGGGCCGCGATGTCGTAGGAACCCTCCACCGACTGCAGTGCGTACGCGAAGCGCTCGGGGGTGTCCGTGTGGAGGGTCAGGAGGGGCTGGCCCTCGGTCACCGTGTCGCCCGGCTTGGCGTGCATCTCCACGCCCGCGCCCGCCTGCACCGGGTCCTCCTTGCGGGCACGGCCGGCGCCCAGGCGCCAGGCGGCCACGCCGATGTCGTAGGCGTCCAGGCGGGTCAGGACACCGGACGACGGGGCCTTGATCACGTGCTGCTCCTTCGAGGTGGGCAGCACCGCGTCCGGGTCGCCGCCCTGAGCCGCGATCATCCGGCGCCAGACGTCCATCGCCGAGCCGTCGGCCAGGGCCTTCGCCGGGTCGGCGTCCTTGATGCCGGCCGCCTCAAGCATCTCGCGGGCCAGGGCGACGGTCAGTTCCACGACGTCCGCGGGGCCGCCGCCCGCCAGGACCTCCACCGACTCGCGGACCTCGAGGGCGTTGCCCGCCGTCAGGCCGAGCGGGGTCGACATGTCGGTCAGGAGCGCCACCGTCCTCACACCGTGGTCGGTGCCCAGACCGACCATCGTCGACGCGAGCTCACGGGCGTCCTCGATCGTCTTCATGAAGGCGCCCGTGCCGACCTTGACGTCCAGCACCAGGGAGCCGGTGCCCTCGGCGATCTTCTTGGACATGATCGAGGAGGCGATCAGGGGGATGGCCTCGACCGTGCCGGTCACGTCGCGCAGCGCGTACAGCTTCTTGTCCGCCGGGGCCAGGCCGTCGCCCGCCGCGCAGATCACCGCGCCCGTCGTGTCCAGGACGTGCAGCATCTCCTCGTTCGACAGCAGGGCGCGCCAGCCGGGGATCGACTCCAGCTTGTCCAGCGTGCCGCCGGTGTGGCCGAGGCCCCGGCCCGAGAGCTGCGGGACCGCCGCACCGCAGGCCGCCACGAGGGGGGCCAGCGGCAGGGTGATCTTGTCGCCGACGCCGCCCGTGGAGTGCTTGTCGGCCGTCGGGCGGGACAGGGCCGAGAAGTCCATGCGCTCGCCGGAGGCGATCATGGCCGCCGTCCAGCGGGCGATCTCGCGGCGGTTCATCCCGTTGAGCAGGATCGCCATGGCGAGCGCGGACATCTGCTCGTCGGCGACCTCGCCGCGGGTGTACGCGTCGATGACCCAGTCGATCTGTTCGTCGGTCAGCTCGCCGCGGTCCCGCTTGGTGCGGATGACGGAGATGGCGTCCATGGCCATGGCTGATGGCTTCCTTCCGGGAGGTGCGAAGGTGTACGGCCCCCTGCGCGGATGCGGTTCAGGGGGCCGTACGGCGTTACTTGGTGAGATTCTCCGGGCCGAAGGCCTGGGGCAGCATCTCGGACAGCGTCAGGACGCCCGCGGGGGTGTCCAGGAGCAGGTCCGGGCCGCCGAACTCGTACAGCAGCTGACGGCAGCGGCCGCAGGGGACCAGCAGGGCGCCCTCGCCGTCCACACAGGTGAAGTGGGTCAGCCGGCCGCCGCCGGTGCGCTGCAGGTCCGAGACCAGGCCGCACTCGGCGCACAGCCCGAGGCCGTAGGAGGCGTTCTCCACGTTGCACCCGGTGACCGTGCGGCCGTCGTCGGCCAAGGCCGCCGCGCCGACCGGGAAGCCGGAGTAGGGGGCGTACGCGCGGCTCATCGCCTCCCGCGCCACCTCCCGCAGCGCCTCCCAGTCGAAGCCGGCGGCTTGCCGTGTCACTTGCCCTGGCCCTTCCGGTAGCGCATGCCGTCCGCCTTGGGCATCCGCAGGCGCTGCGCCGACAGGGACAGCACCAGCAGGGTGACGACGTACGGGGTGGCACCCACGAAGTCGCTCGGGACCTCGTCGGTGAGCAGGTACCAGGCCAGGACCAGCGCGGCGGTCATGAGGGCGATCCCGCCCTGCCAGTGGGCCTTCTTGTACATCTTCCATCCGCCCAGCAGCGCGAGCAGCACGACCAGCAGCAGGAGCAGGGCGTGGACGGTGACACCGCCGTTGCGCAGCTGCAGCGCGTCCGAGTAACCGAACAGGCCCGCGCCCATCGCGAGGCCGCCCGGACGCCAGTTGCCGAAGATCATCGCCGCGAGGCCGATGTAGCCGCGGCCACCGGTCTGGCCCTCCAGGTAGGTGTGCGAGGTGACCAGCGCGAGGAAGGCGCCGCCGAGACCGGCGAGGCCGCCGGAGACGGCCACGGCCGCGTACTTGTACGTGTACACGTTGACGCCGAGCGACTCGGCGGCGGTCGGGTTCTCGCCGCAGGAGCGCAGCCGCAGGCCGAACGGGGTGCGCCACAGCAGCCACCAGCTGCCGACGAACAGCGCCGCGGCGAGGATCGTCACCACGGAGAGGTTCGTGACCAGGCCGCCGATGATGCCGGCGAGGTCGGAGACCAGGAACCAGTGGTGGCTCTCGATCGAGTGCAGGCCGCTGGACAGGCCGGGCACGGTGACCTGGGGCAGCTGGTCGACCGGCGGGGACTGCTTGGGGTTGCCGCCCGCCTCCGCCGCCTTGCCGCCGGCGAAGAACAGCTTGGCGAGGTACTGGGTGGCGCCGAGCGCGAGGAGGTTGACGGCGACACCGGAGACGATGTGGTCGACGCCGAAGGTGACCGTGGCGACGGCGTGCACCAGGCCGCCGAGGACACCGAAGCCGATGCCGCACAGCAGGCCCAGCCAGGGGCTGGACTGCCAGCCGATCCAGCCGGCGCCGAAGGTGCCGAGGATCATCATGCCCTCGAGGCCGATGTTGACCACGCCGGCCCGCTCGGACCACAGGCCGGCGAGACCGGCGAGGCCGATCGGCACGGCGAGGCCGAGGGCGGCGCCGACCTGTCCGGCGGAGTCGAGGGAGTCGGAGCCGGTGATCATGCGGACGGCGGCGACGAGCAGCAGGGCACCGGCGACGATCACGAGGATCTGGCCGAGGGAACGGCCCGATCGCTGGGGCGCTCCGGCCGCCTTGGGCGCCGCGGGCGGCGGCGCGTCGGTCATCGTGGCAGTCATCACGCCACCTCCTGCTTCTTCGTCGTGGCGGCGGCCTGGGCGGCGAGTTCGGCGCCGACCTTCTGCTGCTGGCGCTTGAGGCCGTAGCGTCGTACGACCTCGTAGGCGATCACGACGCACAGGACGATGACGCCCTCGATGACGCCGAGGATCTCCTTGTCGTAGCCCTGGAACTCCAGGTGGTTGGTGGTGCGCTCCAGGAAGCCCCACAGCAGGGCGCCGAGCGCTATGCCGATCGGGTTGTTGCGGCCGAGCAGCGCGATGGCGATACCGGTGAAGCCGATCCCGACGGGGAAGCTGTTGTCGAACTGGTGGCTCTCGTTGAGCAGCGTGGGCATGCCGATCAGACCGGCCACGGCACCCGAGATGATCATGCTGGTGGCGACCATCTTCTTCACCGACACACCGCTCGCGGAGGCGGCGCTCTCGGACTGGCCGACGGTGCGCAGGTCGAAGCCGAACCGGGTGCGGCCGAGCACGAACCAGTACGCGAGGCCGACGACCACCGCGACGACGATGAAGCCGTCCAGGACACCGGCCGGGCCGGTGTCGACGGTGAAGAAGAACGAGGACGACGGCAGCGGCTTGGTGGAGACCAGCGTGCCGCCCTGCTGGAGTTCGCCCAGCTTTCCGGGCTGCAGCAGGTAGGCGATGATCGCGGTGGCGATCGAGTTCAGCATGATGGTCGAGATGACCTCGCTGACGCCGCGGGTCACCTTGAGGATGCCGGCGATGGCCGCCCACACCGCGCCGGTCGCCATGGCGCACAGCAGGATCAGCAGGATGGAGAGCCAGCCGGGCAGGGTCAGCGCACCGCCGAGGACGGCGGCGAGGAACGCGGCGAGCCGGTACTGGCCGTCGACACCGATGTTGAACAGGTTCATCCGGAAGCCGATGGCCACCGAGACACCCGCGAGGTAGTACGTGGTCGCCTTGTTCAGGATGTAGACCTGGCTGTCGCTGGCGAAGCCGTAGGTCACCATGTCGCTGAACGCGTCGCCGGGGTTCTTGCCGGTCGCGAGGATCACCAGGGTGGTGACGACGAGCGCGGCGACGACCGCCAGCAGCGGCGCGGCGACGCCGAGGAGCAGCCGCTCCTTGTCGATGCGTTGGGTCAGCTTGTTCATCGCTCGTCGTCCTCTGTGTGCTCCAGGTGGCCGGTGGCCGCACCCGTCATGGCGGAGCCCAGCTCTTCGGGGGTGATCGTGGCGGGGTCGGCGTCGGCGACCAGACGGCCGCGGTACATCACCCGCAGGGTGTCGGAGAGGCCGATCAGCTCGTCCAGGTCGGCGGAGATCAGCAGTACGGCCAGGCCCTCGCGGCGGGCCTCGCGGATGTAGTCCCAGATGGCCGCCTGTGCGCCGACGTCCACACCGCGGGTGGGGTGGGCGGCGATGAGCAGCTTGGGGTTGTGGCTCATCTCGCGGCCGACGATCAGCTTCTGCTGGTTGCCGCCGGACAGCGAGGCCGCGGTCACGTCGATGCCGGGGGTGCGGACGTCGTAGGCCTCGACGATGCGCTGGGTGTCGGTGCGGGCGGCCTTGATGTCGAGGAGCTGGCCACGGGAGTTGGGCTTCTCGGTGACATGGCCGAGGATGCGGTTCTCCCACAGCGGGGCCTCGAGGAGCAGGCCGTGCCGGTGGCGGTCCTCGGGGATGTAGCCGATGCCGGCCTCACGGCGGTCGCGGGTGGCGGCGCGGGAGATGTCGGTGTCGTCGAGTGTGATCACGCCGGCGTCGGGGTGGCGCATGCCCATGATCGCCTCGACCAGTTCCGACTGGCCGTTGCCCTCCACACCGGCGATGCCGAGGACCTCGCCCTTGTGGATGGTGAAGGAGATCTGGTCCAGGATGATCCGCTCGATGCCCTCGAGGTCGGTCTGCGCGAGGTGGAGGCCTTCGAGCTTCAGCATCGGGACGTCCGTGACCGTGGACTCCTCGGTCTCCGGGGTGGGCAGCTCGCTGCCGACCATCAGCTCGGCGAGCTGCTTGGGGGTGGTGCCCCGGGGCTCGACCGTGCCGACGGTGGTGCCGCGCCGGATGACGGTGATCTCGTCGGCGACGGACAGCACCTCGCCCAGCTTGTGGGAGATGAAGATGACGGTGAGACCCTCGGACTTCAGCTCACGCAGGTTGTCGAAGAGGGCGTCGACCTCCTGCGGCACGAGCACCGCGGTCGGCTCGTCGAGGATCAGCGTCTTGGCGCCGCGGTAGAGGACCTTGAGGATCTCCACGCGCTGGCGGTCGGCGACACCCAGCTCCTCCACGAGGACGTCCGGGCGGACGTTCAGGTGGTACGCGTCGGAGATCTCCTTGATCTTCGCGCGGGCCTTGTTGCCGATGCCGTACAGCTTCTCCGCGCCGAGGACGACGTTCTCGAGGACGGTGAGGTTGTCGGCGAGCATGAAGTGCTGGTGCACCATGCCGATGCCGCGGGCGATGGCGTCGCCGGGGTTGTGCAGGACGACCTGCTCGCCGTTGACGGTGATCGTGCCCTCGTCCGGCTGCTGCATGCCGTAGAGGATCTTCATCAGGGTGGACTTGCCGGCGCCGTTCTCACCGCACAGGGCGTGGACGGTGCCCGTGCGGACCGTGATGTCGATGTCGCGGTTGGCGACGACGCCGGGGAAACGCTTGGTGATGCCGCGCAGTTCGACGGCAGCGGGAGGGCTGGACGCGTTGATGGCGCACTCTCCTCGGGGAAAGGGGCTGCGTAGGGGAGGGCTGGGGCGTCGGCGACGCTAGCGCGGCAACTCCATGCTACACGCGTAGAGTTGACACATTGTTATGGCTCGACGAGGGGGTGCCTGACGGCTCCCCCTGCGCCGAGCCTAAGTCCGGAGATCCGGCCCGACGAGGTCGGGCCGGAACGGCTCACGGAGTGGTCTTGACCTTGATCTGACCGTCGACGATCTTCTTCTTCGCCGCGTCCAGCTTGGACTGGATGTCGGTGATGAAGCCACCGCTGGTGGCCAGCGAGACACCGTTCTTGGCGAGGGAGTAGCTGTTGACGCCGGCCAGCGGCTTGCCGTCGTGCACGGACTTGATGAAGTCGTACACACCGACGTCGACGTTCTTGACCATCGAGGTCAGGATGGAGTTCTTGTACTTGGCGAGACCCGGGATGTTGTACTGGTCCGAGTCGACGCCGATGGCCCAGGCGCCCTTCTTGCCGTTGACGGCCTCGATCGCGCCGTTACCGGAGGAGCCGGCCGCCGTGTAGACGACGTCCGCGCCGTTGTCGAGCATGCCCTGCGCGGCCTCCTTGCCCTTGTCGGGGCTGGCGAAGCCGGAGGTGTCCGAGCCGTGGCTCAGGTACTGGGTGTCGACCTTGATCTTGGAGTTGGTGTCCTTCACGCCCTGCGTGAAGCCCGCCTCGAACTTCTTGATCAGGGGGACGTCGACACCGCCGATGAAGCCGACGTGCTTCGTCTTGGTCTTCAGCGCCGCGGCGACACCGGCCAGGTAGGAGCCCTGCTCCTCGGTGAAGGTGATGCTGTCGACGTTCTTGGCGTTCACGACCGAGTCGACGATGCCGAAGCTGGTCTTCGGGTACTTCGCGGCGACCTTGGTCATGGACGGGGCGTAGGCGTAACCGACCGCGATGATCGGGTTGTAGCCGGCGTCCGCCAGGTCCGACAGCCGCTGCTCGCGGTCGGCCTCGGTGTCGGAGGTCTTGGCCGTCAGCTCCTTGATCGAGCCGCCGAACTCCTTCTCGGCCTTGTCGGCACCGCGCGCGGCGGAGTCGTTGAAGGAGCGGTCACCACGGCCGCCGACGTCGTAGGCGAGACCGATCTTGACGCCCTTGCCACCGCCGGAGGAGGACGACGAGCTGTTGTTGTCGGAGGACGTGCTGCCACACGCGGTGGCAGTCAGTGCGAGGGCTGCGGTGGCGGCACACGCAGCAGAAAGCTTGGCTACCCGGCGCACGGGAAGGCTCCTTCACCTGACCTGAGCGCCGTGTCGGCGCTTGATGTGAGCACCATGCCAGTGCCCGGGCCGGAACGCCCCATCGGCGTCGGCTTCGCGGCATCGTAACGCGCGTAGATGTCGCAAAAAACCCCCTCTCGAAGCCGTTATCGATTCGAGGCAAACAGCATCTGAACTCGATCTCTCGGCCTTCTCGTGCCGTTGTCGCGCACCGTGTACGAATGGCTTGCGAGCGTGTTGCGCCGGGCAGGGGAACGGCCCCCGCAGGGGCCGCACGCTCAGCCCTGTACGCCGTTCGGCTCCAGGAAGGCCGCCGCCGTGAACATCTCCACGCCGACCTTGATCGCGTCCTCGTCGGCGTCGAAGTCGCCCTGGTGGAGATCGCGCACCGTGCGCTCGCCGGGCCGGCGCACCCCGAGGCGGGCCATGGCGCCGGGCACGTGTTCCAGGTACCAGGAGAAGTCCTCGCCGCCGAGGCTCTGCTCGGTGCTCTCCACGGCGTCCCGGCCGCGCCGCGCGGCCATCGCCCGGCGCAGCAGCTCGGTGGACTCGCGGTCGTTGACGACCGGCGGCACCCCGCGCACATAGGTGATCTCGGACTTGGCCCGGTGCAGGGTGGCGACCTCGTCGATCGCGGCGTGCACGATGTCCGCGGCCTGCCGCCAGGCCTCCAGGTCCAGGCAGCGCACGGTCCCGGACAGCTCGGCGTGCTGCGGGATGACGTTCGGAGCGTGGCCGGACTCGATCCGTCCCCAGGTCAGCGCCAGCCCGGCCCGGGTGTCGACCCGCCGGGCGATCAGCGCGGGCACGTCGACGGCGACGCGCGCCGCGGCGGTGACGAGGTCGGTGGTCAGATGCGGCCGGGCGGTGTGCCCGCCGGGCCCGTCGAGGGCGATCTCCAGCCGGTCGCAGGCACTGGTGATCGCCCCGTGCCGCAGTCCGATCTTCCCGGCGTCGACCCGGGGGTCGCAGTGCACGGCGAGGATCCGCCCGACCCCCTTCAGCACCCCGTCCTCGATGGCGTCCAGGGCGCCGCCGGGCATGACCTCCTCGGCGGACTGGAAGAGCAGCCGCACCGGGCGGGGCAGCAGCCCCTTGGCGTGCAGGTCGGCGAGGACGAGGCCCGTCCCGAGGACCACGGTCGTGTGCACGTCATGACCGCACGCGTGCGCCCGGTCGGGCACGGTCGACCGGTACGGGCAGTCGGTCTTGGTGTCCGGGATGGGCAGGGCGTCGATGTCCGCGCGCAGCGCGAGCAGCGGTACGGCCGAGCGCTCACCCTCCGCGAGCCCGATGTCACACACGAGTCCGGTCCCCTTGGCGAGCACCCGGGGCCGCAGCCCCGCCTGCTCCAGCCGCTCCTTGATCGCGGCGGTCGTACGGAACTCCTGATTGCCCAGCTCAGGGTGCATGTGCAAGTCGCGACGGAAGGCGACGAGTTCGGCGTGCAGGGCTTCGCTCAGCGCGCCGGGGAGCACATCCCCCGCGAGGCCGGCCTCGGACTCTAGGGACATCAATTGCTTCACCCTCTGAAGGGTAGGACGCCCGGCTGGTCAACTACCCCTCGATCAACAAAAGTTCAGCCCGTTAGGGGAAGAAAATCTGACCGGCGGACGCATGGCGGCGGACTCTGGTGGGTAAAACCCTTCTTTCCTCCTTCCACGGATACCACGCCTCGGCACAGTCACGCTCGCCATGTCCACGAACCGGACCCCAGTGCGGCCCGCGTCCCACTAGGGTCCGCACACGTGACCGACACGACCGAGACCTTCCTGCGGACGACCCGCACCTCCTACGACGCGATCGCCAAGGACTACGCGGCCCGGTTCCCGGCCGGTGACCGCCATCCGCTGGACCGCACCCTGATCACCGCCTTCGCCGAACTGGTCACGCAGGCCGGCCCGGCCCCCGTGGCCGATCTGGGCAGCGGCCCCGGCCACGTCACCGCGCTCCTGGACGAGCTGGGCGTCCCGGCCTTCGGTGTCGACCTGTCCCCCGCGATGGTGGCCCTGGCCCGCGACGCCTACCCCCAACTGCGCTTCCACATCGGCTCGATGACGTCCCTGGACCTGCCGGACGCCACTTTGGGCGGCATCCTCGCCCTGTACTCGACGATCCACGTCCCCGACGCCCACCTGCCGGCGGCCTTCGCGGAATTCCACCGCACCCTGGTCCCCGGCGGCCACGCCCTCCTCGCCTTCCAGACCGGCACGGACCCCGGCCACCTGCACCTGCCGGAACGCTTCGGCCACGAGATCGACCTCGACTACTACTGGCGCACCCCCGACCAGATCACCGGCCTGCTGACGGAGGCGGGCCTGGACCTGGTGGCGACGGTACGCCGGGAGCCGTCGGGGGAGGAGGCGCGAGCCCGGGGGTTCGTGCTGGCCCGCAAGCCCGAGCCCGGGGGCGGGGCCTAGGATCCCCGGGCCGCCCGGCCGGCCCTTCGTCGCCGGTACGGCGTCACGCCAGAGGGTGACGTCCAGGGTGACGTACCGGCCGGCGCCGGTGCTCGGTGACTGTCCCCGGCAGGTCACGGGGGCGATGGTGCCGTCCGGGGGGTCAGGCACAGCTGCCGGCCCCGGGTCGGGCGGCTGACGGAGACGCCCTCGCCGGGGGTTGCCGGGGCGCCGCGGGTACGGACGCCGGGGCTGCTGGAGTGGGGCCGTCAGGGGGCCGGGGGCTGTTCCCGCGGGGGCGGTGCCGGGACGGGGCCTTGTAGCGCTCGGTGATCGTCGCGGTCACCGCACTCGGCAGCCAGTCCTCATGGCGGCGCGGGAGAGGGACGCGTCGTGCCGAACCCCGTGCCGTTGTCAGTGGCCCCCGCTAGAGTCCCGTCCCAAGATCCGTGCAGCGAGATCCAGGGGGAATTGCCATGGCCGACACCGGCAGCACCGCGCACGAGGGTTTCACGGCCGAGGAGCGGGCCGCGATGAAGGAGCACGCCCGGGAGCTGAAGACGGCGGCCCGGCGCGGCTCGCGGGCGGAGAAGGCGGCGCAGGCGGAGCAGGACGTCCTCGCGAAGATCGCCGAGATGCAGGACTCGGACCGCGTCATGGCGGAGCGCGTCCACGCCGTGATCACCGCAAACGCCCCCGCGCTCGCGCCCAAGCTCTGGTACGGGATGCCGGCCTACGCGCTGGACGGCAAGGTCGTCTGCTTCTTCCAGAGCGCCGAGAAGTTCAAGGCGCGCTACGCGACCCTGGGCTTCAGCGACCAGGCGAAGCTGGACGAGGGCACGATGTGGGCGGCCGGTTTCGCCCTGACCGAGGTGACCGGTGAGGTGGAGGAGCGGATCGCGGCCCTCGTGAAGCGGGCCGTGGGCTGAGACACGCTCACGGGCAGGAGCGAGCGGCCGGGCCAACTCGCCGCGCTGCGGCCTAGTGCGCCCACGTCCCGTCGCGCATGATGAGCCTGCCGCGCAGTTCCGGCTCCCCGCGCCAGGCGCGCACCGTCTTCGGCACCACCCGCACGTACACGAAGGAGCCCTCCTCCGCGCGCGGGTCCCACCCGAACTTGGCGGCGAACGCCTCCGCCGCGTCTTCGGGCACGTCCTGGTCCGGGAAGCACTCCGCCTCCCCCTGGACGAGCACCACGTCGAAGGTGTCCGGCAGCGCCAGGCGCACACGCGGCTCCCTGCGGAGGTTCCGTACGGTCGCGGACGTGGCACCGGTGCACAGCCACACGGCTTGTCCGTCCCACAGGAACCACAGCGGCACCTGGTGCGGCCCGTGTTCGGGATGAGCCGTCGAAACCCACAGATCCCGCTCGGTGGCGAGCCGTTCCAGAGTGTCGCGCCGGCGTTCCCCGGGCGGGCGACGAGTGATCCCCGTGGTCTGCATGAGTGCCGACCCTAGCCAGGGGTCCGACAGCGCGCATGGGGCAACGGACCTACTCCCAGCGACCGATGGACACCTCGGCCTCCTCGCGCCCGCTGTAAATGAGTGGGGCCGGCCGACGCCCGCTGGTACCTTCTGGGCAGCCGTGGGAGAACGCGAGGAGGTGAGACCCATGAAGGCTGTATCCAGGTGGGTGCTCCCCCTTTCCGTCACGGTGGGCGATTGACGCAGGTGTCGCCGGGAGCGCCTCGGACCAGGCACTCCTGAGAGGCAACACCTATGAACTCCGTGCATTTCACTTCAGGCGCGAGTCACCACGCGGTCGTGGTCACGCGCATCTCGGACACGCTGTGGCACGCCGTGGAGGACGGCCGGACGGTCGGCCGCGGCGACGCCTCGCGCCGGCCCGACGGGCGGCTCTTCATCAGCATCGACGCGTGGCACGGCGCGGTCTTCGACCGCATCGCCGACACGATGCTGCAGGACCTGCGGACACCGCTGTACACCGTGGTCGACGAGGCCGACCAGGACGCGACGTCCGCCTGGGAGCGGGCCGGTTTCACCGCGGCCCGCCGCGAGTGGGGGTACCTCGTGCCCACCGACCCGCGGGTCACCGGACTCGGCGCGGTGCGGCCCCCGTCGGACGTGACGATCGTGCCCGCCGGCGAGGCGGCGGAGGGCCCGCTGCGCGCCCTGGACAGGATCATCCGCGACGAGGTCGAGGCCTCCGTCGGATGGCGGACGATGCCGGCCGAGGTGCTGCCCCGCCCGGCGGGGACCACGGTGGTCGACCCGACGAAGTACGCGGTGGCGCGGCACTCGGACCAGTACGTGGGACTGCTGCGGGTGGCACCGCTGCCCCGGCAGCCGCGGATCGGGCTGGTCGCTGTCCGGGCCGACAGGCACCGCCGCGGTATCGCCCGGGCGCTGCTGGCTCACACGCTGGGCTCACTGCACCGCTCCGGGACCGCCGCGGCCTGGGCCGAGGTGAACGAGTCCAACGCGGCGGCCACGGCCCTGTTCGAGGGCATCGGCGCCCGGCGCACGGCCGCCACCCTGGAGCTCGTCCGCCGGCACACCGTCACAGAACGAAGGAAGTGAGAGACCATGACAAAAGCAGCAGGGGGCGTGGAAGTCGAAGGCACCGTCATCGAATGCCTGCGCAATGCCACCTTCAAGGTGGAGCTGGAGAACGGGCACACGGTGCTGGCCCACATCAGCGGGAAGATCCGGAAGAACTACATCAAGATCCTTCCGTACGACCGGGTGCTCGTGGAACTCAGCCCCTACGACCTGACCCGCGGCCGGATTCGCTTCCGGTACAGGACGTAGCGGAAGGAGTCGGCCGGACCCTTCAGGCCAGGCTCGTGACCGCCGTCAGCCGGTGCACGTCCCGGGCCGTGCCCGTCACCCCGGACAGGAAGCCCTGTGCTCGCGGGGACGCGTTCTGAGTGAGCCAGGACGGGTCGATGTCGCACACCGCCACCCTCACCCCCGTGCCCGTCAGTGCCAGCGGCAGGGTGTGGACGACCGTCGACGGGAAGCTGAGGATCGTACGGCCGATCGGGCCCCGGCGGGCGATCAGCTCCAGGGGGAGGTCCGGGCGCACGATCTGCAGGCCCGTCTCGGCGGCCAGGCGGTGGAGTTTGTCGGCGCTCTCGCGGCGGTGTGCGAAGTACCGGGTCGCGCCGTGGGCCTTGGCCAGGTTGCGGACCGCGTCGAGGTAGCGGTCGCCGTCCACGACCCCCGTCTCCACCAGGGAGGTGCCGACCATGTCCGCGCTCTTGGTGATGCGCGGCGGCCCGAAGCGGGCGCGGGTCCAGGAGAAGTCGTTGGCGGTGACCCGTACTCCCTCCGGTGTCTCCGTCACCGGCATGGAGGAGAAGACCTCGACCCGGCGACGGGCACTGGGCGTCAGGCGGCGGCGGGCCGAGGAGGACACCGGGGCGAAGAGCAGGTCGCGCGCCCCGGGGCGGCCGCCCTTGCGGTGCCAGCGGACCAGCCGCTCGCCCCGGGCCAGCTGGGCGACGAACTCCATCGTCGCCGTGCCGTCGTCCACCACGACCAGGTCATGGGACCGGGTGATGGTCAGCAGCAGTTGGACGTAGCGGGAGAAGGGGTCTCCCATGACGATGCGGTCCGCCCGCCTCAGGGCCCCCGCGAGGCCGCCGATCGTCTGGAACGGGGCCGCCGGGCCGCCCCGCGCCTCCTCCCAGCGCACCCGGTACCCCTCGTCCCGGGCCAGGTCCGCCATGCGGCGCAGCTGGCCCCGGGTCATGGGGTCGGTCGGGGCGAGGACGACGACCGTGAGATCCGCGCCGGCCGGTGGCGGGTCACCGGCCACCGTCCGCCTCACCTGCGCGGGCACGGACGGCAGCGGGTCCGGCTCCGCGCCGCGCAGGCCCTGCAGATGCGCCCACTCCAGCACGTTCAGCAGCTGGACCGGGCTCTCCACGAAGGCGAGCGTGCGGGGAGGGTGGCCGGCGTGACCGGCGCGGGGGCTCATCGGCGTACGACCGTCCCGTCGTAAGGGGCTCAAGGGGCCAGGGATCAGACCGTGACCGGCTCGCCGGCCGCGGCCGCGATCTCCGCCTCGGCGACGACGCCGGCGACGCGGCGCAGCTTCTTCATCGGGCCCAGCTCGGAGTCGTAGACCTTCTTGACGCCGTCACCGAGGGACGCCTCGATGGTGCGGATGTCGCGGACGAGGCGCGTCAGGCCCTGCGGCTCCACGGAGGCGGCCTGGTCGGAGCCCCACATGGCGCGGTCGAGGGTGATGTGGCGCTCGACGAACACAGCGCCCAGCGCCACCGCCGCCAGCGTGGTCTGCAGGCCGGTCTCGTGGCCGGAGTAGCCGATCGGGACGTTCGGGTACTCCTTCTCCAGCGTGTTGATCACGCGGAGGTTCAGCTCGTCGGCCTTCGCGGGGTAGGTCGAGGTGGCGTGGCACATCAGGATGTTGTCGGAGCCGAGGACCTCGACCGCGTGGCGGATCTGCTTCGGGGTCGACATGCCGGTCGACAGGATGACGGACCGGCCCGTGGCGCGCAGGGAGCGCAGCAGCTCGTCGTCGGTCAGGGACGCGCTCGCCACCTTGTGGGCGGGCACGTCGAACTTCTCCAGGAAGGCGACGGCCTCGGTGTCCCACGGGGAGGCGAACCAGGCGATCCCCTTCTCCTTGCAGTACTCGTCGATCTGGCGGTACTCGTCCTCACCGAACTCCACGCGGTGGCGGTAGTCGATGTAGGTCATCCGGCCCCAGGGGGTGTCGCGCTCGATGTCCCACTGGTCCCGCGGGGTGCAGATCTCCGGGGTGCGCTTCTGGAACTTGACCGCGTCGCAGCCGGCCTCGGCGGCCACGTCGATCAGCTTGAAGGCGTTCTCCAGCTCACCGTTGTGGTTGATGCCGATCTCGCCGCAGATGTAGACGGGACGGCCGGGGCCGACCTCGCGCGAACCGAACGTGCGCAGACGGGAGTTGGTGCTCATCAGGCGATGTCCTTACTTGGGGAGGGAATCGAGAGAGGGGCCGAGGATCCAGCTGGCGATCTCTCGGATCGCGCCGTCACCGCCGGGGAGAGTGGTGACCGCGCGTGCGGCGCCGCGTACGACGTCGTGGGCGCTCGCGACCGCCACGGGCCAGCCGACGAGGGCGAAGCACGGGAGGTCGTTGACGTCGTTGCCGACGTAGAGCACGCGCTCCGGCGCGATGCCCTGCTCCTCGCACCACTGCTTGAGGGCGAGGTCCTTGCGGTCGATGCCGTGCAGCACCGGGAGCTTCAGCTTCCGGGCGCGGGCGGCGACCACAGGGTTCTGTTCCGTGGACAGGATCAGCATCTTCAGGCCGCTCCTGCGCAGGGCCGCGATGCCGAGTCCGTCGCCGCGGTGCACGGAGACGAACTCCCGTCCGTCGGAGTCGATCAGCACCCGGTCGTCGGTCTGGGTGCCGTCGAAGTCGAGGACTACGGCGTCGATGTCGTCGTAGGCGGGGAGCGAACCGGGGCGGTCCGCGTCGAACAGGGGGGCCAGCGCGCGGGCGCGGGCCAGGTCGTGCGGGTCGTCGATCTCCAGCACGCGCGCGGGGTCGGTGCGGACGAGTTCCGTACGGCCGAAGAAGCGGTGCTGGTGCCCCCGGAAGCCGGCCGCGTCCATCGCGTAGGCGGCGCCGGTCTCCAGGAAGTCCTGGGGGCGGTCCTGGCGGCGCGGGCGGTAGGACTTGTCGTGGTTGACGCCGTAGCCCGTGCCGGCCTGCGCGGGCACGGTGTGACCGCCGCCCGCCGCCGCGGGCACCGGCGCCGTGCCGGACCCGGCCGCCGGGCGCGCCGTGCCGGCGGTGCCCTCCGTCGCCCGGTCTGCGGCCACCGCGCCGGCTGCTGGCGGCTCGCTGTGCGCGGCGGGTCCGTCGACCGCGTCCCGCCAGACGAATCCATGGAACGGCGCGACCGTCAGCGCGGTGTCCGCACCGCCTTCGATCACCGCCGACGCGACACCGTCGATGTCCTCGCGGACGATGAACGGGCTGGTGCACTGCACGAGCAGGACCACGTCGACCGCCGCGCCGTGCAGTGCCTCATGGGCGTCCAGGGCGTGCAGGACCGCGGCCTCGGAGGTCGCGGTGTCCCCGGCGATGGCGGCGGGCCGCAGCACGACCTCCGCGCCGGCCTCGCGGGCGGCGGCGGCGATGGCCTGGTCGTCGGTGGAGACGACGACGTCGGTCACCAGCCGGGCCGCCCGGCACTCGCGCACCGCGCGCGCCACCAGGGGGACACCGCCGACGGGCGCGAGGTTCTTCGCGGGCACGCCCTTGGAGCCGCCGCGCGCGGGGATCACCGCGAGCACCCGGCGCACCGAAGCGCCCTGGCCCGCTGCCGAGTTGGACATGGGGTCTCCTTGGAAGGTCCCTTGGAAGCCTTGGAGGGTCGTCACAGCTCCCCCATCCGGCGGATCACCGGGGCGACCCGCTGCACGCCGTGGCGGTAGGCGCCACGCGCCGCGCGGCGCACGATCTGGCGGACCGGTCCGGGCTCCTTGTCGGCGGCGGGCGCGCCGGGCAGCGGGACGCCGTCGGGGCCGAGGTGGTGCCGGGCGAGGATGCCGGGCAGATAGCCCGGCGCCGTCTCGGGGGTGTAGTAGGGGTTCAGGGGCGGCAGTCCGCCGGGGCGGTCCAGCAGCCTGGCGATGCGTGCGCGGGCGGTGTCGAAGGCCGTGCCGTACGTCCCGTCGGCCGCCACCCCCTGCCGGGCCACCCACTCCTCGTCGGCCGCCGGCCGGTGTCCGGCATCGAGCTGGTCCCAGGAGGCGAGGCAGCCGGAGCCGGTGAAGTGGTGGTTGCCGAGCACCTCGCGCACGCCCAGGTCGGTGAGGATCACCGTGGGGATGCGGCGGTGCAGGGCCTCCAGGGCGGCCGTGGAACTGACCGTGACCAGCAGGTCGGTGCGGTCCAGCACCTCGCCCATGTGGCCGTACACCAGGCGGAAGTTGGCGGGCAGGTCCTTGCCCTGCGCCAGCTTCTGGTACGGCAACTCCTCGATGTGGGTGGTGTGTTCGCCCGGCTTGGAGCGCAGCTTCAGCAGTACGTCGCGTTCGGGGTGCCTGCGGGCGTGCCCGATGAGCCGGTCCAGCAGGTAGGCGCGGTCCTTGCGGCTGTCCGGGACGGACGGCTGGGCCGCGAACACCACGGTGTAGGGCTCGTGTTCGCCGGTGTACGGCGCCCCGCCGAGGAAGGGCAGCGCGACCTCGGTGACCGAGGAGGCGTCGGCACCCACGCCCTCGTACACGGCCCGGAACCGATCCGCGTCATGGCGGGAGTTGGCGAGGACGAGGTCGGCGCCGTGCCGCAGCAGCAGCCCGTCGGCGAGCTTCTCGTAGACGACACCGACGTATCCGGTGACGACGACGGGACGCCTGCCGGCACCCGCCCACAGGGCGCGCAGCCCGTGCAGCATCGCCTGCACCCCGCCGCCGACCAGCGCGAGGACCAGGACGTCGTACGACGACTCGCCCATGGCGCGCAGGAACTCGACGCCGGTGACCTCGCGGAGGGAGTCCGCCCGGACGCCGACCTCCTTCAGCTGGCGGGCTGTCGGGGTGGCGCGTCCCCGCAGGAGGTAGCCGTCGAGCCGGATCCCGGCATCGGCGGGGGCGAGGCGCTGCGCGGTGAGCGCGCCCCACTTCCACCGGGTGTCGGAATCGGCGAGGACCGCGACCCGCAGGGACTTCGTAGCACTTGCTGGCACGCCGCAGACGCTAGGAAGCCATTCCGAGGTCCCGCCCAACCGGAATACAACAAACGGTTAACAGCACACCGCCGAATGGCGAATCGGGTCGTGAAGGCGCGCGGAAAAAGCCCGGTTCACAGCTTCGCCACGTGCCGTTCACCCCGCATCAAGCAGACGGTCAAGACGAATGACGGGCTTCCCCCTAACGTCCCTGACGTGGTCAAGCTCTCCGTCATCGTGCCGTTCTACAACGTGCAGCAATACGCGCCCGACACGCTCAGGAGCCTGAAGGCGAACGCGCGTGAGGACTTCGAATTCATTCTCGTCGACGACTGCTCCCGTGACGAGACACCAGAGATCCTCGCGCGCGCGGAGCGCGAGCTGCCCGGGGCGGTCTACGTCCGGCACGAGCGGAACGGAGGGCTGGCGACCGCCCGCAACACCGGTATCGACCGGGCGCGCGGCGCGTACCTGACCTTTCTGGACGGCGACGACTGGCTCGCCCCCGGCTACTTCCCGCAAGCGGTTTCGGCCATGGAGGAGCTGGGCTGCGACTTCATCCGCACCGATCATGTGCAGTGCACCGCGCGGTCGCGCTCGGTGAACCGGGTGCCGGTCGGCCGGCGGAACGTGGTGATGGACCCGCGGGAGGCGATCCTGCCCGCCGACCGGTCGACGTCCGTGGACTACGCGTACGCGTGGGCCGGTTTCTACCACCGCCGGCTGGTGGACAAGGGACTGCTGCACTTCACCGACGGGCTGCGGACGGCCGAGGACCGGCCGTGGATCTGGAAGTTGCACCGGGAGGCGGAATCCTTCGCCGCGGTGAGTCTGCTCGGCGTGTTCTACCGGCGCGGAGTCGCCTCCTCGCTCACCCAGATCGGTGATGTCCGCCAGCTCGATTTCATTCGCGCGTTCGATCAGGTCATCGCGGAAACCGCCGAGGACCGGGATGCCGAGCAACTGCTCCCGAAGGCCGTCCGTACCTATTGCGCCATCATTTCCCATCACCTGGGATCCATCGAAAGGTTCGAGCCCGCGGTGGCGAAGAAACTGAAATCCATGAGTGCCGCCGCCCTGCGGCGCATGCCGCAGGACGTGCTGGACGAGGCGCTGGACTCCATGGACCTCCAGCGCGCCACCAAGCTGCGCCGGCTGCGCCGCCGTCCCGCCCCCGCGGGGGCCGCCGCGTGACCACCCAGATCTTCCAGGCGTCGACGCTGTACGGCACGGCCACCCTCGCCGCCGCCCTGGACTCCGGCTGCTTCCGCCCGGCCGGCCGGCGGATCCTGCTGGTCTGCAACAACGCGGCCACGCCCGAGACCACACCCGCGCTGGACGAGGCGCCAGGCTTCGAGAAGCTGCGCGACCGCTTCGACGACGTGATCTCGTACAACGACACCCTCTTCCCGTTCCACCCGGGCGGCTGGGCACCCCGCGGCGACGATCTGCCGCTCTGGGAGCGGTTCCTGCGCCACGAGTGGCAACTGGGCACCGACGACGTCGAGTTGGCCGTCGAGTCGATCCAGGTCAACCCGTCGCTGGCGCTCGCGCAGATCTTCACCGGCGCCCCGGTCACGGTCTACGCCGACGGCCTGATGACCTACGGCCCCACCCGCAACAAGATCGACCCGCTGGTCGGCACCCGCGTGGACCGGGTGCTGCACCTGGACCTGGTGCCGGGCCTGAAGCCGCTGCTGCTCACCGAGTTCGGCGTGCCGGGCGAGATCGTGCCGACGGCCGCCTTCACCAAGGTGCTCGCCGAACTCGCGCCCTCCGGAGACGGGTTGCCGGAGATCGAGGAGCCCGCGCTGCTGCTCGGCCAGTACCTCTCGGCGCTGGACATCCTCACCGCCGAGCAGGAGGAGAACCTGCACGTGCGGATGCTGAGGGGCGCGGCGGCGCTCGGCCACACCAAGGTGGTGTTCAAGCCGCACCCGTCCGCCCCGGCCCGCTTCACCCGTTCGCTGGAGCAGGAGGCGGAGAAACTCGAGGTCGAGCTGACCGTGCTCGACACGCCGGTCCTCGCCGAGGTGCTGTACCAGCGGATGCGTCCCGCGCTGGTCGTCGGCTGCTTCTCGACCGCCCTGCTCACGGCGCGGGCGCTGTACGGCCTGCCGGTCGCCCGGATCGGCACCGGGGCGCTGCTGGAACAGCTGACCCCGTACGAGAACAGCAACCGGGTCCCGGTCACCCTCGTGGACGCGCTGCTGCCCGACCTCGGCGACCGTGCCGCGGTCACCGAGCAGCGCTCCGGCAGGGACGTCGAGGCGCTCGGCGCGCTGATCCGCGCGGTGGGCTTCGCGATGCAGCCGAAGATCTACCCGCGGCTGCGCCCCGAGGTCGAGACCTGGCTCGCGCGGCACCTGAACCCGCACACCCTGCGCTACTTCAAGCGCCGGCGCCTGTCCTCGCTGGCCCTGCCCGGCGGGGTGCCCGCCCAGCTGGCGTTCATCCCGCGCAACGCGACGGTCCGCCGGGTGGCCCGCAAGGCGCGCAGCCTGCGCCGGGGAGCGCGCGGTTAGCAGGGGCCGGGCAGCGGGCCGCATCCGGCCGGTGCGCCGTCAGCAGCCGGTGCGCCGCCAGCGGCCGACGGCACCACCGAATCAGGAAGGAAAGCGCATGGCTGCTTCACCCGCCGGCCTCGCCGCCGCCCGCGGCCCGCTGATACCCCGGACGGCTGCCGCCCCGGCGTCGTCCGGCAGGGGCGGAAGCCGTCTCCTGGCCCTGGACGGCCTGCGGCTCGTCGCCGCGCTGATGGTCTGTCTCTACCACTACACCGGTCGCGGCGGCACGGTCTCCGAGTCCTGGCACGCGAGCCCGGCCCACCTCTTCCCGGTCCTGTCCCGGGCGGCCGTCTACGGCAATTTCGGCGTGCAGTTCTTCTTCGTCATCAGCGGTTTCGTGATCTGCATGAGCAGTTGGGGCCGCACCCTCGGCGATTTCTTCCGCTCCCGCATCGCGCGCCTGTACCCCGCCTACTGGGTGGCTCTGTTCCTGATCACGGGCGCATCGCTCGCCCTGCCCGTCGTGGTCCACGCGGTCCGGCCGGACGAGTTCCTGGTCAACCTGACGATGCTCCAGCAGCCCATGGGCGCGACCCGGATCCTGGGCGTGTGCTGGACGCTCTGGGTCGAGGTCCGTTTCTACGTGCTGTTCGCGCTGCTCGTCGTCCTGCGCGGGGTGACCCACCGCCGGGTGGTGCTGTTCGCCTGTGTCTGGACGCTGGCGGCCGTCCTGTGCCACTCGTCCGGCAACGGCCTGCTGAACCAGGTGGTCATGCCCGAGTTCGCCCCCTTCTTCATCGGCGGTCTGGCGCTGTACCTGATCCACCACTTCGGCAGCGACCTGCTCGCCTGGGGCATCGTGGCGATGTCCTGGCTGCTCGCCCAGAGCGAGGCCACCCAGGGCCTGTGGGGCGCCCATCCCCACCGCAACCCGTACGTCGTCATCCTGATCGTCACCGTCGCCTACGGGGCCGTCGCCGCCGTGGCGCTGGGCTGGACCCGGTGGGCCTCCTGGCGCTGGCTGGTCACGGCCGGCGCGCTGACGTACCCGTTCTACCTGGTCCACGAGCACCTGGGCTGGTTCGTGATCCGGGTGCTGCACCGGGGGCTCGGCCTGCCCGCGTGGCCGACGCTCGGGGCGACCGTGCTCGGCATGCTCGTGCTGGCCTGGCTGATCCACCGGTTCGTGGAGAGGCCGTTCGGGCCGCGGCTGAAGCGGGCCCTGAGGAAGACCCGCGGGCTCCCCGCCGTCAGCTGATCCCGTACCGCGCCCCGATGCCCGCGATCAGCAGTGCCAGCCCCTCCTCGAACTGCTCGTCATAGCCGTCGAAGAGCAGCTGTCCGACCTCCGCCGCGAGCGGGTACTCCGCCATCCGCCGGGCGCGTTCCCCGACGTCGTACCCCTCCCGGCGCTCGCCCGGGAGGGGTACGACGCCCTGCTCCTCGATGACGAAGCCGATGGTGTACGCGTTCGCCGTGCGACCCGCGTGGACGGCCTGGACGAGGGTGAGGCCGGCGTCCGTCAGCAGCCGCAGGTTCGCCTCCAGTTCCTCGCCGTGTTCCGTGCCCGTGAAGCGTGAACCGCTGAACACCTTCGCCCCGTCGCGGTAGCCGAGCAGCGCGGCCCGCAGTCCGCGGTTCGCCTTCAGCAGTCGCTCCTGCCAGGTGTCGGCGGCATCGAGCGCTGCACCGGCGACCATCCGCCGGTACATCTCCGTCGCCATCTCGTCCAGCAGCGCCTGCTTGTCCTTGAAGTGCCAGTACAGCGCGGGCGCCTTGACGTCCAGTTCCTTGGCGATGGCACGCAGGGTCAGACCGTCCAGACCGACCTCGTTCAGCAGGCGCAGCGC
Organism: Streptomyces sp. NPDC001135; assembly: GCF_053598395.1. Lineage (NCBI taxonomy): Bacteria > Bacillati > Actinomycetota > Actinomycetes > Kitasatosporales > Streptomycetaceae > Streptomyces > Streptomyces sp. NPDC001135. The sequence continues at coordinate 4,901 of NZ_JBSFKD010000021.1, read as the reverse complement.
GGTGTCGGCGACGCGTCGGCGATCCAGGGGGGCGCGTTTCTCGGGGCTCACACTTGACAGCTTAACAGCGTTAAGGGCACGCTCATGGGCAACAGCACTTAACGGCGTTAAGGAGAAGAGTGATGGATGTCCTGATCGTGGGCGCGGGCCCGACCGGTCTGGCCCTCGGCATCGACCTCGCGCGGCGCGGGGTGGGGGCACTGGTGGTGGAGCGGGCCGAGGGCCTGTTCCCCGGCTCGCGCGGCAAGGGGATCCAGCCGCGCACCCAGGAGGTCTTCGACGACCTGGGCGTGCTGGAGGCGATCCGGGCGGCCGGCGGCCCCTACCCGGCCCGGATGATCTGGAAGGACGGCGAGCGGACCGGCGAGCAGCCGATGTTCGAACCGGTGGAGGCGGACGAGGGTGCGCCGTACACCGAGCCGCTGATGGTCGCGCAGTGGCGCACCCAGGAGGTGCTGTACGCGCGGCTGGCCGAGCTGGGCGGCGAGGTGGCCTTCGGGCGGGAGGTGACAGGTCTTCAGCAGGACGCGGACGGCGTGACCGCGCGGTTCGCCGACGGTACGACCGCCCGCGCCCGGTACCTCGTGGCGGCCGACGGCGGCCGGTCCGGCGTCCGGCGTGCGCTGGGCGTCGGCATGGCCGGGGAGACGGTCGACCCCGCGCCGTTCCTGGTGGCGGACGTACGGCTGACGGGCCTGGACCGTGACCACTGGCATACCTTCCCGGGCGCCGACGGCACCGGCGTCGGCCTGTGCCCGCTCAACGGCACCGACGACTTCCAGCTGCAGGCGCGCCTCGCGCAGGACACGGAACCCGACCTGTCCCTGGACGGCGTCCGCAAGCTGGTGGCGGCGTACACGCACCTGGACGCCGGGAACGTCACCGAACTGCGCTGGGCCTCGGACTTCCGGCCGCGCACCGGCCTCGCGGACCGTTTCCGGGTGGGCCGGGTCTTCCTCGCGGGCGACGCGGCGCACGTCCACTCCCCGGCCGGCGGCCAGGGCCTGAACACCAGCGTCCAGGACGCCTACAACCTGGGCTGGAAGCTGGGCGCGGTGCTGCGTGGCGGGGCGCCGGACTCTCTCCTGGGCACCTACGAGGAGGAGCGCCGGTCGAACGCGGCGGCCATGCTGGACCTGTCGACGGGCGTGCACCGCGGCGAGGTACGGCGCGGAAGGGCGACGGTGCAGCTCGGGCTGGGCTACCCGGAGTCGTCCCTCAGTGTGGAGACCAGGAAGAACCCGACCGGGATCCGGCCGGGCGACCGCGCCCCGGACGGCACCGTGTCCGGCGTCCGCCTCTTCGACGCGTTCCGGGGCCCGCACTGGACGCTGCTCGGCGCGAAGACCTCCGGCGTGGGCGTGCGGGCGCTGCCGACGGCGCCGGAGTCGTACGGCTCGGGTGTCTTCCTGGTCCGCCCGGACGGGTACGTGGGCTGGGCGGGCGACACGACAGCCGGGCTGGACTCGTATCTCACCCGGGTGGGCCGCCGCTAGGCGCTGGCCAGCGTCAGCTTCACCGCGAAGCCCAGGAACAGCGCCCCGGCCGCCGAAGTGGCCGTGGCCGACAGCCTCCTGCGCCGCCGGAACGCGGCAGCGAGCCGCGTCCCGCTGAATATCAGGGCGCTGAGATAGAGGAAGCTGGCCAGCTGGGCGAAGGCGCCGAGGACGACGAAGGACAGGGCCGGGTAGGCGTAGTGGGGGTCGACGAACTGCACGAAGAAGGCGACGAAGAACAGGATCGCCTTGGGGTTGAAGAGGCTCACGACGAAGGCGCGCCGGAAGGGCCGCTCGTCCGGGGCGGCGGTGGGCCCGGTGCCCTCGGCGGCCTTCTCTCTCCGCGTCCGCCACAACTGCCAGGCGGACCGCAGCATCCCGATCGCCAGCCAGGTCAGGTACCCGGCACCGGCGTACTTCACGATCCCGAACAGCACGGCGTTGGCCTTGAGCAGCGAGGCGACCCCGGCGGCGGACAGCGTCATCAGCACGGTGTCCCCGCACCAGACCCCGGCGGCGGCGGTGTAACCGGTCCGCACTCCGCGCCGGGCGGCGACCGAGAGCACGTAGAGGGAATTGGGGCCGGGCAGCAGGACGATCAGGATCAGGCCCGCGAGATACGTGGGGAGGTCGATGACGCCGAACATGGGAAGGAGTGTCGCACGGGGGTACGACAGCTCAGAACGTCTCCGAAGGCTCATAAGCCCCCCACACGCCGCGGAGCGCTCCGCACACCTCCCCCACCGTCGCCCGCCCCCGCAGCGCCTCCTTCATGGGGTACAGGACGTTGTCCTCCCCCTCCGCCGCCTTCCGCAACGCGTCCAGCGCCGCGTCCACCGCACCCTGGTCCCGCTCGGCCCGCAGCTTCTCCAGGCGCTCCGCCTGCCGGGCCTCGATCGCCGGATCCACCCGGAGGGGCTCGTACGGCTCCTCGTCGTCGAGCCGGAAGCGGTTCACGCCGACGACCACCCGGTCCCCGGAGTCCGTCTCCTGGGCGATCCGGTACGCGTTCCGCTCGATCTCGGACTTCTGGAAGCCCCGCTCGATCGCCGCGACCGCCCCGCCCAGGTCCTCGACCCGCCGCATCAGGTCGACGGTCGCCTCCTCGACGTCGTCCGTCATCCGCTCCACGGCGTACGAGCCCGCGAAGGGATCCACGGTCGCGGTCACGTCCGTCTCGTGTGCCAGCACCTGCTGGGTCCGCAGTGCCAGCCGCGCGCTCTTGTCCGTCGGCAGGGCGATCGCCTCGTCGAAGGAGTTGGTGTGCAGGGACTGGGTGCCGCCGAGGACCGCCGCCAGGGCCTGGACGGCGACCCGGACGAGGTTCACCTCGGGCTGCTGGGCCGTCAGTTGCACCCCGGCCGTCTGCGTGTGGAAGCGCAGCATCAGCGACTTGGGGTTCCGCGCCCCGAACTCCTCCCGCATCACCCGCGCCCAGATCCTGCGCGCCGCGCGGAACTTGGCGACCTCCTCCAGCAGCGTCGTACGGGCCACGAAGAAGAAGGAGAGGCGGGGCGCGAAGTCGTCCACGGACATCCCCGCCGCCACCGCCGTACGGACGTACTCGATGCCGTCCGCCAGGGTGAAGGCGATCTCCTGGACGGGCGACGCGCCCGCCTCGGCCATGTGGTAGCCGGAGATCGAGATCGTGTTCCACTTCGGGATCTCGGCGGTGCAGTACTTGAAGATGTCCGCGGTCAGGCGCAGGGACGGCTTCGGCGGGAAGATGTACGTCCCGCGCGCGATGTACTCCTTCAGCACGTCGTTCTGGATCGTGCCCGTCAGCCGGTCGGCCCGTACGCCCTGCTCCTCCGCCACCAGCTGGTACAGCAGGAGCAGCAGGGCCGCCGGCGCGTTGATCGTCATCGACGTCGAGACCTGGCCGAGCGGGATGCCGTCGAACAGCACCCGCATGTCCTCGATCGAGTCGACGGCCACGCCCACCTTGCCGACCTCGCCGCGTGCGAGGGGCGCGTCCGAGTCGTGGCCCATCTGGGTGGGCAGGTCGAAGGCGACCGAGAGACCCGTGGTGCCGTGCGCGATCAGCTGCCGGTAGCGGGCGTTGGACTCGGCGGCCGTACCGAAACCGGCGTACTGGCGCATGGTCCAGGGACGGCCGGTGTACATGGTCGGGTAGACCCCGCGGGTGAACGGGTACGTGCCCGGTTCGCCCAGTTTCCCGGCCGGGTCCCAGCCCTGGAGGGCCTCCGGCCCGTAGACCGGCTCGACCGGCAGTCCCGACTCCGACTCACGCGCCATGGATGCCTCCGCAGTACGTCCTGTCACCCCTCACCATGCCCCGTCGTTCGGCGGCGGTCACGCGGGGAAGCATCCCCGGCATGAGGATCTCGCGAAGACCGGCCGCCGTACTCGCCTCGGCCGCCACCCTTACCGCGCTCACCGCCCTGTGCGGGTGCACCGTGCAGCCCACCGACACCGACGGCAAATCCGGGGCGCCGGTGCGCGTCCAGCCCCCGGAACAGACATCCGCGTACACCTCCGGACAGACCTCGGGACTGACATCGGGACAGACGTCCGGGCAGGGACCCGGACAGCCCCCGGTGAGCCGTCCGGCGAATCCCACCCGGACGGCCCAGCGGCCACCGGCCGTGACGGCCGTGCCCGAGTCCCGGGTGCTGTGGTCGCGCGGCGACAGCGGGCCGGGCGTACGGGAGCTGCAGGCGCGGCTGCGCCAGGCGGCGTGGCTGTTCGACGGGCCGACGGGGTCGTACGACGATCTGACCGAGCAGGCCGTCAGAGGCTTCCAGGGCAAGCGGGGGCTGCCGCGGACCGGGCGGACGGACACCGTCACCTGGCAGCGGCTGGTGCGGATGACCCACGCGCCCGGCACGTGGGAGCTGTATCTGATGGGCGGCCAGCCGGCCGGTGCGCCCGACCCGCGCTGTATGACCGGACGCGTCCTGTGCATCGACAAGACGACGCGGACGCTGCGCTGGATGGTCGACGGCCGGACCCTGTCGACGACGGCGGTGCGGTTCGGGGCGCAGTACACGCCGACCCGGGAGGGCGTCTTCCACGTCTACTGGAAGGCACGGCACTGGGTGTCCACGCTCTACCACTCGCCGATGCCGTACGCGATGTTCTTCAGCGGCGGCCAGGCCGTGCACTACTCGTACGACTTCGCGGCGCGCGGATACGCGGGCGGCTCGCACGGGTGCGTGAACGTCCGGGACGAGACGGCGATCGCCCAGTTGTTCGCGCGGGTGCGGGTGGGCGACAAGGTCGTCATCCACTGGTGACGAGCGGCGGGGGCGGAACTGCGGGGCGCGGGCGGGACCGGGGGAACGTGTCCCACCCCCCCCGTGTCCATGACATGACCGCGGGTGATCCTAACGGAATGACGATCTTCGTCTGCCCTCGCCGTCATGGCCGGCTCATGCCGTG
>NZ_JBSFKD010000020.1:161198-165268 GCF_053598395.1 Streptomyces sp. NPDC001135 | reverse complement strand
GTCCAGGGTCTGCCCGCGCGCATCTGCTGGCTCGGCTACGGCGAGCGCGACAAGGCCGGCGAGCGCTTCAACGACATGGCGTCCGCCGGGTGCTGGCCGAGGGAGGCGCGCCCGAGGCTCTCGCCGCCCAGGTGGCCGCGGCTCTCGGCGAGGGCGCCGACGCGGCGCTGCGCGCGGATCCCTGGCAGCTGCTGCGGATCAGCGGTGTACGGCCCGACCAGGCCGACGGCTTCGCACGCACGCTGCTCGGCGCCGCCTGCGGCCCGGGCGACGAGCGGCGGGGCCGCGCGGTCACGGTGTGGCTGCTGGAGCAGGCGGCCCTGGCCGGGCACACCGCACTGGACCTGCCCGCGCTGACCGCGGCGCTGGGCCGGCAGAGCGTGCCGGACCCGGACGCGGCGGTGCAGGACACCCTCGCGGAGGGCGAGGCCCTGGCCTTCCAGGACGCGCTGGAGGAAGCCGGGGCCCCCGCGCCCCAGGTCACCGACGAGGACACCGACGAGGAGCAGGAGCGGCCGGTGCGGGTCCTCGTCGGCCTGGAGCGGTACGCGCTGGCCGAGGAGAGCCTCGCCGACGGTCTGGGCCGGCTGGTCAGCTCGTTGCCCAAGGAGACCGAGCAGGCCTGGCGGACGGCCGCCGAGTCGGTCTCCGGCGGGGCCGCAGAGCTGGTCGGCGCGGTCGCCGGGCACGGCCTGGTGCTGCACACCGGCGGGGAGGCGGCCCGTGCCGAACCGGCCGCGCTGCTCGGCGCCGCCCGCGCGGCGGGCCTGCGGGCGTTCGCCGCCTGCCACACCCCCGACGGCCGCCACCGCTTCGCCGCGCTGCCCGGTGCCGGCCCGGTGGACCAGGGCGTGGGCACGGTCGCCGGCCTGCTGTCCGGCGTCGAGGGACCGGGCCGGGACGCGGACGGCGCGCTGGAACTGGACCTGCTGATCGTGCTCGACGCCCCGCAACTCGACGTGGAGAGCGCCGCGATGCTGGCGGAGTCGCTGCCCGACGGGGCCCGGCTGGTGCTCAGCGGCGACCCGGCGGTGCTGTGGTCGGCCGGTCCGGGACGGGTCTTCGCCGACCTGCTCGCCGCCCGCGTCTGCCCGCAGGTCGTCTCCCGTGTCCCCGACCCGGGGCCGATCGGCGAGCTGGTCTCCGGTATCGGCATCGGCGAGCTGAACCAGGTGGCCGCTCCGGGCAAGGAGATCGTCATCGTCCCGGTGCGGGACCCGGGGGAGGCCGTGCACCGCACGGTCCAGCTGGTCGCGGACTCGGTGCCGCGGGCGATCGGTGTCCCGGCCGACCAGACCGTGGTGATCACTCCGGGGCACGGCGGCGCCGCGGGCACCCGTGCCCTCAACTCCGCGCTGAAGGAACGCCTCAACCCCGGACCCGGCCGCTTCGGCGGCTTCGACCCCGGCGACCGGGTCGTCCACTCCCCCGCCCCGGGCCGTACGGTGCCGGGCGTGGTGGTGAGGGCCGACGCGGACGGGCTGCACCTGTCGTGCGCGGGCGCCCCGGTGGTCGTACCGCGCGAGCGGGTGCAGGACGCCGTACGGCACGGCTGGGCACTGACCGCGCACCAGGCGGTGGGGGCTCGCTGGCCGGCGGCGGTCGTGGTACTGCCCGGCGATGCGGCGCAGGCGCTCAGCAGGCCCTGGGTGTACACGGCGTTCGGCCGGGCGGAGCGGCATCTGTCCGTGGTCCACGGCGTGGAGCAGGCCCTACCGAAGGCGGTGGCCGAAACCCCGGCCAAGCCCCGCACGACCCGGCTGCAGACGCTGCTGCGCGCGCAGGTGCCGCCGAGCTGAGCACCCTGGTCCCCCCGCGCCGGCTGTCCCCGCCGCGACGGCGGTGCCCGGCGGTGCCGTACCGGCCCCAGGCCCCTACGGCACCGCCGGCTCCGCTCACTTCTCGCTGTCCAGCGGCTCCAGGCCGTCGGCCTCGTCTTCTTCCTCGTCCTCGACGAACTCGAGCTCTTCGTCGTCGTCCGCTTCCTCGTCGAAGACGGCGCTGACATCGAACCGGCACACGACCTGCTGCGGGTCGATGTGCTCGAACGGCGTCTCCAGCCACTCCCCGGCCTCGGGCGCCTCGTCCGTGGCGGTGACCCAGAGCGTGGAGTCGCCCTCCTCCAGACCGAACTCCTTGTGCCGGGAGGCGATCTCGTCCGGTTCGAACTCGCCGAACAGGATGCCGAGCGCTCCCGGAACCGTGGCGGCGGCCTCCTCGGACAGACCACCGGGAGCCGCGTACTCCGCCGCCTCCACCCGCTGGGCCTGCGCCAGCAGCCGCTGGGGTTCCGCCACGGCGTAGTCGCGGCGGATCAGCACGCTGATCGCGTGGGGTTCCTCGGGGCCCGCGTACGGCGGCAGCTCCTCCGCACCGGGGATCTCGAAGGGCGTGACCTCGTCATAGCGGTCGTAGAGCAGCTCGTCGTACACCTCGGCGGCCGCGGCCAGCTGGTTGAACGCCTCCAGGACGGCCGGGTCGTCATCCCCCGACCTGCGTTCGACCGCGGCCAGATGACGGTCGAGCGCGGTCTTGATCGCCTCGGCGGCGGCGCGTACCTCGGCAGCGGTGGGCTGCGCAGCATCAGACATAGTGCAGACGCTATCCGTACCGGGCCCCAGCCCGCACAATAGATGCGATGCCGGAATACGAATTTGTCGACGTGTACGTGCCTCGCGGGGTGTCCCGCAAGGAGGCGACACGTCTGCTGACGGACCATGCCGAGTACGGACACTGGGAATTGGACCGACTGAGCCTGCTGCGCGACGGCAGCCGCAGGGTGCGGTTGCGCCGGCGGATCATCCGCCAGGTGCGTGCCACGTGGTGACGCCGGTGACCTGAACACCTGAACCGGAGCGGGCCCCGTCTGAGATGGCGGGGCCCGCTCCGTTCACTGCGCTCCCCGGTCGGGGCTTCCGGCTAGGCCGTGGCCCGCGCCTTGCGGTAGAGCACCGCGCCCGCGAGCAGCGCGCCCGCGCCGACCGGCAGCACGAGGTCCAGCGGCAGCTCGCTGCCGGTGTGCGCGAGCTGGGCGTTGGTCAGCGGCTCCCCGGAGCGGCCGCCGTGCTGCGTGACCTGGCTGGACCCATGGGATCCCTGCGGCGTGTGGCCGCCCCGGCCGGGCGGGGTCGTCGGGCTCCCCGGGTGGCCCGGCTGACCGGGATGCCCCGGTTGACCGGGGTGGCCCGGCTGACCCGGGTGACCGGGATGCCCCGGCTGACCAGGGTGGCCCGGCTGACCCGGCTGTCCGGGCGGGTTGCCGTGGCCGCCGCCCGGCGGCTGGGTGGGGTGGCCACCGCCTCCGTTGGCGCAGTCGTTGCCCTCGACGGCGTTGCCGACTCCGATGACGTTCACGCTGTTGCCGCAGACGTTCACCGGGGCGTCGATCGGCGCCTGCACGGTGTTCCCGGACCCGACGCCGGGCGAACCACCGGTGTGTCCGCCCGCGTGCGCGCCGCCGGAACCACCGGAGCCGCCTCCGTTGGCACAGTCGTTGCCGTGGGCGGCGTTGCCGACTCCGATGACGTTCACGCTGTTGCCGCAGACGTTCACCGGGGCGTCGATCGGCGCCTGCACGGTGTTGCCGGACAGTACGCCGGGTGAGCCGCCGGCGTGGCCGCTCGCGTGCGAGCCGCCGGAGCCGCCGTGTCCGCCCGAAGCGCCGCCGTGGTTGGCGCACGAGTTGCCCGCGGCCGGGTTGAGCAGCCCGACGACGTTCACGGTGTTGCCGCAGACGTTCACCGGCGCGTGCACCGGTACCTGCACCGTGTTGCCGGACAGTACGCCGGGTGAGCCGGCGGCGGCGCCGGCCGCGCCCGCGCTGGCGTGGGCATAGCCGCTCGCGGCGGCGATCACACCGGTGGCCGCCGCCATCGTCATCAGGCCCTTGCGGGTGCCCTGTCGCATTCTGATTTTCCCCTGCCTTCGATCCTGCTGTGCCTCGCGATTGCGACCCTCGCGGATCATGACTCCGCGCAAGAGGCCGGTCGGCCCCGGAGCGCCCAGCTTGGTGTCCTTGGTGTACTTCATGTCGAGGTAGATCCGGTCCGCCGGGGAGAGGATCAGGCCGG
>NZ_JBSFKD010000020.1:158997-161188 GCF_053598395.1 Streptomyces sp. NPDC001135 | reverse complement strand
GGTCCTTCATCACCTCGGTCGCCGTGGTGCCCTGGAACTGGTCGATCTCCTGGGCGACTTCCTCGGTCTTGTCCTGGTCCGGGGCCGACGGCTCGAAAAAGACGCCCCCCTCAGGAGGCCGTCGTCACTTGTTGACGCAGGTGTTGCCGAAGGCGGGGTTCAGGAGCCCGATCACGTTGACCGTGTTGCCACAGACGTTCACCGGGACGTGCACGGGCACCTGAATGACGTTGCCGGAGACGACGCCCGGCGAGTGCACCGCGGCACCCTGGGCTCCGGAGTCTGCGACGGCGAGGCCCGCGCCCGCGAGAACCAGCCCACCGGTGGCAGCCGCAGCAGCGACGACCTTCTTGATCATTATTCCTCCTTGTTGGCAATACGACTCCAAGGCGCGGAGTCACATCACCTGTAACGAGGAGGAACTAATGAAGCTACGAACCGATCGTCGCATTCACCCGTTCCAGTCGATCTCGTACGGGCGGCCGATTACCTCGGCCCAGGACCTCACGACGCGTCGATGAACCGGTCCAGCACGCGCACTCCGAACCGCAGCCCGTCCACCGGCACCCGCTCGTCCACGCCGTGGAACATGCCGGCGAAGTCCAGCTCCGGCGGCAGCTTCAGCGGGGCGAAGCCGAAGCCGCGGATACCGAGGTCGTCGAAGGACTTGGCGTCGGTGCCGCCGGAGAGCATGTACGGGATCGCCTTGGCCGTGGGGTCCTCGGCCAGCAGCGCGGACTGCATGGCCTCCACCAGCGCTCCGTCGAAGCCGGTCTCGACGGCCTTGTCGGCGTGCACGTCCTCGCGGCGCACGTTCGGTCCGAGCAGCCGGTCGAGGTCGGCGAGGAACTCCTCCTCGTAGCCCGGCAGGAACCGTCCGTCGATGTGCGCGGTGGCCTCGCCCGGGATGACGTTGACCTTGTAGCCGGCGTTCAGCTGGGTGGGGTTGGCGGTGTTGCTCAGCGTCGCGCCGATCAGCTTGGCGATGCCGCCGAGCTTGGCGAGGGTGGACTCCATGTCCTCCGGGTCCAGCTCGGTGCCGAGCGCGTCGCCCAGTTCGTCGAGGAAGGCCCGGGTGGTCTTGGTGACCCGCACCGGGAACGTGTGGCGGCCGACCCGGGCGACGGCCTCGGACAGCTCGGTGATGGCGTTGTCCCGGTGGATCATCGAGCCGTGCCCGGCGGTGCCCGCCACGGTCAGCTTCATCCAGTGCATGCCCTTCTCGGCCGTCTGGATCAGGTAGAGCCGACGCTGCTCGTCCACGGTGAAGGAGAAGCCGCCGACCTCGCTGATCGCCTCGGTGACGCCCTCGAACAGCTCGGGGTGGCGGTCGACCAGGTGGCGGGCGCCGTACGTGCCACCCGCCTCCTCGTCGGCGAGGAAGGCCACCACGATGTCCCGCGGGGGCCGCCGCCCGCTCCTGAGCCGGTCGCGCACGACCGCGAGGGTCATGGCGTCCATGTCCTTCATGTCGACGGCGCCGCGCCCCCACACGCACCCGTCGGCCACCTCGCCGGAGAACGGGTGGTGGGTCCAGTCGCCGGCGTTGGCCGGTACGACGTCCAGGTGGCCGTGGATCAGCAGCGCGGGCCGGGACGGGTCCTCCCCCTCGATGCGGGCCACCGTCGAGGCGCGGCCCGGGTGCGACTCGAAGATCTGCGGCTCGAGTCCGACCTCGGCGAGCTTCTCGGCGACCCACTCGGCGGCCTGCCGCTCGCCGGGGCCGGAGTGGTCGCCGTAGTTGCTGGTGTCGAACCGGATCAGCTCGCGGCAGAGGTCCACGACCTCGTCCTCGCCGGTGACGCCCCTGGCCGTGTCCGTCTCGCTCACGTGCTTCCTCCCGCGCTGTCGCTGCTGGTGGTCCTCCTCATCCTCCCTCTCCCCCGCCCCCGGCCCAAGACCGGTCCCGGCCCGTCACACGCCGTTCACGCGCGACCGGCCGCGGGGCCGGGGGTGATCAGCCACCCCCGAAAGCCTGGTAATGTTTCCTTCGTCGCCGCGAGGGAAACCCCGCCGAAAGGGCTCCCCCGCACGACAGACACCTTGTCCGGGTGGCGGAATGGCAGACGCGCTAGCTTGAGGTGCTAGTGCCCTTTATCGGGCGTGGGGGTTCAAGTCCCCCCTCGGACACTGGAGATACGCAGTGGGGCCCCCGCCCCCCCGTCGGGGCCCCCCAGCCGTGCCCGACCAG
>NZ_JBSFKD010000020.1:0-158987 GCF_053598395.1 Streptomyces sp. NPDC001135 | reverse complement strand
TTTTTTGTTTTGTTTGTGTTTTTGGGGGGGGGTGTTTTTCCCCCCCCCCGCGTCTAGTGCTTTGGGGGGTGGGCCCCCCCGGGGGGGGGGGGCGCCCCCCCACTGCGTTGCCGTACCTCCGGGGCAGGCCAAAGGTGATCCCCCAAGAGGTACGATCGACCGTATGGGCACTGAGGAGCGAGCCTTCGTCACGCGTGCGGACAGGGCGCCGATCACCGACAAGCGCCTGCTCAAAGGCGCGCGGGCGCGTGAGGTCGTCCTGCGGCGCGCCGTCGACATCGCCTCCCTCGACGGGCTGGACGACGTGAGCTTCGGCCGTCTCGCAACCGACACCGGCATGAGCAAGGCGGGGATCCAGACCCTCTTCGGGTCCAAGGAAGTGCTCCAGCTCGGGACCATCGACTACGCGCGCGACATGTTCGTCGACGCGGTCGTCCGCCCGGCATGGGCGGCGGCCCCCGGTGTCGCACGGCTGCGTTCTCTGGTCGAGCACTGGATCGAGTACGCCACGACCCCGCTGTTCGAAGGCGGCTGCTTCCGGGTCGCCAACACCGCTCGGTTCGACAGCAGGCCCGGGGCGATCCGGGACGCCCTGTTCCGCCATCAGCAGGAATGGCTCGACACCATCGAGAAGGAGCTGCGGAACGCCGTCGCGGCCCATGAGATCGCGGAACTCGACGTCGATCTCGCGGTCTTCCAGATCGATTCCGCCCTGTGCGCGGCGAACACGGCACTGCGCCTTGGAGACGACGACGTCGTCTCCAAGGTGCGCCGCACCGTCGGAGACCTCCTGAGAGCACCCTGACCGCTGCCCCTGGGTGTCCGGTCGCTGACCGTGCGTGTGGGCCATCTCTCGTCAGGCCTGAAGATCCGCAGGTCAGCGGCCCGGGGTAGGGGCGGCCAGGTCACCCGGACGGCCGTCCCGGGCGGCTGAACGAAGGGTCGGACCCTAGCGTCGTACTAATATTTCCGGCTTGTTACTCAGTGTCACTCAGCCGGACCCGACGTGAGGACCCGATGGCAGCCATAGACGAGAGCAGCGCTCTCGGCCTGCTCGACGAAGAGATCCGCACGCAGTTCGGCGACAGGGCGCGTTTCTCCGCCGGGCCCGCCGCCCCACCGCGCACACTGGTCGACGTCTTCGAGGCGACCGTGCGGGCGCACCCGGACGAGCCCGCCCTCGACGACGGCAGGACGTGTCTGACCTACCGTGCGCTGGCCGGCGAGGTGGAGCGGCTGCGGTTGCGGCTGGCAGCCGCCGGGGTCGGGCTCGGGGACCGGGTCGGGGTGCGCGTACCCTCCGGCACCAACGAGCTGTACGTCGCGATCCTCGCCGTACTCGCCGTCGGTGCCGCCTACGTTCCCGTCGACGCCGAGGACCCGGACGAGCGGGCCGGGCTGGTGTTCGGGGAGGCGGGGGTGCGGGCCGTCGTCGGGGCCGGGCACGGCCTCACCGTCCAGGGCGTCCCCGGCTCCCCCGCCGCCCGCCCGGGCGTGGGGGACGACGCCTGGATCATCTTCACCTCCGGGTCGACCGGGAAGCCCAAGGGCGTGGCCGTCACGCACCGCGGCGCCGCCGCGTTCGTGGACGCGGAGGCGGCCCTGTTCCTCACGGAGGAGCCGATCGGGCCCGGCGACCGGGTCATGGCGGGGCTCTCCGTCGCCTTCGACGCGTCCTGCGAGGAGATGTGGCTGGCCTGGCGGTACGGCGCCTGTCTGGTGCCCGTGCCCCGGTCGCAGGTCAGGAGCGGTGCCGACCTCGGGCCCTGGCTGGTGGAGCAGGAGATCACCGTCGTCTCGACCGTGCCCACGCTGGCCGCGCTCTGGGAGCCCGAGACCCTGAACGACGTACGGCTGCTGATCTTCGGCGGCGAGGCCTGCCCGCCCGAGCTGGCGCAGCGGCTGGTCACCGAGGGGCGCGAGGTGTGGAACACGTACGGGCCGACCGAGGCGACCGTCGTGGCCTGTGCGGCACTGATGACCGGCGAGGAGCCCGTCCGCATCGGCCTGCCGCTCGACGGCTGGGAACTGGCCGTCGTCGACGAGGCCGGGGAGCCGGTGCCGATGGGCGCCAGCGGGCAGCTCGTCATCGGCGGGGTCGGGCTCGCGCGGTATCTCGACGCCGGGAAGGACGCGGAGAAGTACGCGCCGCTTCGCTCGCTGGGCTGGGAGCGGGCCTATCGGAGCGGTGACCTGGTCAGGGCCGACCCCGAGGGGCTGGTCTTCCTCGGGCGGGCCGACGAGCAGATCAAGCTGGGCGGTCGGCGGATCGAGCTGGGCGAGGTGGACGCCGCGCTGCAGGCCCTGCCGGGCGTCGCCGGGGCCGCTGCCGCGGTGCGCACCGCCCGCAGCGGCAATCAGCTCCTCGTCGGTTATGTCGTCACCCAGGACGGCTGGGATCAGGCGGCCGCCGTCGAGAGGCTGCGCGCCGAGCTGCCCGCCGCGCTGGTGCCGCTGCTCGCGCCCGTCGCCGAGCTGCCGACCCGTACCTCCGGGAAGGTGGACCGGAACGCCCTGCCCTGGCCCCTGGAAGGCGTGGAGACCCCGAAGGCCGAGCTCTACGGCACCGAGGCGTGGCTCGCCGAGCAGTGGGCGGAGGTCCTCGGTATCCCGGTGACCAGTGCCTTTGACGACTTCTTCGCGATCGGCGGCGGCAGTCTGGCCGCCGCGCAGCTCACCACCCGGCTGCGCACCCGCTACCCGAGCGCGGCCGTCCTCGACATCTACCAGCAGCCCGTCCTGCGCAAGCTGGCCCGGCGGCTGGAGGCCGCGTCGCGGGACGACGGCAGGACCCGTACGGTCGCGCCGGTTCCCGTGCGCGCCCAGGCGGTCCAGCTGCTGCTGCTCGTCCCGCTGGTCACGCTGCTGGGGCTGCGCTGGACGCTGGTCCTGGCCGCTCTCGGAAACCTGCTGCCCGCCTACGCCTGGCTGCCGACCGCCCCCTGGTGGTTGCTCGCGGCCGGCGCGCTGCTGTTCTTCACCCCGCCCGGCCGGATCGCGCTCGCGGCGGGCGGGGCGCGGCTGTTGCTGCGGGGCCTGACGCCCGGGCGGTATCCGCGCGGCGGGAGCGTGCATCTGCGGCTGTGGACCGCCGAACGGCTGGCCGAGGTCAGCGGGGCCACCGCCCTCACCGGATCCTGGCTGGAGCGGTACGCGCGGGTGCTGGGCGCCAAGGTCGGGCCCGAGGTGGACCTGCACTCGCTGCCGCCGGTCACCGGCATGCTCAGGCTGGGCCGCGGTGCGGCCGTCGAGTCCGAGGTGGACCTGTCCGGGTACTGGCTGGACGGCGACCGGCTGGAGATCGGCCCGGTGAAGGTCGGCGCGCACGCCACCGTCGGCACCCGCAGCGTGCTCTTCCCGGGCGCCCGCGTCGGCAAGCGGGCCGAGGTGGCCCCCGGTTCGGCGGTCGGCGGGCAGATCCCGACCGGTCAGCGGTGGGCGGGCGCGCCCGCGGTGAAGCTGGGCAAGGCCAAGCGCAACTGGCCCGCGGAGCGGCCGCGGCGCGGCACGTTCTGGCGGGTGATGTACGGCGTGGCGGGCTTCGGGCTCGGCGCCCTGCCGCTGCTCGCGGGCGTGGCCGCGCTGCTGGTCGCCGGGGTCTTCGTGACGCCGGGCAGCTCGCTCGTCCAGGCGCTGCGCGGGGCCGCGCAGGCGCTGGTCCCGGCCACGCTCGCGTACGGGCTGGCGTACGCGCTGCTGATCCTGGCCGGGGTGCGGCTGCTGAGTGCGGGGCTGCGCGAGGGGACGCATCCGACGCACAGCCGGGTCGGCTGGCAGGCGTGGACCGTGACGCAGCTGATGGACCGGTCCCGCGAGACGCTGTTCCCGCTGTACGCGGGGCTGGTCACGCCGGTGTGGCTGCGGCTGCTGGGGATGCGGATCGGGCGGGGCGCCGAGGTGTCGACCGTGCTCGCGCTGCCGAGCCTGACCACGGTCGGCGACGGGGCGTTCCTCGCCGACGACACGCTGACGGCGCCATACGAGCTGGGTGGCGGCTGGGTGCGGATCGGGCGTGCGCAGATCGGGCGGCGGGCCTTCCTGGGGAACTCCGGGATGACCGCGCCGGGACGCTGCGTGCCGGACGGCGGCCTGGTCGGCGTGCTGTCGGCGACGCCGAAGAAGGCGAAGAAGGGCACCTCGTACCTGGGGCTGCCGCCGGTGAAGCTGCCGCGCAGTGCCGCCGGCGGGGATCAGAGCCGTACGTACGAGCCGCCCGCCCGGCTGCTGTGGGCGCGCGGGCTGGTGGAGCTGTGCCGCATCGTGCCGGTGCTGTGCAGTGCGGCGCTGGCCGTGCTGACGGTGGCGGCGCTGTGTGCGCTGGGCCCGTGGGCGTGGGCCCTGTCGGGAGCGGTGCTGCTCGGGGCGGGGGTCGTCGCGGCGGTCGTCTCCGTCGCCGCGAAGTGGCTGCTGGTGGGGCGGCACCGGGCCGGGGAGCATCCGCTGTGGAGTTCGTTCGTGTGGCGGGACGAGCTGGCGGACACGTTCGTCGAGGTGCTGGCGGTGCCGTGGCTGGCCGGGGCCGTGCCGGGGACGCCGGTGATGACGGCGTGGCTGCGCGGGCTCGGCGCGCGCATCGGCCGGGGGGTGTGGGTGGAGAGCTACTGGCTGCCGGAGGCGGACCTGGTGACCCTGGAGGACGCCGCCACGGTGAACCGGGGCTGTGTGCTGCAGACCCACCTCTTCCACGACCGGATCTTGCGGACGGATACTGTGGTCCTCCGCACGGGCGCCACGCTGGGCCCTGGCGGGATCGTGCTGCCCGGCAGCACGGTCGGGGCCCGTACGACCCTGGGTCCCGCGTCGCTCGTCATGGCCGCGGAGTCCGTCCCGGACGACACCCGCTGGCTCGGCAACCCGATCGAGGCATGGCGTCCCTGAACGCGGGCCGCCGGGGTGCGGTGGGCGGGGCACCCGCAGTGGCACAGCGCAGGGAGCGGACACAGCAGTGGCAGTTCAGCAGTCGGCCGGTCCGGATCCGTACTTCCCGGACAACGGTGATGCCCGTTACCGGGTGCACCGCTACGAACTCGCGCTGGACTACCGCCCGGGTCCGAACCGGCTGTCCGGCACGGCTCGGATCAACGCCATCGCCGGTCCGGCGCCACTCGCCGAATTCCAGCTCAACCTGGCCGACTTCAGGATCGGGCGGGTGCGGGTGGACGGCCGGCAGCCGCAGTACACGCACCGGGGCGGGCGACTGCGCATCCGTCCGGCCAAGCCCGTGCGGGCCGGGGCTGCCTTCACCGTGGAGGTGCACTGGTCCGGCAACCCGGGGCCGGTGTCCAGCCCCTGGGGCGGCCTCGGCTTCGAGGAGCTGGCGGACGGGGCGCTGGTGGCGAGCCAGCCGGTCGGGGCGCCGTCCTGGTACCCGTGCAACGACCGGCCCGCCGACAAGGCGTCGTACCTGATCTCGGTCACCACCCCGTCCGCGTACGCGGTGGTCTCGGGCGGGCGCCTGCTGACCCGCACCGCGAAGGCCTCGACGACCACCTGGGTGTACGAGCAGTCCGCGCCCACGTCCAGCTATCTCGTCGGCCTGGCGATCGGCAGGTTCCAGACGGTGCTGCTGGGCGACCCGGGACCGGGCGGTGTGCCGCAGCACGGGCACATCCCGGCGCGGCTGCTGCCCGAGTTCTCCCGGGACTTCGCGCGGCAGCCCGCGATGATGGAGCTGTTCCAGGAGCTGTTCGGGCCGTACCCGTTCGACGGTTACGCGGTCGCGGTGACCGAGGAGGAACTCGATGTGCCGGTCGAGGCGCAGGGGTTGTCGCTGTTCGGCTCCAACCATGTGGACGGGGCCCGGGGTTCGGAACGGCTGGTGGCGCACGAGCTGGCGCACCAGTGGTTCGGCAACAGCGTGTCCGTCGCCGACTGGCGGCACATCTGGCTGAACGAGGGTTTCGCCAAGTACGCGGAATGGCTGTGGTCCGAGCGCTCGGGCGGCCGGAGCGCACAGCAACTGGCCGCCGCGGCCCACCGGTTGCTGTCCACGCTGCCGCAGGACCTGCGGCTGGCGGACCCGGGCCGCACGTCGATGTTCGACGACCGGCTGTACGAGCGGGGCGGGCTGGCCCTGCACGCGGTGCGCTGCGCGCTGGGCGACGACGCGTTCTTCCGTATGCTGCGCGCCTGGGTGCGGCTGCACCGGAACGGGTCGGTGACGACGGCGGCGTTCACCGCGCACGTGGCCCGGTTCGCCGACGAGCCGGTGGAGGGACTGTTCGAGGCGTGGGTGTACGGGACGGCGCTGCCGCCGCTGCCGGTGCTCCGCGAGGTTCCCTAGACTTGAAGGGTGGCCCGGCCCAATGAGGAGGTCGAGGCACTCCTCCAGGAGTACGCGGACCTCATCGCGATCACGGGAGGCGACGCCTTCAAGGCGCGCGCCTACGAGAAGGCGGCGCGTGCCATCGGCGGGTATCCGGCCGACATCGCGAAGCTGGACGAGAGCGGGCTCAGGGAGATCCCGAACGTGGGCCGGTCGATCGCCGACAAGGTGGCCGAGTACCTGCGCACCGGGAAGATGGCGGTGGTCGAGGAGCGCCGGGCGAAGATCCCCGCCGGGGTCCGGGAGCTGATCACGATCCCCACCCTGGGCCCGAAGAAGGCGCTGCGGCTCTACGAGGACCTCCACATCTCGTCGGTGAGCGAGCTGGCCGCGGCGATCGAGGCGGACGCGCTCGCCGATCTGAAGGGCTTCGGCGAGAAGACGCAGGACAACATCCGGCACGGCATCGAGCTGCTGCAGCGGGCGGGCGCCCGGGTGCCGCTGTCCCTGGCCCTGGACACCGCCGAGCAGATCGTCGCCGAGCTGTCGGGGGTGACCGGCTGCAAGCGCTGTGGCCACGCCGGTTCCCTGCGCCGGATGCGGGAGACCGTCGGCGACCTGGACGTCCTGGTCGCGGCTAAGCGGTCGGAGCCGTTCATGGCGGCGCTGTGCGAGCTGCCGGCCACCGCGGAGGTCGTCGCACGGGGTTCGAAGAAGACATCGGTGCGCACCGCCAAGGGGCTCCAGGTGGATCTGCGGGTGGTGCCGCCGGAGTCGTGGGGGGCCGCGATGCAGTACTTCACCGGCTCCAAGGGGCACAACATCCGCACCCGCACCATCGCCGTGCACCGGGGCCTGAAGCTGTCCGAGTACGGCCTGTTCGACGCGGAGAGCGGGGACTCGCTGGCCTCCCGCACCGAGGAGGACGTGTACGCCCGGCTCGGGCTGCCGTGGATCGCGCCGACGCTGCGGGAGGACCGCGGGGAGGTCGAGGCGGCCCTGCGCGGCGAGCTGCCCGAGGTGGTGACCGAGAAGGACATCCGCGGGGACCTGCACACCCACACCGACCTCACGGACGGACTCGCCCCGCTGGAGGAGATGGTGGCGGCGGCGGCCGAGCGCGGTTACGCGTACTACGCGGTCACCGACCACGCGCCCAACCTGTACATGCAGCGCATGACCGACGAGAAGATCCTCGCCCAGCGCCAGCGGTTGAGGGAGCTGGACGGCGTCCACCACCGGATGCGGCTGCTGCACGGCACGGAGCTGAACATCGATCCCGGCGGTGACGTGGACTGGCCGGCGGAGTTCCTGGCCGGCTTCGACCTGTGCGTGGCCTCCCTGCACTCGCACTTCGACCTGGGCCGCGAGGCGATGACCCGGCGGCTGGTGCGGGCCTGCGAGAACCCGTACGTCAACGTCATCGGGCACCCGACGACCCGGCTGATCGGCAAGCGGCCGGGCGTCGACGCCGACTGGGACGAGGTGTTCGCGGCGTGCGCGCGCACCGGCACCGCGCTGGAGGTCAACGCCCAGCCGGACCGTCTCGACCTGCGCGACGAGGACGTCCTGCGGGCCAGGGAGCACGGGGTGAAGTTCGCCGTGAACACCGACGCGCACTCCATTCCGCACCTGGACCAGCTGCGCTACGGGGTGGGCACCGCGCAGCGCGGCTGGCTCACCCGGGACGACGTGATCAACACCTGGCCGCTGACGAGGCTGCGCCGCTTCCTGCGCAAGGGGCGGTGAGGGGCCTCACTCCCATTCCCGGTCCATCCACAGCGGCGACGGGCCCTCCGTGTCGGCCGCTCCCACCGCCTTGATGTCCCCGTCGGCGGCGCGCAGCAGCATCCGGCCCATGGCGATGAGCGCCCGGCCGGCGGCGAGTTCGTCGCCGATGTCCGGCACATCCGGGTCGTACGGGTTCCTGCGGGCCTCCGCATGGCTCTCCAGGACGTTGTCGCCGGTGTCCAGGATGATCCGGGCGGTGGTGTCCGGGTCGTGCTCGGAGAGGTACAGGTTCAGCCGCCATTCCTTGATGGCCGGGGGATGGCTGCTCATCGGTCGGGTCATCGTGCGCCTCCCTGGGCTGCGCTGCCCTTCCACTGTGCACCCGGCCCCACGCCGACGCCTCCCCTGGTACGGGCAGAATAGGGCCCATGACCTCGCGCACCTGCCCCTGCGGACTCCCCCAGCCCTACGACGCCTGCTGTGGCCGCTTCCACGCGGGGACCTCCGCCGCGCCGACCGCCGAGTCGCTCATGCGCTCCCGGTACAGCGCGTTCGTGAAGGGCGACGCGGGGTACCTGCTGCGTACCTGGCATCCGCGGACCCGGCCCGAGCGGCTGGACCTCGACACCCGGACGAAGTGGACGGGCCTGGAGATCCTGGACGCCACCGACGGGTCCGCCTTCCACACCACGGGCACGGTGACCTTCCGGGCGTCCTACCGGGGCGGTTCGCTGCACGAGCGGAGCCGGTTCGAGCGGGTCGACGGGGCGTGGGTGTACGTGGACGGGGACTTCCTGGCCTAGGGCGCCAGGATGTCCAGTTCCTGGAGGGCGCCCACGGTGATCTCCCTGGTCAGCTGTTCGGCGCGGGTCGCGTCGCCCGCGCGGACCGCCTCGGCCACCTGCACATGCAGGGTGACGGCCGCCGGGTCGGGGTCCTCGAACATGACCTCGTGATGGGTGCGGCCGGCGAGGACCTCCGCGACGACGTCGCCGAGCCGGGCGAACATCTCGTTGCCCGAGGCGGCGAGGACGACCCGGTGGAAGGCGATGTCGTGGACCAGGTACTCCTCCAGCTTGTGGCCGCGTGAGTTGGCCACCATGCCGAGCGCGCACTCGGTCAGCCGCGCGCACTGCTCCGGTGTGGCGTGCCGTGCGGCGAGGCCGGCCGCGACCGGTTCGACGGCCGAGCGCAGCACGGTCAGCGAGCGCAGCTGGTGCGGGCGGTCGGCGCCGGCGAGGCGCCAGCGGATGACCTGCGGGTCGTAGACGTTCCACTCGGCCTTCGGGCGGACGGTCACGCCGACCCTGCGGCGGGACTCGACCAGGTGCATGGACTCGAGGACCCGGACCGCCTCGCGCATCACGGAACGTGACACCTCGAAGTGCTGGGCGAGTTCGTCGGTGCGCAGCACGCTGCCCGGCGGGTACTCGCCCGCGGTGATCGCGGGGCCGAGGGTGTCCAGTACATGGCCGTGCAGGCCCCGGCCCGGTGTGGTCATGCACTCAGCGTACGGCGTGGATCACTCCCCCAAAAAGTCAGACTTAAATGTCACAGTCTCTTGAATTAGTCGTACCTAATGGGTTTCAGTGTGGCGACGCCGCCGTGGCGTCGGATGTCGAGGAAGACAGCGAGGCAGTACATGCGAACCCCCCAGGTGGTCGTCGTGATGGGCGTCGCGGGGACGGGCAAGACCACGATCGGTCCCCTGCTCGCCGCGCGGCTGGGCGTCCCGTACGCCGAGGGCGACGACTTCCACCCGCAGGCCAACATCCACAAGATGTCGGCCGGCATCCCGCTCGACGACACCGACCGGTGGCCCTGGCTGGACGCCATCGGCCACTGGGCGCACGGGCGGGCCGGACTGGGCGGGGTGGTCAGCAGCTCGGCGCTGAAGCGGTCGTACCGCGACCGGCTCAGGGCCGCCGCTCCCGGAATCGTGTTCGTGCACCTCACGGGCGACCGGAAGCTGATCGAGGACCGGATGACGCAGCGCCGGGGGCACTTCATGCCGACCGCGCTGCTGGACTCCCAGTTCGCCACGCTGCAGCCGCTGGAACCGGACGAGGCGGGAGTCGCCGTGGACGTCAGCGGCAGCCCCCAGGAGATCACCGAGCGTGCCGTGCGGGCCCTGGACGCGCTTGCCCTCGCATCCGAGTAACACCTCACCCCCGTCCCCCCGTCACCGCAAGGGAACCCCCGTGACCAGACTCAGCGTCGAGATGCTGGCAGCGGACGCACCTCCGCCGATCACCTCCGCCGGACACGCCCAGCTGGGCATGGCCGTCCTCGTGGGCATCGCCGTGATCGTCCTGCTCATCACCAAGTTCAAGCTCCACGCCTTCCTGGCCCTGACCATCGGCTCACTGGTGCTCGGGGCGGTCGCCGGAGCGCCGCTCGACAAGGTCATCACCAGCTTCACCACCGGGCTCGGCTCCACCGTCGCCGGCGTGGGTGTCCTGATCGCGCTCGGGGCGATCCTGGGCAAGCTGCTCGCCGACTCCGGTGGCGCCGACCAGATCGTCGACACGATCCTCGCCAAGGCGGGGGGCCGTGCGATGCCCTGGGCGATGGTCCTGATCGCCTCCGTGATCGGTCTGCCGCTGTTCTTCGAGGTCGGCATCGTGCTGCTGGTCCCGGTCGTGCTGATGGTCGCCAAGCGCGGGAACTACTCCGTGATGCGCATCGGCATCCCGGCCCTGGCCGGTCTGTCCGTGATGCACGGCCTGATCCCGCCGCACCCCGGTCCGCTGGTCGCGATCGACGCGGTCAAGGCCAACCTGGGTGTGACCCTGGCGCTCGGCATCCTGGTCGCCGTCCCGACGGTGATCGTCGCCGGTCCGCTGTTCTCGAAGGTCGCCGCCCGGTGGGTGGACGTCCCCGTCCCCGACCGGATGCTGCCGCAGCGCGCCTCGGACGAGCTGGAGCGCCGCCCCGGCTTCGGCGCGACCCTCGCGACGGTGCTGCTGCCGGTGGTGCTGATGCTGGCCAAGGCACTGGTGGACATCGTCGTCGACGACCCGGCGGACCAGACCCAGCGGGTCTTCGACGTCATCGGCTCCCCGCTGATCGCGCTGCTCACCGCCGTGATCGTCGGCTTCTTCACGCTGGGCCGGCCCGCGGGGTTCGGCAAGGAGCGCCTCCAGCAGACCGTCGAGAAGGGTCTGATGCCCATCGCGGGGATCCTGCTGATCGTCGGCGCGGGCGGCGGCTTCAAGCAGACGCTGATCGACTCCGGCGTCGGCCAGATGATCCTGGACGTCTCCAAGGACTGGTCGATACCGGCGCTGCTGCTGGCCTGGCTGATCGCGGTCGCGATCCGGCTGGCCACGGGTTCGGCGACGGTGGCGACGGTCTCGGCGGCGGGTCTGGTCGCACCGCTCGCGGCCGACATGTCGACGGCCCACACCGCCCTGCTGGTCCTCGCGATCGGCGCCGGCTCGCTGTTCTTCAGCCATGTCAACGACGCCGGTTTCTGGCTGGTGAAAGAGTACTTCGGGCTGAGTGTGGGGCAGACGATCAAGACCTGGTCGGTCATGGAGACGATCATCTCGGTGGTCGCCGGCGGCCTGGTCCTGCTCCTCTCACTGATCCTCTAGGGGCACGGGGACGGCTCACCCGCTCTTCGACGTCACGGCCGTACGGCCCTGGGCACCGGCGCCGGCCGGGATGTCGGCCACGCGCCGGCCCGGGGCCTGGCCGTGGCCGGCTGCACGGTGGTCCGCAACGGGCGCGACCCCGATCGGCTGGCCGCGGCGGCGTCCGGACTGCCCGGCGGCCGGACCCACACGGCGGTGTCCGACGTGACCGACGGCCCGGCCGTGACCGCCGGGACCGCGGACGTCGAGGAGCGGGTGGGCCCGCTCGACATCCTGGTGAACAACGGTTGGTGCGGCGCCGGTGCCCGTGGCGGCGGCCGGGGCCGCGTTCGAGCCGGCCGCCGACCGGGGGCGGTCCTGCGAGGTGCTGCTGGAGTTCTGAGGGCTCACCCGCGCCACAAGGGGTGTTCCCGTTCCGCCCACTGCCTGCTCACCGTGCCCGTCCGCAGGCCCCGCCTCGCTTCCGGGTCGCCCAGGGCCATGCCGATGTGGCCGGCCAGGACCACACCGATGGTCAGTGCGAGCCAGTCGTGCACGAAGGTCGCCGAGGTGCGCCACATCAGGGGCGTGAGATGGGTGAACCACATCATCAGGCCGGTGCCGAGCATGACCAGCGTGGCGCCGGCGATCCACGCGGCGTAGATCTTCTGGCCGGCGTTGAACTTGCCCGCCGGACGCGAGGAGCGGCGCTTGTCCCGGCTCAGCGCCGCCCACAGCCACACCCGGTCGTGCGGGCCGAAGCGGTTGAGGAAGCGCAGGTCGGCGCGGAAGGCGCGGGAGGCGAGGCCGAGCAGCACCGGCACGGGCAGGGCGAGCCCGGCGCACTCGTGGATGCGGACGACCAGTTCGCGACGGCCGACCATGACCGCCAGCTGGGGGATGTAGAGGACGGCCGCCGTGCCCACGCAGACGCCCATCAGCGCGGCCGTCGTGCGGTGCACCCAGCGCGGGGCCCGGCCGAAGCGGCGGATGCGGGCTTCGGGCGGGGCCGGGGTGTCAGCTCGTAGGCTCATCGGTCCGTCCGTTCGACCGGCCGACCCAGGCGTCGACGTCGTAGCCGAGGTTCTCCCAGTATCCGGGTTCGACCCGGTCGGTGACCGTGATCCCGGAGAGCCACTTGGCCGACTTGTAGAAGTACATGGGGGCGACGTAGAGGCGGACGGGGCCGCCGTGGTCGTGGGAGATGTCCTTGTCCTGCATGCGCAGGGCGACCAGGACGTCCGGGCGGCGGGCCTGGGCCAGGGTGAGGCTCTCGGAGTAGGTGCCGTCGAAGCAGGTGAAGCGGATCGCCTTCGCGGTGGAGCGGACTCCGGCCGCGTCCAGGAGGTGGGAGAGGCGTACGCCCTCGAAGGGCGTGCCCGGGACCCGCCAGCCGGTGACGCACTGGACGTCCTTGACCAGCCGGGTCTGCGGCAGGGCGCGCAGGTCGGCGAGGGTGTAGGTGCGCGGGTGGTCCACCAGGCCGTCGACCTTCAGCTGGTAGTCCGCGGCGTCCCTGTGGGGCACGGAGGCGGCGACGGAGTAGTAGCGGAAGCCGCCGCCGTTGGGCAGCAGACCGGTCAGGCCCGTGGGGTCCTTGCCGGCGACGGCGCCGAGGAAGCCCTCCAGGCCGCGTTGCAGCGTAGGCGCGGCGACGACGCCGAGCGCGCCCAGGCCGAGGGTGCCGAGGAAGACGCGGCGGCCGACGGGTGTGCCGTGCTGTTCCTCGGACTGTTCAGGGTTCACGTTTTCATTCGAGCACTCGGGGCCTTGCCGGGCCAGGGAACGGGGGCAGTGGTCAGACTTCCGTAATCACTTCTTACGTACGTCTCAGAAAGCCGTACGACTCAGTCCCTCAGTGCCCCAGTGCGCGGGCGCGGGCCGTCCGGAAGGCCGCCAGGGGGTCGCTGTGCACGAGGGACCAGGGGGCCGGGGTGGCATGCCGGCCGATGCGCTGGAAGAGGGCCGCCGCCTCGGCCGGGCGGCCGGCGCAGGACAGGGCGAAGGCGAGGTGGTTGAGGTCGATGTGACGGCGGGGGTGTTCGTCGTGCTCCCACTCCAGCCACCAGTCGAAACCGGCGCGCAGGATCCGGCGGGCCCGCGGGCCGGACCAGTGGCCACAGGCGGCGGGGTCGGCGGGGGCCAGGCCGGCGGCGACGAGCACCCGGTAGCGCTCGGCGAGGGCGACGACCGGCAGGACGGCGAGCGGGGAGTCGGCCGGGGCCTCGGCGGCGGCCAGCTCGGCGAAGTCGTACACCTCGTGGTCCTCGGCCGCCCGGCCGCCGGAGGGCCGTTCGGCCAGGCGGGCCAGGAGCAGATGGTGGGCGTGGTGGTGTTCGGCGTGGCGGCGGCGCAGCTCGGCGAAGACGCCGAGCACCTCGTGCTCCGGGCCGAGGGTGCGGGCCAGCTGGAGTAACCCCAGCCAGGGCGTGGGATCGGCGGGGGCGAGTGCGGCGGCCTCGGCGCAGGCCTCGCGGGCCCGGTCGGGATCCTCCTCGCCGCGCAGGGCGCGCCGGACCTGGGCGAGGGCGTACAGCGCGGCGGCGTCGGCGGAGCCCGGTTCGGCGTGCAGCCAGTCACCGGCCCGGGCCACGGCGCAGGGCTCCTGGGCGAGCACGGTCAGGCGGTGACCACGGCGGTCCCAGTCGTCACCCGTGTGCAGCAGCAGGGAGCGGGCGGCCTGACGCCTGCCCTGGGCCAGGGCGGCGCGCGCGGCGCACAGCTCGGTGTCGTCGAGGGCGTCGTCGAGGGTGGCGGAGCCGTCCGGGGCGGTGTCACCGGACTGGTCCGAGTGGGTACGGCGAGCGCCGAGCACGGGTGGGAGAGGGGGCACCGCGGGACTTCCTGTTTCTCGGGCTGCCATCGACCGATCACGCACAGCAAACCCGCAGCCAAGGATCGCGTCAAGCGGAACCAGGCTATTGCTCACTTCAACTACCGTGGCGCCCAGGGAAGTTGAAGAACTTCACGCAGGTGGGCCGGGGCACCCCGGGGCTCCTTGGTGGATCGCTGTGGCGTACGCCATGGCGCAGGGCCGCCCGGCACCGGACCATGGCGAGTCAACCGCCCGGTTCCAGGCCCTTCCGGGTACATGGAGTCCCGGGAGCGCTACAGTCGGCCACTACGCACCCGTGGTCCGGCCGGATGATCGAGGTACGCAGCGTGTCCGTTCTGGTTCTCCTTCTCGCCGTGAGTGCCGCCTGCTGTCTGGGCTTCGGATTCGTGCTCCAGCAGAACGCCGCGGAGAAGGCGCCGCTCAGCGACTACCTGTCGTTCCGGCTGCTGCTCGACCTGATGCGGGTGCCGCGCTGGCTGGGCGGGCTCGGTCTGATGGTGGCCGGCATGGTGCTCGGCGCGATCGCCCTCGGCGAGGGCGAGATCTCCCTGGTCGAACCGCTGCTCGCGACCAACCTGCTGTTCGCGCTGGCCCTGTCCCGGCACCAGACCAAGCAGCCCCTGGGCCGCCAGGGCTGGGCGGGACTGCTGCTGCTCGCGGGCGGGGTGAGCGCGTTCATCATGGCGGGCGAGCCGCGGGCCGGCAGCGCCATCTCCGATCCGCTGCGGCACTGGCTGATCATCGGCGCGATGGTGGGCGCGGCCCTGGTGCTCACGACGTACGGCAGGCGTTCCCGGCTGAGCTGGGGCCCGGTACTGCTGGCCACGGCCGCCGGGCTGCTGTACGGCGTGCAGGACGCGCTGACCCGGGTGAGCGGCACCCGTTTCTCCGAGGGCGGCCTGACCGAGCTGTTCACCGGCTGGCAGCCGTACGGCGTGCTGGCGTGCGGGGTCACCGGGCTCGTCCTGGTGCAGAGCGCGTTCGAGACGGCCCCGCTGCGCATGTCGCTGCCCGCCCTCACCGCCGCCGAGCCGCTCGCCGGGATCCTGTGCGGCGTCGGCTTCCTCGGCGACCGGCTGCACACCGACACGGGGGCGCTGGCCTGGGAGGCGGCCGGGCTGGCGGCCGTGGTGGCCGGCATCATGCTGCTCGGGCTGCATCCGGCGATGCCGTGCGGCACGGCGGACGCGGAGCCGTCGACGCGGGACCTCCAGCGGCGCTGAGCGGGCCCTGCGGGGAACGGGACACGAGCCCCGCTTGGCCGGCACCGGGCACCCCGCTTGGATGGAGCCATGAACCCCGCAGAGGAAATCCTCGACATCGTCGACGAGAACGACCAGGTCATCGGCCAGTACCCGCGCGGCGAGGCGTATGCGAAGGGGCTGCGCCACCGCTGTGTGTTCATCCAAGCCCGGGACGCGGCCGGACGGCTCTTCGTGCACCGGCGCACGGCCACCAAGCTGGTCTTCCCGGCCCTGTACGACATGTTCGTCGGCGGGGTCGTCGGGTCGGGCGAGTCCTACGACGAGGCGGCACTGCGGGAGGCCGAGGAGGAACTGGGAGTGCGGGGGCTGCCGCAGCCGGCCTTCCTGTTCAAGTTCCTGTACGAGGACGGGGCCGGGAACGGCTGGTGGTCGGCGGTGTACGAGGTGCGCTGCGAGCTGCCCGTGAACCCCCAGGCGGAAGAGGTCCAGTGGCACGGCTTCCTGACCGAGGAGGAGGTCGAGCGGCGGCTCGGCGCGTGGGAGTGGGTGCCGGACGGGCTGGCGGCGTACGAGCGGCTGAAGGTGTTCCGGAACAGCGGCTGAGGCGCCGGTAGGGTCGGCCGTGTGAGCGAATTCGTACGGAACATCCGGCTGTGGTTCGCGCCCGAGCAGGTGCGCGACGAGGGCGGCACGCCCGACTACCGGTTCTCGCTGGCCAACGAGCGCACCTTCCTCGCCTGGCTGCGCACGGCCCTCGCGCTGATCGGCGGCGGATTCGCGGTGGACCAGTTCCTGCCGGACCTGCGCTGGGCGTGGCGGGTCGGTCTCGCGCTCGCGCTGCTCGGGGCCGGTGTGCTGTGCTCGCTGCGCGCGGTGAACCACTGGGTGCGCTGCGAGCGGGCGATACGGCGCGGCGAGGACCTGCCCGCCTCCCGGTTCCCGGCGCTGCTGAGCCTGGTCGTCGCGGTGGTGGCCGTGGCGATGGTCGTGGTGGTCCTGGTCGGATGGGAGGGGTGAGCACCGCGGCGGGCCCCGGGGGCCGGGATCCCGGACTGCAGCCCGAGCGCACCCGGCTGGCCTGGCGCCGTACCACCCTGTCCGCCGCCGTGGCCGCCGTACTCGCCGTGCGGGCCGCGCTGCACGGCGGCCCCTCGGCCGGCGGGTTCGTCGCGTGCGCGGTCTGCTGCGCCCTGTGGCTGGGCTTCCTCCGCGTGGCCCACCTCCGCATCCGCGCCCTGGCCCGTGGACCCCGGCCGCCCGCGCTCGCCCCCCGGCATGCGACGGCGGCGGTGCTCTACGCGGTGGCGCTGGCGGTCTGCGCCGCCGTACTCGTCGCCTAGGCCCCGCCGTCACACCCCCACCTGCCCCGGGGTGCCACGCACGCACCCTCGCCGCACCGGGCGAAAGCCGCCACAGCCCACCCGACGCCGCAGGGCCGCCCTCCGGGCGACGACGGGCGTTCGACGACGGGGCCTAGGGGGTTTCCTCGCTCTCCCAGTCCACCGTGACCACGATCTTTCCCCGGGTGCGGCCCTCCTGGTTCAGCCGGTGCGCGTCCGCGGCCCGCTCCAGCGGGAAGGTCTCCTGGACGTGCACGGACACCGCCCCGGCCTCCGCCAGCCGGGCCAGTTCGGCGAGGTCCTCGGCGTCGGGGCGGACGAAGCAGTAACGGCCGCCGTGGCCGACCACCTCCGGGTCGGCGATCGAGGCCAGCCGGCCCTCCGGGGCGAGCAGGCCGGCCGAGGTCTTCAGGGTGTCGCCGCCGATGGTGTCGAAGGCCGCGTCCACGCCGTCCGGGGCGAGCCCACGCACCCGTTCGGCCAGGCCCTCGCCGTACGTCACCGGCTCGCCGCCGAGACCGCGCACGTAGTCGTGGTTGCGCTCGCTCGCCGTGCCGATGACGCGGGCGCCGAGGTGGGCGGCGATCTGGACGGCGAGGGAGCCGACCCCGCCGGCCGCCGCGTGCACCAGCACGGTCTCGCCGCGTTCGACCTCCAGTGCCTTGACGAGCACCTGGTAGGCGGTGAGCCCGGCGAGCGGGAGTCCGGCGGCCTCCGCGAAGGACAGGTTGCGCGGCTTGCGGGCCAGTGTGCGCACGGGCGCGGCGACGTACTCGGCGAAGGTGCCGCGGGAGAGGAAGTCCTCGCGGCAGTAGCCGATGACCTCGTCGCCGACGGCGAACTCCGTGACGGCGGCGCCGGGCTGGACGACCACCCCGCTGACGTCCCAGCCCGGGACGACCGGGAACACGGCGTCGAGGAACGCGTCGAGATGGCCCTCGCGGCACTTCCAGTCGACCGGATTGACGGCCGCCGCACGCACCTTGACCAGCACCTGGTCGGGGCCGACCTTCGGGTCGCGCACCTCGCCGTACTCCAGCACCTCGGGTCCGCCGTAGTGGCTGTAACTGATGCCCTTCATGCCCTAGACCCTCCGGGGTACTCGTACGCCACGCAACCGGTATGCACCGATATGCACCGTTCGCGCGCGTAGCCTGTCCGTCGCCATACCCCCGTACCCCTGAAGGCGAGCACCATGACCACCCTCCATCAGGAACACACCGAGCACAGCACGCACAGCCACGGTCCGGGCTGCGGGCACGACGCCGTGCCGCACGGCGACCACCTGGACTACGCGCACGACGGACATCTGCACCGCGAACACGAGGGCCACTGGGACGAGTGCGAGCCGGCCGGGCACACCGTCCACGCGGACCACGAGCACGTGCACTACGACGAGTGCGGGCACGCCCAGGTGCCGCACGGCGACCACGTCGACTATCTGCACGACGGTCACCGGCACGCCGAGCACGACGGCCACTGGGACGACCACTGACCGGCCGTACCGCCAGGGCCGGCGGCTCCCCGGGCAGCACGCCGGGGAGCCGTCGGCCGTATCGTGGCACCGGTCACGTTTGACCTCCTGTTGGGCGGACGCACTGGACGACATACCGACCGGTCGGCATCATGAGTCGGGTCATGTTCACCCGTTCGTAGGAGTGATGTATGAGCGCCGACCACCCGCCCGGACTCGACCTGGACCGGCTGCGCGCCCTCCTCGACCGCGAGCGCTCCGGTCTGGTGACCGGCCCCCTGACCGGCCGGCTGATCGAGGGCGGACGGTCGAACCTCACCTACGCGCTCTCCGACGGCACCTCGAAGTGGGTCGTCCGCCGGCCCCCGCTCGGCCATGTCCTGGCCACCGCGCACGACATGAAGCGCGAGCACCGCGTGATCAGCGCCCTGCACCCGACCTCCGTGCCGGTGCCGCGCCCGGTGCTGCTGTGCGAGGACGAGGAGGTGCTCGGGGCGCCGTTCTACGTCATGGAGTTCGTCGAGGGCACCCCCTACCGCACCGCCGAGCAGCTCGCCCCGCTGGGCGCCGGACGCACCCGGAACGCGGTGCTGTCCCTGGTGGACACCCTGGTCGAGCTGCACGCGGTGGACCCCGCCGAGGTGGGCCTCGAGGACTTCGGGCGGCCCGAGGGCTTCCTGGACCGGCAGCTGCGCCGCTGGGGCAAGCAGCTGGACGCCTCCCGCAACCGTGAGCTGGCCGGCATCGACGAACTGCACGCGGCCCTCGGCCGGTCCCTGCCCGTCTCCCCCGCCCCGGCCGTCGTCCACGGCGACTACCGGCTCGACAACGTCCTGATCGGACAGGACGACCGGATCACGGCGATCCTCGACTGGGAGATGTCGACCCTCGGCGACCCGCTCACCGACCTGGGCCTGCTGGTGATGTACAGCCAGCCGCTCGGCCTGCCCGACTCCCCCGTGTCGACGACCGCCGGCGCCCCGGGGCACCCCTCCCCGGGGGAGCTGGTCGAGCGGTACGCCGAGCGCTCGGGCCGGGACGTGTCGGCCGTCTCCTGGTACACGGCGTTCGCCTGGTTCAAGCTCGCCGTGATCCTGGAGGGCATCCACTACCGGTACACGCTGGGCCAGACGGTCGGCCGCGGCTTCGACCGGATCGGCGATCTCGTGCCCGTCTTCATCGACCACGGACTGACCACTCTTCAGGAAGGCTGACCCGCCATGGACTTCGCGTTCGACGCGCGCACCGAGGAACTCCGGGCCGCACTCCTGGCCTTCATGGACGAGTACGTGTACCCGGCGGAGGCGGTGGCGGAGGAACAGCGGGCCGCGCTGGCCTCCCCGTGGGACACCCCGGCCGTGGTCGGGGAACTGAAGGCCGAGGCACGCCGGCAGGGCCTGTGGAACCTCTTCCTGCCCGACGCCGAGTACGGCGCCGGGCTGACGAACCTCCAGTACGCGCCGCTCGCCGAGATCACCGGCCGCTCCCCGCATCTCGCGCCCACCGCGACGAACTGCGCCGCGCCCGACACCGGGAACATGGAGGTGCTGGCGCAGTTCGGCAACGAGCAGCAGAAGAAGCAGTGGCTGGAGCCGCTGCTGGCCGGTGAGATCCGCTCGGCGTTCGCGATGACCGAGCCGGAGGTGGCCTCCTCGGACGCCACCAACATCACCACGCACATCCAGCGGGACGGCGACGAGTACGTCATCACCGGCCGCAAGTGGTACATCTCCGGCGCGATGAACCCGGACTGCAGGATCTTCATCGTGATGGGCAAGACGGACCCGGACGGCGCAGACATCCGCCGTCAGCAGTCGATGGTCCTGGTGCCGCGCGACACGCCGGGTGTCACCGTCAAGCGGGCGATGCAGGTCTTCGGCTACGAGGACCACTCCCACGGCGGCCACGCCGAGGTGGTCTTCGACCACGCGCGCGTGCCGGTGTCGAACCTGATCGGCGAGGAGGGCGGCGGCTTCGCCATCGCCCAGGCCCGGCTCGGCCCGGGCCGCATCCACCACTGCATGCGGCTGATCGGCATGGCCGAGCGGGCGATCGAGCTGATGTGCCGCCGGGCGGTCTCGCGCACCGCGTTCGGCAAGCCGCTGGCCCAGCAGGGAGTGGTCCAGAACTGGATCGCCGACGCCCGGGTCACCGTCGAGCAGCTACGGCTGCTGGTGCTGAAGACGGCCTGGCTGATGGACACCGTCGGCAACAAGGGTGCCCACACGGAGATCCAGGCCATCAAGATCGCCACTCCGCGTGCGGTGGTCGGCATCCTCGACCGGGCCATCCAGCTGCACGGCGCGGGCGGGGTGAGCCAGGACTTCCCGCTGGCCGAGCTGTACGCGAGCGCCCGCACCCTGATGCTCGCCGACGGCCCGGACGAGGTCCACCAGCGGTCGCTGGCGCGGCGGGAGCTGAAGAAGTACCTGTAAGGGAGCACAGCCAAGGGGCGGCCGCCGGTGCGGCCGCCCCTTGCTCGTGCCCTTCGTTCTGCTGCCCTAGGGCCGCAGTGCCCGCAGCAGCAGGTCGGCGAGGTGGTCGGCGACCTGCTGGGGGGTCAGGGGGCCGTCGGGGCGGTACCAGGTGGACAGGTGGTGGACGGAGCCGAAGTGGTAGTCCACCACCAGGTCGGCCGGCGTCGCCGTGGAGAAGACGCCCGCCTTCTGGCCCTCCTCGATCAGCGCGCGGAACCGTTCGTGGTAGCGCCGGCGCTCCGCGCGGACCTGCTTGTTCTTCTCCGGGCTCAGGTGGTGCATGGACCGGAAGAAGATCATCGCGTCGTCGAGGTTCTCGATCGTCGTGACGACCACGTCCGCCGCGGCACCTCTGAGCCGTTCCTCCACCGGCGCGTCCATGCCGGCGAAGTGGTCGAGCCGCTCCTGCTGGATGCGCAGCACGCGCGCGTACACCTCGTGCAGGAGGTCGTCCTTGGAGCCGAAGTAGTGGTACAGCGCCCCCTTGGTGACGCCGGCCGCCTCCACGATCTCCTGCACGGAGGTGCGGTCGTACCCCTGCTCGGCGAAGAGCCGGGTGGCGGCGGCCAGCAACCGCTGCGGTACGGGCGTCCCGTCTCCGTCCGTCGTCCTGGGCACTGCCGCCACCTGCCTTTCCTCGTCGCCTACTGACCGGCGTTGCTGTTGTGGTGCGCGCGGGAACGCAGTTCCCGACGGAGGATCTTCCCACTCGCCGTCTTGGGCAGGTCGGGCAGGATCTCCACCTGGCGCGGGTATTTGTACGCGGCCAGTCTCTCCTTGCAGTACACCGCGAGTTCGTCCGGGGTCGCGCCGGCGCCCGGACGCAGGCTGATATAGGCCTTGACGGTCTCGCCACGATAGCCGTCGGGAACGCCGACGACGGCCGCCTCGCGCACCGCCGGGTGGGTGTACAGCACGTCCTCGACCTCACGGGGCCACACCTTGAAGCCGGACGCGTTGATCATGTCCTTCTTGCGGTCGACGACGTACAGCCAGCCCTGTGCGTCCATGAAGCCGATGTCGCCGGTGCGCAGCTCGCCGTCCGGGAAGGTCTCGGCGGTGGCGTCCGGGCGCCGCCAGTAGCCGGGGATGACCTGGGGGCCGCGTACGACGATCTCGCCCTGCTCCCCGAAGGGCACGTCGGCGCCCTGCTCGTCCACGATCCGCACGAGCGTGTCGGCGCCGGGCACACCCACCGACAGGGTCCCGGAGACGGGGTCCACGGGCGCCTCCAGGCCGGGCGGGACGGCGGCACACGGGCCGGAGCACTCGGTGAGGCCGTAGCCGACGCGGATGTACGGCCCGAAGCGCTCGCGGAACCTCTCCACCAGCGCGGGCGGCACGGGCGCGCCGCCGGAGGACAGGTTCACGAAGGAGGAGAAGTGCTCCGTGGTGGCGTCCGGGTGGGCGGCGAGCGCCATGTAGGCGGTGGACGGGCCGACCGTGTAGTGCGGGCGGTGCTCCGCGAAGGCCTCCAGGACCAGTCCGGGCTCGAAGCGGTAGGCGAGCACCAGGGTGCCCGCGCTGTTCAGGCAGGCGGCGAACTGGCACACCATGCCCGTGATGTGGAACAGCGGCGCGAGGGCGTAGTAGACGGGTGCCTCGGGCAGCGCGAGGCCGGTCCGCTGCCGTTCGGCGTTGTGCATGATGTTGCCGTGCGTGTTGGTGGCGCCCTTGGGGGTGCCACTGGTGCCGGAGGTGTAGCTGATCAGCGCGGTGTCGTCCGGGCGCGGGTCGCGGTTCTCGGGGGGCTTTCCGCCCTGCCGGGCGACGGCCACGAGGTCGTCGGCGTCCGGCGCCCCGGGCAGCCGCTCGAACCCGAGCACGCGCGCGTCGTCGCGTGTCTGGAAGTCCCGCTCGCAGGCGGTGAGGACGACCCGCACGGGCGAGTCGGCGGCCGTGGTGCGCAGATACGACTCCCAGGCCCGGTCGGAGCAGACCAGCGCGGCCACCTCACCGTCCCGCAGGACGTGCCCGACCTCGCCCGACTTGTACATGGGGTTGACCGGGACGACCGTCGCGCCGGCCTTCCAGGCGCCGAGGACGGCGAGCACGAAGTGCGGGGAGTTCTGCAGCAGCACGGCCACCCGGTCGCCGCGCTCCAGCCCGCGCGCGGCGAGGTGGGCGGCGACGGAGTCGGTCAGCTCGTCCACCTCGCGGTAGCTGAGCCGGGCGTCGAAGTAGGCGAGGAAGGTGCGGTCGGGCGCCTCGGCGACGGCGGCCCGCAGGGCGTGCACGACGGAGTCGGCGGGGGTGACCGGAGCGCGCTGGGCGTCGTCGAGCAGGGCCAGCCAGGGCCGGTCCGCGTACCGGGAGACGCTCACCGGGCTTCCTCCCACTTGCGCTGGAGGTGGTTCATGCCGCCCAGCCAGCGATCCGGCTCGGCGGCCCGCGCCTGGTAGTACTCGGCCACCTCGGGGTGGGGCAGGATCAGGAAGCGGTCCTCCTCGATGCCCTGGAACAGGGCGTCGGCGACGGCCTCCGGCTCGATCGCCGTCGGGTGGAGCACCAGGTCCCCGGCGCTGCCGGTCGCGGCCAGCATGTCCGTCCGCACCCCCTGCGGACAGATGGCGTGCACCTTCAGGCCCCGGTGGCGGTACGTCAGCGACAGCCATTCGGCGAAGGCGTAGGCGCCGTGCTTGGTGACGCTGTAGGAGGGGGCGCCGATCATGGTGAGGAGCCCGGCGGCCGACACGGTGGACACGAACCGTCCGGCGCCCCGCT
Organism: Streptomyces sp. NPDC001135; assembly: GCF_053598395.1. Taxonomy (NCBI): domain Bacteria; kingdom Bacillati; phylum Actinomycetota; class Actinomycetes; order Kitasatosporales; family Streptomycetaceae; genus Streptomyces; species Streptomyces sp. NPDC001135. The sequence continues at coordinate 135,357 of NZ_JBSFKD010000020.1, read as the reverse complement.
CCAGCCACCCGGGCAGCAGCTCGTGTGCCGCGCGGACGTGCGCCATGACGTTCACGTCCCAGGAGACCGCCCAGGACCTCTCGTCGAGCGGCCCGTCCGGGCCGCCGTCCTCGAAGGCGACACCGGCGTTGGCGCAGTAGACGTCGACGGTGCCGCCGAGCGCGTCCCGGGCGTCGCCGACGATCACGGAGGCGTCGCCCGGCACGGCGATCCCGCCGATCTCCTCGGCCACCGCCTTGGCCCTCTCGCCATCCAGGTCGTTCACGACCACCCGGGCGCCCTCGGCGGCGAACCGCCGGGCCAACGCGGCCCCGATCCCACCGCCGGCCCCGGTGACGACCACTCCCGCATCCTGCACGGCTTCCACCATCGGTCTCCTTCGACACGACTTCGCGCGGCGCGCATTGGCTCTGATCGGCCCAGACTAACCGGTCGGTATGTGTGAAGGAAGGGCCACGGCACCAACCTCCAGCCATGGACCTGTCCCGACGGAACCTCCTCACATCGGCAACGGTGGCCGCCCTTCCGGCCACCCCCGGACACCGCGAGGCACTGCGCACCGGCTTCGAAAGACTCGCGGCCGACGGCTACTCCCTGCTGCAGGGCCGGCGCGTCGGTGTCGTCACCAACCCCACCGGCATCACCACGGACACCAGCCACATCGTCGACGTGATGCACCAGGACCCCCGCGTCAGGCTGACGGCGGTCTTCGGCCCCGAACACGGCTTCAGGGGCACCGCGCAGGCCGGCGGCTCCGAGGGCCGCTACGACGACCCGGCGACAGGACTGCCGGTCTACGACACGTACCTGAAGAGCGGCAAGCCCCTCGCCGACATCTTCACCGCCTCCGGTGTCGACACGGTCGTCTTCGACATCCAGGACGTCGGGGCGCGCTTCTACACGTACATCTGGACGCTCTACGACTGCATGGAGGCGGCCCAGCTCGCCGGCAAACACTTCGTCGTCCTGGACCGGCCGAACCCGGTCACCGGCCGGGACGCCCAAGGCCCGGTCCTGCACAAGGAGTTCGCCACGTTCGTCGGCCGGCAGCCCATCGCGCAGGCGCACGGGATGACCGTCGCGGAGCTGGCACGGCTGTTCAACGGTGAGTTCCTGAGCAAGCCGGTCGCGCTGGACACCGTCCTGATGGCGGGCTGGAAACGGACCTGGTTCCACGACGTCTCCGGACTGCCCTGGGTCCCGCCGAGCCCGAACATGCCGACCCCGGACACGGCCCTCGTCTACTCCGGCACCTGTATGTTCGAGGGCACCAACGTCTCCGAGGGCCGGGGCACGACCAGGCCCTTCGAGCTGCTCGGTGCCGAGGGCGTCGACGGCCGCTGGGCCGCGGCCGCGAACGGGCTCGGGCTGCCCGGGGTGCGGTTCAGGGAGGCGTACTTCGCGCCCACCTTCTCCAAGTTCCAGGGCAGGACGGTCGGCGGGGTGCAGATCCATGTCCACGACCGGGCCGCCTACGACCCCGTACGCACCGGTGTCGCACTGCTGGTGACCGTCAGGAAGGTCTGGAGCGGCTTCGCGTGGCGCGCTGACAACTGGATCGACAAGCTCACCGGTTCCGCGCGGGTGCGCACGATGATCGACGCGGGGGCGGACACCGACGAGGTGACCGGTGCCTGGCAGGAGGAGCTCGCCGCGTTCCGGCGGATCCGAAAGGAATATCTCCTGTACAAGTGAGGCGCGGTGGATGGCCAACTCTGCCCCGGAGCAGGACGATACGTCCGCGACGCATCGTTTCAGGGGGGACGAGGGAGCCTGACATGGCGGATCCTGGGATGAGCGTGACTCCCTACTGGGAGCTGACCTTCGACACGGACGGGGACGTGGAGGGCCCCGAACGCGACCGTCTGACGGCGCAGGTCACGGAGCACGGCGTCCGTGACCTGATCGTCTTCGCACACGGCTGGAACGACGACCGCTCGGCCGCGACCGCGCTGTACCGCCGTTTCTACGCGCCGGTCCCGGCCCTCGCCCCACGGGCCCGCCTCGGCTACGTGGGCGTGATCTGGCCGTCGATGCGGTTCAGCGACGAGCCGATCCCGGACTTCCCGAAGTCGCCGGCGGCCGCGGCGGCGGAGACGGCCCCGGGTCCGGCGCTGGACAAGGTCACCCGGCGCGGACTGCTGGAGACCTTCCCGGGCCGCGCACCCGTGATCGACCAGCTGGCCCGGATGCTGGACGAACGGCCGGGCGGCGCCGCGGGGCTGACGGAGTTCGGGCGGCTGGTGCGGCTGCTGGTGGACGCGGAGGCGCCCGGGGTGTCCGACACCGGGGAGGAGGGCGACCCGGCCGTGTTCACCGAGGACCCGGCGACGGCCTGCGCCGCGTTCGCCGACGCGCTCGCCGCGGTCCGGTCGCCCGGCGCACCGGCCGGGTTCCGCATCCCGAACCCCTGGGACGGTGCCAAGGAGCTGCTGCGGCAGGCGGCGTACTACACGATGAAGCGGCGTGCCGGGACGATCGGCGAGCACGGACTCGGGCCGGTGATCGGGCAGTTGGCGCACGCGGCACCCGGGGTACGGGTGCATCTGGCCGGACACAGCTTCGGCGCACGGCTGGTGTCGTTCGCGCTGTGCGGGCTGCCCGACGACGTACGCGCGGTGAAGTCCGTGACCCTCCTCCAGGGGGCCTTCTCGCACTACGCGTTCGCGGACGGGCTGCCCCAGGACCCGCACCGGGCGGGCGCGCTCAAGGACCGGCAGCGGCGGATCGACGGCCCCCTGGTGTGCTGCCACTCGCACTTCGACACGGCCCTCGGCACGTTCTATCCGCTGGCCTCCCGGCTGTCCGGGGACGACCGCTCGTACACGGGCAGCGCGATCGAGGCCGTGCTGGGCCCGCGGTGGGGCGCGATGGGCCATGACGGGGTGCAGGCGGTGCCGGGGACCGTCCGGCTGGATCTCGCGGCGGCCCTCGCCGGGCCGCTGCCGGCGTCGGGGTGCGTGAACGTCGACGCTGCGGCCGTGGTCCGGCGCGGGGGTCCTCCGACCGGGGCGCACAGCGACATCCTGCACCCCGAACTGGCCCGGCTGGTGCTGGCGGCGGGCCGTGTCACCTGACCCGCCGCCAACGGCCGTCGGCCTATCTGTGTGAGGTGTACTCCACCACCTGCTGGAACGTCGGCCGGTTCTGCCAGCTGATCCTGCCGTGCTTGATGCCGCCCAGGGTGCGCTGGACGATGGAGTCGGCGCACCACTGGTCGCCGGCCGAGCACTGGCCGTCGCCCGGGTAGACCTGGGCCGCGGTCGTCCCGGCCGCCTGCTTGAGGGTGCCGATCAGGGTGTCCCGGCAGGCGCCGAGGCTGCCGCCGCCGCAGTACTTCTCGGCGAGCCCGCCCCGCACGTTCTCGCCGAGCACCGCCCGGATGTCCTTGTCGACATAGCTCCACCAGCCGTACTGGAAGGAGCTCCCGGCGTGCGAGCCGGTCGGGCCGTGTCCGGCGGAAGGGGTCTCGTCGATGGGCGCGTTGCCCGTGAAGGCGGTGTACAGGTCACTGCCGAGGCCCGGTTCGAACTCCGCCTTGACCAGCAGCGGCCACCAGGCGTCCAGGATGCGGATCGCGTCGGCGTTGGCGTAGGTCCTGGAACCGGCGGAGGTCTCCGTGCGCTTGGCGCCCGCGGTGACCCACGCCTGCAGCTTGCTCACCGCGTCGGCGGCCGTGGAGTCGGTCACCGGCGAGGAGTCGATCACCTTGAGCAGCTTGGGCAGCACGTCCTCGGCGCGCAGGTCGGCGAGGGCCGCGTCCGCCATGGCCTGCACCAGTTCGGCGCGGGTCACCCCGCCGGCCGCGACCAGCTTCTTCACCCGGTCGTCGAGCAGGTTGCCGCGGTGCACGGAGCCGTCGGCCCAGCCGGCCGCCGCGTAGTCCTTGGCCTGCTTGTTGTTCCAGGAGACGTAGTAGTCCTGGTCGACGGAGCCGGGGTGGGCGGAGGCCGGGGTGTAGTCGGCCGTGTTGGTCGCCGGGTCCCAGGTGCGCCACTCGTACGCGGGCTGCGCCCAGACCGGGAAGTCTGCGGCGACCCCGTCGGCGCGGACCGGGTTGTCGCCGCTGTTGTAGTACGCGGTGTGCCGGGAGTCGGCGTAGAACCAGTTGAAGGTGTAGTTGATGTGCTGGGCCGCGCTCTGGAAGTCCTTCGGTCCCTTGACGTAGCCGGGGTCGTTCAGCATCTGGAAGCCGATGATCGAATCGGCCTCGTGCAGGTAGGAGGAGCGCAGCGAGGTGTAGGCGACCTTCTTGCCGCCGACGGTCGCGCGGTACTCCACCGGGCCGTACTTCGTCCGCCAGACCCGCATCGTGTACGACCCCGCCGGCGTGCTGTCGGCCATGGTCGGTGACCAGGAGTTCTTCTGCTCGATCCGGTCCATGGCCGTACAGGTGCCGTGGTACAGGTAGTGGTAGTCGTCCTGGCACAGTTCGACGGCGTAGGTGTCGATGATGTCCTGGCCCGAGGTGGTCGCGCTCCAGGAGTAGTCCTGGCCGCGGCCGAGTTCGACGTACATGCCCAGGCCGGCGAAGGAGGCGCCGCGCGCGCTGATGCCCGGCCCCTGGATCTCCTGCAGCATGAGCAGCTGCGGGGCGAAGTAGCCGGTCTGCGGTCCGAAGACGGCGATCGGGTGGCCGCTGGCGGTGTACTTGCCGCTGACCACGAGCGCGTTGGACATACCCCGCCTGGCCGAGCTGAGCGTGGTCTTCGCGGCGGTGGCCGAGGTGCTCTTGGCGGTGGTGGTGGCCGCGCTGCCCGTACGGTCGTAGACCAGGGGCTCCTGGGTGACCGAGCCGGCGTCGGGCAGGGCCTCGCCCTTGGCGTCGGCGGGCTCGGCGGCGTACGGGAAGCTCTCGCCGTCGTGGACGGTCAGGACGGCCTCGGGGTCGTTGCGTTCACGGAAGGACTCCCAGACCTTGGTGCCCTCCTCGACGCCGTACTTGGACTGGGCGGCGATCAGCGAGAGGGCGTTGTTGACCTCGCCGCCTCCCCCGGCGCCGAACAGCGAACCGATCACGGAGGCCAGCGCCACGAGGTCGGTGACCTTGAAGTGCTCGATGGTGCCGGCGTTGGTGATCGGGTCCTTGTGGCCGGTCAGGTCGTACTCGCCGGGGAAGTAGCGTCCGCTGTCGGAGGCGTCGATGTAGGCGTTGATGCCGTCGAGATAGGCCTTGACGTCGGCGAGGGCCTGCTGGCCGCGGGCGCCGTTCTTCGTGACGGCGTTGTCGATCTGCGCCTGCAGGTCGGCCTCGCTGTAGGGCGCGTTGCGGTAGAACTCCTGCTCCAGGCCCTGGTTGGCGGCGGCACCGCCGGCGAAGGAGGTCAGCTGGCCGCGGCCGACGTGCCGGAAGACGTCCATCAGCCACAGCCGGTCCTCGGCCGCCGCGTAACCGGCGCCGTACTCGGTGCCGTACCGGGTGGTGCCGGTGATGTGCGGCACACCGGCCTTCTTGTCCCGGACGATGGTCACGTCGCCGCGCCCGCCCGGCTTCTCGGTGGAGGCGACCTGGTCGGACGGGACGCCGAAGGAGGAGTCGTTGAAGAAGTTGTTGATCGTGGCGTCGGTCAGGCGCGGGTAGCCGGTCGCGAGGTTCGCGTACGGGCCGAGCTGGTCCTCCGCGTGCGACGGCTGGGTGCCGAAGGCCTGGTTGAGCAGGATCTGCGCGAGGGTCGCGTTGCCGTTCTCGCCGGGCGGCAGGATGTCCGAGCACTGGCCGCCGCAGTAGTCGTTCGAGGCGGTGGCGTCGGCGGTGGCCGGCGTCTGGGTGAGGGGGGAGAGAAGTCCGGCGACGAGCACGCATATCGACGCGGACTTCAGGAACCCGGTGAAGCGGCGGGACGTTCTCAGTCTGTCAAGGGCGGTACGTGGGGTTCGCCGTGGCATGTGGCGGCTCCTAGCGACAGGGGTGGCCGAAGGTTACCGCCGGTATCCCCAGGTTTAAAGATGAGCATGCGTCACTTTCCGGAGTGCGCAAGCAGGATCACGAGAAGAGATGGAGCCGAATCGCCTGTCGATACGTCTATTCGGCGACGTCCGTGCGACGACGCCGAAGTGACCGAAGTACAGGTGCAGGTGTGACGGAGGTGCAGGGCGATGGCCGGTTTCCGGAGTCTGGCGAGACAGGTACGCGATCCGGGCTGCGATCTGGCACTGCGGCGGTACTCGCTGCGCAAGTGCCTTGAGAAGTTCGCCCCTTACGGGCATCGGGCGACCTGGGACCATCTGTGCTCCCGGGCGGGCTTCGGCCCCGAGGACCGCTCCCCCGACCCGGCGCGGCTCGTGGCCGCACTGGAGGAACTGGAGGAGGCCCGCTGTGTCTGGCTCGCCTACGAGACCGAGTTCACCGAGCGGCGCAGGAAGGAGAAGCACGACGGGCTGCGCAGGCCGGGCAGCGTGGACGACTGGCACCGGCTGACCTGGGGCGGTTTCGGGGTCGCCTGGTGCGACGACCCGCGGATCCACCCCGCCGAACCGCTGGCGGAGGTGCTGCGCCGACTGATCGCCGCCCTGGAGCGGGAACCGGGCGCGGGCTGCCCGGTGTGCGGCGCCGACCGCCTGGTCTGGCGGTACGGCCTGGACCACGAGCCGTCGTCCGGCCCGGTCTGCACGGACTGCGGCATCCTCGTGCCGCGACCGGTTCTCACCCCGCAGGCACTGGAGTGCGCAAGGCGGGGGCGGCTGCTGATGTCGGCCTGAGCGATGGTGCAACGGGGGGCCGATCCGGGGGGTGCGCAGGGGGATGCCGCCCCCCTGCGGGCGCCCCCGAAGGGGCGGGGCCGCAGCGGTGTACGGCGCCGCCGCGTGGGCACCGCGACGGGGTCCCCGCGGGGTCGAGCGGAGCCGAGAACCCGGGGGGAGCGACCGGTCACGACGAGGCGGACGCCCTACGGCCCGGCGTGGCGCGAGGGCGCAGCCGCATTTCCGGGGGAACGCCATGCAGGTATGCCTGAACGGCCGCCGGTCCCCGGCGGACGGCGTCGCCGTGCCCATGGTCCCCGAAGACCTGGCCCGTTCCGCGGCGGAAGCCGTCACGGCCGGGGCCACCTCGGTCCACGTCCACCCGAAGACACCGTGCGGGCACGACAGCCTCTCCCCGCGGGTCCTCGCGCCGGCCTTGGAGGCGATCCGGGCGCGGGTGCCGGTACCGGTCGGGGTGACGACCGGCGCCTGGGCCGAGCCCGACCCGATGGCACGGCTCGCCCGGGTGCGCAGCTGGTCCGTGCTGCCGGACTTCGCCTCGGTCAACTGGCATGAGGCGGGCGCCGAAGCGGTCGCCGAGCAGCTGCTCGGCATGGGGGTGGGGGTCGAGGCGGGCATCTGGTCCGGCACGCAGGGGGCGGCCCGGTTCGCCTCCTCGCCGCTCGGGCCGGGGGTGCTGCGGGTGCTGGCCGAGGTGACCGACCCGGACCCGGCCACGGCCGAGGCATCGGCGCGGGCCCTGTTGGCGGAACTCGGCCCGGCGCACGGCCGTCCGGTCCTGCTGCACGGCGCGGAGGGCGGCACCTGGCCGGTGCTGCGGCTGGCCGGGCGACTGGGCCTTGCGACCCGTATCGGCCTGGAGGACACACTGCTGCTCCCGGACGGCCGGCCCGCCGCATCCCCCGCTCAGTTGGTGGCGGAAGGGTTGGTCCAGTACGGATCGTTCCAGCGCTCGTCGTAGGGCAGGCCGACAAGCCGGGCGCGGACCGCCAGATCCGTCTCGCCCCGGGCGCGCAACCGGCCGGGGGCGTGCCGGGCGAGCCAGGACTGCAGTTCGGCGACGACGGACGGCTGGTCGTCGTGGTACCACCAGGAGAACGGCCAGTCGTCGACGACCAGGCGGTACAGCCACTCGCCGGCACAGGACACGAGGTGGGCGTCGGCCACGGGGTGCGGGGTCCAGCGGTCGAGCAGCGGGCTGATGGTTCCGACGATCATGGCGCACGTCTCGAACACGTCGTGGACCGGATACGGCGGCTCGGGCGTCGTACGGACGTCGTCCCACCAGGCGTGGACGAACCTGTCGACGGCCGAGGCCTGTTCGGCCGGCCAGGCCCGCCAGTCCACCCGGCCGAGGCCGTGGAAGCCCCAGCCGATGTCCTCCAGGCTCCCGTCCGCCATGGCCCGGGCCGTCTGGGGAAGCAGGCGCCGCATCACCGCGGCGTGGTCCTCGAAGTGCAGGGGGTCCTTGAAGACGAACCGGCGCAGCAGATCCGCGGGCACGCGTGTGTACGGGGTGCGCAGCCAGGCCGTCTCCTCCGGGAGGAAGCAGTGCGCACAACCGGTCTCGTGGGGGCCGGCGAAGCCGTTGAAGACGGTGTCGATGTCCGCGAGGGCGGCGGCGAGTTCGGTCGTGGGCATGGGACTTCGGCCCCGTTCGGTACTCCGCGCGCGGTGTCGCCACCGGCCGAAGGGGGTGACCTTACCAGCACCAAATCCGCTCGCTCCACCGTGTTCCCGTCCGCACAGTGGAGCCGATGAAACCCAACCGATGACACGGGGAGTCCCATGTCCACCCTGCGGGTCACCGCCGAAGTGCTGACCGTCCACGAGCACCCGAACGCCGACGCGCTCGAGCTCGCCCAGGTCGGCCTGTACCGGGCCGTCGTCGCCAAGGGTGCGTACCGCACCGGTGAGGCCGCCGTCTACATCCCCGAGCAGTCCGTACTCCCGCCCGGGCTGATCGAGGAGCTGGGCCTGACCGGACGGCTCGCGGGCGGCGAGGCCAACCGGGTCAAGGCGGTGCGGCTGCGCGGCGAACTGTCGCAGGGCATCGTGTGCCGGCCGAAGGCGCTGGCGGACATCGACCTGAAGCGGGCGGCGTCCGAGGGAACGGACTTCGCGGAGCGGCTGGGCATCACCAAGTGGGTGCCGCCGATCCCGCCGACCATGAACGGCGAGGTGGAGTCGGCACCGGACCTGCTGCCCTGGGTCGACATCGAGAACGTCCAGCGCTACCCGGACATCTTCACACCGGGCGAGCCGGTCGTCCTGACGGAGAAACTGCACGGTTCGGCGTGCCTGCTGACGTATGCCGCCGACGAGGGACGGGTGTACGTGTCCTCCAAGGGCTTCGGCGCCAAGTCCCTCGCCCTGAAGGAGGATCCGCGCAACCTCTACTGGCGGGCGGTGCGCGGGCACGGGGTCGCCGAGGTGGCGGCGCGGCTGTGCGAGCGGCTGGGCGCGCGACGCGTCGGGATCTTCGGCGAGGTGTACGGCGCGGGGGTGCAGGACCTCTCCTACGGCGCGGACGGGCGGCGGGACACGCTCGGGTACGCGGCCTTCGACGTCTCGGCGGAGGTGGACGGTGCCGTGCGGTGGCTGGACGCGGCGCAGTGGCTGGGGGGCGAGCTGCCGGTGGTGCCCGAGCTGTACACGGGGCCGTACGACATCGACCGGGTACGGGAGTTCGCGAGCGGCCGGGAGACGGTGTCCGGGCGGGGGCTGCATCTGCGGGAGGGGGTGGTGATACGGCCCTCCACGGAGCGGTACAGCGCGGTGACGGGGGGCCGGGCGATCGCCAAGGCGGTGAGCCCGGCGTACCTGACGCGCAAGGGCGGCACCGAGTACGAGTAGGGCGGCCCGCCCGGCTGAAGGGCGGCTATGCCCGGCTGAAGGGCGGCCGACGGCCGGCGGCCGAGCTCTGGCCGAGGTCGGTGCCGGTGGAGTCGGCCGCCGTGCAACCCGCCGAGGCGGGCGACTTCACCACCCGGCCGGGCTCAACGCCCTTCGGCCAGCAGCCGGGAACCGGTGAGGCGTTCACCGAACACGTCGTCCGGGTTGGACAGGACGCAGTTCTCCAGGGACAGGCATCCGCAGCCGATGCAGTCGGTCAGGTGGTCGCGCAGACGGTTCAGCTGCTTGATGCGTTCGTCGAGCTCCGAGCGCCACTTCTCCGACAGCCGCGCCCAGTCCTCCCGGGTCGGCGTCCGTTCCTCGGGAAGCTCCGCCAGGGCGTCCCGGATCGTGGCCAGCGGGATGCCGACCCGTTGCGCCGCGCGGACGAAGGCGACCCGGCGCAGGGTGTCACGGTGGTAGCGGCGCTGGTTGCCGGATGTGCGGCGGCTGCTGATCAGGCCCTTGGACTCGTAGAAGTGCAACGCGGAGACAGCGGCGCCGCTGCGCGCGGACAACTGGCCGACGGTCAGTTCATGGATCTTCTCGGGAATCTGCGGCACTCCTCAGAGCCTAGCGGCCCGGCACCGCTCGCGGTCCGTTGACAGGCGCCCCGCACCCGAGCATGCTAAGCAGTCGCTTAGAGATGCGAGCGAGAGGCCGGGAACATGACAGAACCAAGGACCTTCACCTCCCCCGACGAGCTGCGGGCCGCCGTCGGCGAGCAACTGGGGTACACCGACTGGCTGGAGGTCGACCAGAAGCGCATCGACCTGTTCGCCGAGGCCACCGGTGACCACCAGTGGATCCACGTGGATCCGGAGAAGGCCGCCGCGGGGCCGTTCGGGACCACCATCGCGCACGGCTACCTGACCCTCTCGCTGCTCCCGCTCTTCGGCCCGCAGCTGATCCGGGTCGAGGGCGCGAAGATGGGCGTGAACTACGGCACGAACAAGGTCCGCTTCCCCTCCCCCGTCCCCGTCGGCTCCCGGCTGCGCGCCACCGCGAAGATCACCGGCGTCGAGGACGTCACCGGTGGTGTCCAGGTGGCCATCGCCTTCACCGTGGAGCGCGAGGGCGGCGACAAGCCGGTGTGCGTCGCGGAGTCGGTGTCCCGGTACTACGTGTAGGCAGGACGGACGGGCTGCTACTTCGCGCCCACCATCCGCAGGACCAGGTCGGCGTAGAGCGCGCCGACCTCCTCCGGGGTGCGCGGGCCGTTCACGGTGAACCAGCGGGCCACGTCGATGCACAGCGACAGCACGGCGAGCGTGGTGCCCTGGACGTCCAGCACGTCGAACTCGCCCGAGGCCACGCCGTCCTCGACGATCCCGCGCACCTCGGCGTCGACCTGGCGGCGCAGCGCGACGATCTCGGCGCGGGCCTCGGGGCCGAGCGCGTCGAGTTCGTACTGCACGACCCGCGCGGTGGTGCGCCGGCCCGCGTGCCAGCGGACGAAGGAGCTGACCGCGTCGGCCAGCCGCTCGGCCGCGGTGCCCTCCCGCCGCGAAGCCGTGCGCAGGATGTCGAGGGCCTTGTCGTGGCCGATCCGGCTGATCCGGTGGAGCAGCTCTTCCTTGGTCTTGTAGTGGATGTACAGCGCGGCCGGGCTCATGCCGGCGCGGCCCGCGATGTCGCGGGTCGTCGTCGCGTGGTAGCCGCGCTCGGCGAAGGCCTCCACGGCGGCGACGAGCAGCCGCCGGGCCGCGTCAGGGGTGACCTCTTCCCACGGCTCCACTTCGCCGCCGGTCGTCTCCTCCGCCGTACTCATCGTTCGCTCGCCCCTCTCGGTGACAGGAGGACCACCATACCGCCGACGGTGAGCGGGCGCTTAGTGCGGGCGCTCAGAGCTTGTCGAAGGGGTCGTGTTCGGCCAGCAGCTTCTCCAGGCGTGCCTGGTCGACACGGCTGACGATCTGCCCTGCCTCCTGGCGGTCACGGACGACCTTGGCGAGAGTGAAGGCGGAGGTGACGAGGTAGAGGACGGCGATGGCCAGGAAGGCCCGCACCCAGGCGTCGGCGTTCAGCCGGAAGATGCCGATGGCGGTGGCCGCCATGGCGACCGCGAACGAGGCGACGGCCTGGCCGTAGAAGGCCGCCGTGCTCTGCTGCTTGACCGGTGTGTCACTCATGACAGAGAGCATCGGCGGATGTGGCCCGCGCCACATCCGCCGGCGTACTCAGACGCGTACTCAGCCGGACACGTCCTCAGAACGCCGAAACCCCGGTCAGGGAACGCCCTATGAGCAGCTTCTGGATCTGGCTGGTGCCCTCGTAGAGGGTCATCACGCGGGCGTCACGCAGGAGCTTGCCGGCCGGGTACTCATCGATGTAGCCGTAGCCGCCGAAGACCTGCAGGGCGTTGTTGGCGGCACGGACGGCCGCCTCGGAGGCGAACAGCTTGGCCTTGGAGGACTCGACGGCGAACGGCTGCCCGCGGTCGATCAGGTCGGCGACCCGCCAGGTGAGCAGCCGGGCGGCGTCCACGTCGACGGCGATGTCGCTGATCAGCTCCTGCACCAGCTGGTGACGGGCGATCGGCTTGCCGAACTGCTCGCGCTCACCGGCGTACCGCACGGCCGCGTCCAGGGCCGCCTGGGCGATGCCGACGCAGCCCGCGGCCACCGACATCCGCCCCTTGGCCAGCGCGGACATGGCCACCGCGAAGCCCCTGCCCTCCTCCCCCAGCAGCGCCGAGGCCGGCACCCGGACGTCCTCCAGCACGAGTTCGGCGGTGGCCTGGCCGCGCAGGCCGAGCTTGCCGTGGACGGTGCGGCGGGTCAGGCCGGGGGTGTCGGTGGGCACGAGGAAGGCGGACACCCCCTTGTGGCCGGGGGCGTCGGTGGAACGCGCGAAGAGCAGGACGACGTCCGCCCATGTGCCGTTCGTGATGAACATCTTGGTGCCGTTGATGACGTAGTCGCCGCCGTCGCGTACGGCCCGGGTGGTGAGGTTGCCCGCGTCGGAGCCGGTGCCGGGCTCGGTGAGGCCGAAGCAGCCCACGTACTCGCCCGCGGTCAGTCCCGGCAGCCAGCGCCGCTTCTGCTCCTCGTCCCCCCAGGCGGCGACGGTCTTGGCGACGAGACCGAGGGAGACGGAGACGACGCCGCGCACGGACGAGTCCCCGCGCCCGAGTTCCTCCGTCACCAGGCAGTACGCGAGGTGGTCGCCGCCGGAGCCGCCGTACTCCTCGTCGACGGTCAGCCCGAGGAAACCGACCTCGCCGAGCTTCTTCACGATGCCCCGGTCGACCTCCTCGGCGCGGTCCCAGGTGATCACACGGGGGGTGATCTCGCGCTCCACGAAGTCCCGGGCGAGCTGCCGTACGGCGGCCTGCTCCTCGCTCAGCTCCAGGTTCACCACGCGATCACCCCACACAGACCGGATCCGACGATGGATCTTGAAAACCGTACATTTAAATTAGCACTGCTAGTTTCCAGTTCCAGCCCTACTATGTGCGCCATGGCCCGACCGCGCAAGCCCCTCCTCAGCACCGACCGGATCGTCGAGACGGCCCGGGAACTCGTGGACCGGGAGGGACTGGCGGCCGTCTCCACCCGCCGGCTCGCCGCCGAGCTGGGGGTGAGCGGCCCCTCGCTCTACAACCACTTCCGCACCAAGGACGAGATCCTTGAAGCGGTCGCCGACTCGGTGAGCGGCCTGGTGGACCTGTCGATGTTCGAGGACGGCCGCGAGTGGCGGACCGCGCTGCACGACTGGGCCGTCTCCTACCGGGCCGCCCTGCGCGACCACCCGAACATCGTCCCGGTGCTGGCCAGGGGGCCGGGACGGCGGCCGGCCGCACTGCGACTGGCCGACGCCGCGTACGGCGCGATGGTCGACGCGGGCTGGCCGCCGGCCCAGGCGACCTCCATCGGCGCGCTGATGCGGTACTTCATCATGGGCTCCGCGCTCGGCTCCTTCGCCGGGGGCTTCGTGGACGACGCGAGCGCGTACGACCCCGCCGACTATCCCCACCTCGGCCAGGCCCACCTGCTCGCCGAACAGCAGGAGAAGATCGACGAGCGGGCCTTCGAGACGGGGCTGACGGCGCTGCTGGACGGGCTGGCGCAGCAGTACGAGCAGGTGCGCCAGAGCGTGTGAGAACAATTCGGTGGGCACCGAAGTGTCGGTGCCGCATGCTGGCCGCATGACCACCACGGACCCCCTGGCGGCCGGCCTCGCCTCGCTGGCGGCCCTGGTCGCCGACGAGACCCGCGCCGCGTGTCTGCTCGCGCTGCTCGACGGGCGGGCCTGGACCGCCGGTGAACTGGCCCGGCATGCCGGGGTCGCCGCGTCGACGCTGAGCGAGCATCTGGGCAAGCTGGTGGCGGGCGGCCTCCTCGCGCAGGAACGGCAGGGGCGGCACCGGTACGTCCGGCTGGCCGACGCGCGCGTGGCGGGGCTCGTCGAGGATCTCGCCGCACAGGTGCGGGTGCCCGCGGCGGCCGTGCGGCCACGTTCCCTGCGCGAGTCGAGCGCCGGGGCCGCGATGGCACGGGGCCGTACCTGTTACGACCATCTCGCCGGGCGGCTCGGGATCGCGGTCACGGAGGCCCTGACCCGGCGGGGGCTGCTGCGGCAGGACACGGGGTTCGCGCTCACGGACGCGGGGGTGGAGTGGTTCGCCGCGGCGGGTATGGCGCTCGATGTCCCGAGCAGACGTCCGCTGGCCCGTGCGTGCCTCGACTGGACCGAGCGGCGTCCGCACCTCGCGGGGGCGGCGGGGGCCGCGCTGTGCCGGCATGCGCTGGACGCGGGGTGGTGTGTGCGGATCGGTTCGGCGCGGGCCGTGAAGGTGACTCCGTCCGGGGAGCGGGAGCTCGCGGCGCTGTTGGGTATCGCGCCGGGTTCGCTGCGGTGAGGTCCGGCCACGGGGACGGGGGGTTCCGTCGTGTGCCGCGCGCGGGTCCGTTCTGGTTGCTCGCGCCGTCCCCGCGCCCCCCCCTTCGGGGCCCCCGTCCGATGTCCGCCAGCCGTTACCGGCCTCTCCACCTAGTCTCGGGAGCATGATGAACGCCACCCCTCGCCACCACCTGTTGCCCGCCGGCGCAGCCGTCGTCAGCGTCGTCCTGTGGGCGTCGGCCTTCGTGGCGATCCGCAGTGCGGGGCAGGAGTACTCCCCCGGCGCGCTGGCCCTGGGCCGGCTCGCGTCGGGCACCCTCGCCCTGGGAGTCATCTGGGCCATACGCCGGGAAGGACTGCCGCCCAGGGCCGCCTGGCGCGGGATCCTGCTGTCCGGGGTGCTGTGGTTCGGGTTCTACATGGTCGTCCTGAACTGGGGCGAACAGCAGGTGGACGCCGGCACCGCGGCCCTCGTCGTGAACGTCGGCCCGCTGCTGATCGCCCTGCTCGGCGCCCGCCTGCTCGGTGACCCGATGCCACCGCGGCTGCTGGCCGGGATGGCCGTGTCGTTCGCGGGCGCGGTGACCGTGGGCCTGTCGATGTCGGGCGGGGGCGGGTCCTCCGTGCTCGGTGTGGTGCTGTGTCTGCTCGCCGCGGTGGCGTACGCCGCCGGCGTCGTCGCGCAGAAGCCGGCCGTGGGGCACGCGAGTGCCCTGCAGGTGACGACCTTCGGGTGCCTGGTCGGCACAGTGGGCTGTGTGCCGTTCGCCGGGCAGTTGGCGCACGAGGTCGCCCACGCCTCCGTGCCGGCCACCCTGAACATGGTCTACCTGGGCGTCTTTCCGACCGCGCTCGCCTTCACGACCTGGGCCTACGCCCTCGCCCGCACCACCGCGAGCCGGATGGGCGCGACGACCTACGCCGTGCCCGCGCTGGTGGTGCTGATGTCGTGGGTGCTGCTCGGCGAGGTACCGGGGGTGCTCACGCTGGCCGGCGGTGTGCTGTGTCTCGCGGGCGTGGCGGTGTCCCGGTCCCGGGCACGCGGCGGCCGGACGGTCCGGGTCGCGGCCGGTGAGAAGCCGCGACCCGAGAAGGTCACCTGAGGCGCCGGAAGCCCCCCGGCTTCGGACGGCCGGCGTCAGAACACCACCAGCGCCCGGCCGCCCTTGCCCGCGAGCATGTTCTCGAAGGCCGCCGGGATGCCCTCCAGGGCGATCCGCTCCGTCACCAGCGCGGAGAGGTCCAGGCGGCCCTCCCGCACGTGCTCGGCGAGCACCGGGATGTCGCGGGCGGGGTCGGTGTTGCCGTAGACGCAGCCGGACAGGGTGCGGCCCCAGTGGAAGATCTCCAGCGCGTTGAACGTGACCTCCTGGTCCTTGCCGCCGATGCCGACGACCGTCGTACGGCCACCCCGGCGGGTGGAGTCCCAGGCCGCGCGGATCGACACCGCGCGGCCCACGCACTCGACCGAGACGTCGACGCCCTGCTTGCCGGTGAGGGCGCGGATCTCACGGGGGGTGTTCTCGGAGGCGAGGACGAAGTCGGTGGCACCGGCCGCGCGGGCCAGCTCCTCCTTCGCCGGGGAGACGTCGACCGCGACGATCCTGGACGCACCCGCGACGCGGGCCGACTGGAGGGTGGCGAGGCCGACTCCGCCCGCGCCGAAGACGGCCACCGTCTCACCCGGGCGGACCTTCGCCGAGTGGTGGACGGCGCCGTAGCCGGTGAGGACGGCGCAGCCGAGGAGGGCGGCGTCCACCAGCGGCACCCCCTGCGGCAGGGGCAGCGCGCAGGACGCGGAGACGACCGTCTCCTCGGCGAACGCGGCCACGTTGAGGCCGGGGTGCAGGTCGGTGCCGTCGGTGGTGCGGGCGTAGACCTCGGCGGCGCCGTTGAGGGCGTTCGCGCACAGCCAGACCTCGCCGAGCGAGCATGCGTGGCAACTCCCGCAGGACGGAGCCCAGTTGAGGACGACCGGGTCGCCTTCGGCGACGTGCGTGACGCCTTTGCCGACGGCCACGACCGTGCCGGCGCCCTCGTGGCCGAGGACGGCCGGGACCGGTACGCGCATGGTGCCGTCGGACAGGGACAGATCGGAGTGGCAGACACCAGCGGCGGCGAGGCGGACCCGGACCTGCCCGGGGCCCGGGTCGGGCAGGTCGATACCGGTGATCTCCAGCGGGGCTCCGACGGCGGGCAGGACGGCGGCTCGTACGGCCATGACTCGCGTACTTCCTTAGAACTGGAGGGACTTGGTCTGGAGGTACTCGGCGAGCCCGTGCACGCCGAGTTCCCGGCCGACCCCGGACTGCTTGTAGCCGCCGAAGGGGGCGAGGGGGTTGAACCGGCCACCGTTGATGTCGACCTGGCCGGTGTCCATACGGCGGGCGAAGGCCACCGCCTCGGCCTCGTCACCGGCCCAGACGGCGCCCGCGAGGCCGTACACCGTGCCGTTGGCGATGCGCAGGGCGTCCTCCTCGTCCTCGTAGCGGAGGATGGACAGGACCGGGCCGAAGATCTCCTCCTGGGCGATCGTCATCTCGGGCGTCACGTCGGCGAAGACGGTCGGAGTGATGAAGTAGCCCACCTCGCGCGGGGATTCGGGGCCGCCGGTGACCAGGCGGGCACCCTCGGCGATGCCCTTGTCGATGTAGCCGCGCACCCTCTCCTGCTGCTTGGCGCTCACCACGGGTCCGATGCGCTCGCCGTACTTGGCGGCGGCCGTCGCGGCCAGCTCGACGGCCTCGTCGTACTGGTCGCGGTGGACCAGCATGCGGGTCCAGGCGCTGCACGTCTGGCCGGAGTTGGACATCACGTTGGCGACCCCGACGTTCACCGCCTTGGCGAGGTCGGCGCTCGGCAGGATGACGCTGGCGGACTTGCCGCCGAGCTCGAGGGCCACCTTCTTGACGGCCGCGCCCGCCACCGCGCCGATCCGCCTGCCGACCGCCGTGGAGCCGGTGAAGGAGACCAGGTCCACGCCCGGGTGCTCGGCGAGGGCCTGGCCCGCCACCGGGCCGAGGCCGGTGACCAGGTTGAACACTCCGGCCGGCACGCCCGCCTCGTGCACCGCCTCGGCGAACAGCTGGGCGGTGAGCGGGGTGTCCTCGGCGGGCTTGAGGACGACCGTGCAGCCCGCGGCGAGTGCCGGGGCGACCTTGGCGACGATCTGGTGGAGGGGGTAGTTCCAGGGGGTGATCGCGCCGACCACACCGATCGGCTCGTGCAGGACGGTGGAGTTGCCGACCTTCTCCTCGAAGGAGTGGCCGGCGGCCAGTTCGGCGTAGGAGCCGGCGACCGCGATCGGCACGGCCGCGTGCACGGCCCGGGAGAACTGCGGCGGGGAGCCCAGCTCTTCGGTGACGGTCTCGGCGATCTCGTCCTTGCGGGCCACGAGGACGTCCCGGAGGGCGGTCAGGCGTGCGGCGCGCTCGGCCGGGGGCGTGGCCGCCCAGGCGGGAAGGGCGGCGCGGGCCGCGCGGACGGCGGTGTCGACGTCCAGGGGACCGCCCGCCGGGACCCGGGCGACGACCTGCTCGTCGGCCGGATTCACGACCTCGATGACGTCCGTGGCCTCGGCGGGGCGCCAGGCGCCGTCGATGTACAGGCCGTCGTGTGCCTTCATGCTGCTTCCTCCCGGCGGGTCCGCGTCGTCCGGGACTCAAACTAGCGGCGTTAGTTTTTCGGCGCCAGACGTACCAGGACATCATCGCCGGGGCGGCCGGCGCTCACACACCGGGCCGGGCGGCCCGTCGGTCACCCGGTCGCGGCCCGTCGGTCACTCGACGGCCGGGCGCGTCACTTGGCCGCGCTCAGGTGGGCGAAGACCACCACGTTGCTGGTGTAGCCGGTCCGCCGGCTGTAGAGGCCGCCGCAGGTCAGCACGCGCAGTTCCGGTCGCCCGGCCGGGCCGTAGACCTCCTTGTCCGGGAAGCCCGCCTTGTCGAAGACCTTCATCCGGTCCACGGTGTAGACGGCGGTACGGCCGTCGGCGCGCTTGACCTCGATGAGCTTGCAGGGTTTGACCTGGGCGAGCGCGGCGAAGACGGCCGGGCCGGTCATGGTGTCCCGGTGGCCGACGGCGATCGCGGTGCCGGGCTCGCCCGGTGTGGGGCCGCCCTCGTACCAGCCGACCAGCTTGGGCCTGTCCACCGGCGGAGTCTCCAACTGCCGTTCGCTGTCGAGCCGGAGGCCGGTGACCGGGGCGTCGACGCCCAGGGAGGGGATGCGGAAGGACGTCGGCCGGGACCGGGGCAGCGGCCGGGGCGGGGGCCCGGAAGGGGGCCTGCAGGATTCCTCCCCGCTCGCGCCTCCTGGGCCGGCGGCCGCCACCGCGTCCGGGTCGTCCGCCCGGCCAGGCCCGGCGTGCCCGCCCCACCAGCGGTTCCACGCCGTCACCAGGACGGTCACCAGCAGGGCCGTCCTGGCGAGGCGGTAGGCCCGGGTCCGGTACCAGGGCCTGCGTCTGCGCCTACGCGGCACCATCGGGCCGCCGGCGGACCAGCCGGACATACGCGACACCACTGACCGCGACCAGGCCCACGGCCGCCGCGGCGGCCAGCGGCGAGTATCCCGCGGCCGTGTCGATGAGACCGCCGCCGCCCGCGTGCACACCGCCCTTGGGCGGGTCGTGGTCGCCGCCCTGGCCCCAGCCGGGACCGTCCTGCTGGTGGTCCTGGTGGTCCTGGTGGTCCTGGTGGTCCTCGATCTGCCCGTTCGGACCGTGCGCCGGGTCGTTGTGCTCGTCGTGGCAGTTGACACGGAAGAGCTTCTCCTTGACGGCGCCCGCCGCGACCCAGGTGAGCCGGTACTGCCCGTCGGTCAGGCCGATCGGGTCGGTGTGCCCGGCGCCCTCGGCGAGCTGGATGATGCCGGTGACGGTGGACGCCGAGGGCAGCGGGGGCTGCGCCTGGATGATGTAGGCGATGTTGGGCAGGATGTCGAAGTTGACGGCGTCGAGGTAGAACCGGCAGACCACCGGGTCGTCCTTCGAGACCCCGTAGGGCACGCCCTCGCGGTGCACCCTGATGTCGCCGTTCGCCCCCTGGGCCACCGCGTTCGGCGCCGCTACCCAGGACGCGCCCGCCACGGCGAGGGCGGTGAGGACGATTGTGGCGCCCGCGCGGGAGCCGACGGCACGTGGGAGTGTCAGGCTGGGCATGCGCAATCCTCCGCGAGTTCAGACGATTTTCATACAAATCGCTCTTTCGTCTGAACTCTCCGTCATACGCACCGCCCTCCCGGGCAGCGACGCCCGGCGCGCCGTCAGATATCGCTCGTGCGGCGCAACACCGAGCGTTTCGGCCGCTCCCGCGCCGCTCCCCGGGCTCTTCGGGCCGCCCCGGCGACCGCGGTGCCACGCCCGAGGACAGCAACAGCAACCCGCCCAGCAGCACGAACGGCGCCGCCACCCCGGCCAGACGCGACCAGGCCCGCGGCGGCCGGGGCGGCCACCTGGCCGAGCCGGTTGCCGGTCGGCCGGAGCGCGAGCGCCGTGGGGCGGGCCTCCTCGGGTGCCGCCCGCACCACCGTCGTCATCGACAGCGACTGGCCCACGCCCAGGCAGAAACCGAGGACCGTGAGCATCGCGCCCAGGGCCCACACCGGCACCGGAGGAGCCACCCCGGCGCACACCGGCCGCCGCGAGCGCAAGCGGCTCGGCTTCTTGCCGTGTCGGTCACAGGCTTGGAGCGAGCTGGACGGGGACGCCGTTGAGGACCGCGTTGCCCGACAGCGGGTCGAGCAGGCTGCCGTCGAGGAGCTGGTTGACGTTGACTCCGGGGGCGGTGGCGGCGTGACCGAGGCGGGTGCCGGGGCGGTTGTGGCCCCAGCCGTGCGGCAGGCTGACGACCCCGGGTCGTACGGCGTCGGTGACCTCGGCGGGGGCCACCACCTCTCCCCCGGCGCCCTTGACGCGTACGTCCGCCCCGTCCCGGACACCGAGCCGGGCCGCGTCCTCGGGGTGGATGTGCAGGGTGCAGCGGTTGGAACCGCCGGTCAGGGCGGGCACGTTGTGCATCCAGCTGTTGTTGGAGCGAAGGTGGCGGCGGCCGACGAGGACCAGACCCTCGGGGCGCTCCCGGAGGGCCGCACGCAGCCGGGGCAGGTCGGCGGCGACCGGCTCGGGCAGCAGCTCCACCCTGCCGCTGCGGGTCTTCAGCGGCTGGGGCAGGCGGGGGCGCAGCGGGCCGAGGTCGATGCCGTGCGGGTGGGCGAGCAGCTCCGCCAGGCTCAGCCCGTCCGGTCGGGCGCCGAAGCCGTCGCCGTACGGGCCGAGGCGCAGCATCAGGTCCAGCCGCCGCTCGGGACCGGTCTCGCCGGTGAGCTGCCCGGCGAGTTCGCCCGGGTCGCGGCCGTACACCGGTGAGTGCTCATCCCTCACGGCCTTGCCGAGGGTCTGGTCGACGACCATGGCGTCGACGGCGGCCGGGTCGGCGCCGTGCATGCCGGTGGCCGCGAGGATCAGCCGGGCGAGGATCTCGCTCTCGGCCATGCGGCCGGGCTCCAGCGGGACGGCGGGGCGGGTGTAGCGGACCTGGTTGCGCACGGCGAGGGTGTTGAAGGCGAAGTCGTGGTGCGGGCTCTGGGAGGGCGGGGGCGGGGGCAGCACGACGTGGGCGTGGCGCGAGGTCTCGTTCAGGTACGGGTCGACGCTGACCATGAAGTCCAGGGATTCCAGGGCCTTGTCGAGGCGGTCGCCGTCGGGCGCGGAGAGCACCGGGTTGGCGGCCACGACGACCAGCGCGCGGACCGGCTCGCCCTCGTCGGTGACGGTGTCGATCTCCTCGGCGAGCGCGGAGAGCGGCAACTCGCCCTTGGCCTCGGGAAGTCGCCGGACCCGCGAGTGCCAGCGGCCCAGCGCGAAGCCGCGGCCGGGACCCGCCGGGCGGGGTGTCCTGTCGGTGGCGGCCTGCGGGAAGAGGGCGCCGCCGGGGCGGTCCAGATTGCCGGTGAGGATGTTGAGGACGTCCACCAGCCAGCTGGCCAGGGTGCCGTGCGGGACGGTGCAGCTGCCGATGCGGGCGTAGACGGCGGCGGTGGGGGCGGCGGCCAGTTCGCGGGCGAGGGTGCGGATGACCCCGGCCTCGACGTCACAGGCGCCGGCCACGGCTTCCGGGGTGAACTCCCCCAGGGCTTCCTGGAGTTCACCCAGGCCCTGGACGTGCGGGGCCAGGTGCGCGAGGTCGGCCAGGTCCTCCGCGAAGAGGGTGTGCGCCATCGCCGCGAGCAGCAGGGCGTCGGTGCCGGGGCGGATCGGCAGGTGCCGGTCGGCGAGCTTCGCGGTGCGGGTGCGGCGCGGGTCCACCACGGTCAGGTGTCCGCCGCGGGCCTTGAGCGCCTTGAGCTTGCCGGGGAAGTCGGGAGCGGTGCACAGGCTGCCGTTGGACTCCAGGGGGTTGGCGCCGATGAGGAGCAGGTGGTCGGTGTGGTCCAGGTCCGGCACGGGGATGGCGTTGGCGTCGCCGAAGAGCAGTCCGCTGGAGACGTGCTTGGGCATCTGGTCGACCGTGGAGGCGGTGAACAGGCTGCGGGTGCGCAGGCCGGCGAGGAGGACCGGCGGGTAGAGGGCGCCGGCCACGGTGTGCACGTTCGGGTTGCCGAGGACCACGCCGACGGAGTCCGGGCCGTACCCCTCCACGACCGGGCGCAGCCCCGCGGCGACCGCGTCGAAGGCCTCCTCCCAGGTGGCCTCGCGCAGCTCACCGTCGCGGCGGACGAGCGGGGTGCGCAGCCGGTCGGGGTCGGAGTCGACGGCCGCGAAGGAGGCGCCCTTGGGGCAGATGAACCCCTTGCTGAAGACGTCCTCGCGGTCCCCGCGGGCGCCGGTGACGCGGGTGCCCTCGATGCTGAGGGTCAGGCCGCAGGTGGCCTCGCACAGGGGGCATATGCGCAGGGCGGTGCGGGACACGGGTCCTCCCGGAGGGTCGGCGGCGGTGCCGGGCGAGCACGGACGGGCTCGGGGACGCGGCGGCTCCGGGCGAGCATACCGACCGGTATGCACGGAGGGGAGACCTTCTCGTACGGGGATTCGGCCGGAAGGTCAGTCGAGCACCCGCGCCAGGTACGCCCGCAGCAGCTCCCGTGTCTCCGTGATGATCGCCTCGTCCCCGTCCGGGTCGGTCCGGAAGGCCAGCTGGACGAGGGTGTCCGCGCTCTCCACGGCGACCAGGAAGACCCGGCGCAGGTCGTCGTCGGGGGTGCGGTCCAGATAGCCGGAGAGCAGCGTGGTGAGCCGGTCGGCGACGCGGGTGTTGGGCTCGGCCTGGCGGACGCCGACGGGTATCTGGTTGCCGAAGTCGACCAGCGAGAAGCCGGGCGCGGTGCGCTTCATCTCCAGGTACTCGTCGAGGACCGCGTCCATCGCGGCCCGCCAGTCGCCCCTGTGCGCCTTCTTCAGCCGCTCGGTGACGCGCTCGGTGTACCGCTCCAGGTTGCGCTGGGCGAGGGCGTCTGCCATCTGCCGCTTGTTGCCGAAGAACCGGTAGACGGAGCCGATGGGCACACCGGCGCGCAGGGCGACCGCGCGGGTGCTCAGGGCGTCGTAGCCGACCTCGTCGAGGAGTTCGGCGCAGGCGTCGAGGATCCTGGTCAGCCGTTCGGCGCTGCGCCGCTGGACCGGCGCGCGGCGGAGCGATGTCGCATGGGGCACGGGCTTCATGATGCCTCTCCGCAGCGGTCCGGTGAACCTCACCCTCCCCGTACGGACAAGGGTGGCCGGTGCACTCATTTGCCGGCGGCCGGGGTCGCGGCCCCGGCCGCCGGCCCGGACGTCACCGGCCGCGCCTCCGAGACCGTTATGTCGGCGGTGCTCTGCACCGGTTTGCCGTGGACGGCCCACACGGTGCCGTCGTCGGCGTACAGGCGCGCGGTGACGTGGTGGGTGCCGTGCGGGACGAGGCGGTCGGGCAGGTGGTAACGGGGGGAGCTCAGCCGGGTGACCCGGCGGCCGTCGACGAAGAGGTGGGCGAGCCCGCGCCCGGTGACCGCCGTCGACCGGGTGCCGGGCCCGGAGCAGCGGAAGCGGTGGAAGGTCAGCCGGACGTCCCAGCCGCCGCCCGCGTGCGGGGTCACCTCGACACCGACCTGCGGCGCGTTCTTCGGGTCGACCTCGCGCAGATGCCGGCCGGTGCCGTCGGTGACGTCCAGGACCTTGCCCACGGGCGAGGCCGAGACGGTGCCGGCCCGGGCGGGACTGCTCGCGCAGCCCGCCGCGCCGAGCGGCAGCAGGACGCACGCCGCGAGCGCGGCGAGCGTCCTTCGGGTCCACGACGTCCTGGGCATGCCAAGGAGAGTAGAACAAGGCTCCGGTCCGCCGGATCCGCCTCAAGTCGGGTTCCGGCCACCTCACGCAGTCCCTCGGACGTAGTACCCGCACCCTCTTGCGCCCGCCTCCACGCATTCCTACGGTGTTCCATAGGAATCAGGGAGCGCAAGGGAGCGATCATGAGCGGGGACGCACGGAAGACCGCCGAGGGGCTGTCGTATCTGACCGGGTTCGGCAATGAACACGCCTCGGAGGCGGTGCCGGGCGCCCTGCCCGAGGGCCGCAACTCGCCGCAGCGGGCACCGCTCGGGCTGTACGCGGAGCAGCTGAGCGGCACGGCGTTCACCGAGCCGCGGGCGCACAACCGCCGCTCCTGGCTGTACCGCATCCGCCCGTCGGCCGCGCACCCGGCGTTCACCCGCACCGCCAACGGCTCGCTCCGCACGGCCCCCTTCACCGAGACCGTGCCCGACCCCAACCGGCTGCGCTGGAACCCCCTGCCCGAGCCGCCCGCGGGCACCGACTTCCTGGCCGGCCTGTGGACGCTCGGCGGCAACGGCGACGCGGCCCAGCGCACCGGGATGGCCGTGCACCTGTACCACGCCAACGCGTCGATGGAGCGCGTCTTCTCCGACGCCGACGGCGAGCTGCTGATCGTGCCGGAGCGCGGCGGGCTGCTGCTGCACACGGAGTTCGGCCGACTGCATGTGGAGCCCGCATATGTGGCGCTGATCCCGCGTGGGGTGCGCTTCCGTGTGGAGTTGTTGGATGAGTCAGCCCGGGGTTATGTGTGCGAGAACTATGGGGCGCCCTTCCAACTCCCCGACCTCGGCCCCATCGGTGCCAACGGCCTCGCCAACGCCCGGGACTTCCGGGCGCCGGTGGCCGTGTACGAGGACGTGACCGGTCCGGTGGAGGTCGTGAACAAGTACTGCGGCAACCTCTGGACGGCCACCTACGGCCACTCCCCGCTCGACGTGGTGGCCTGGCACGGCAACCATGTGCCGTACGTCTATGACCTTCGCCGTTTCAATGTGATCGGCAGCATCTCCTACGACCACCCCGACCCCTCCGTCTTCACGGTCCTGACCTCCCCTTCGGACACCCCCGGCCTGGCCGGCGTCGACTTCGTCGTCTTCGCGCCGCGCTGGCTGGTGGGCGAGGACACCTTCCGGCCGCCGTACTTCCACCGGAACGTGATGAGCGAGTACATGGGCCTGATCGAGGGGGCGTACGACGCCAAGGCGGAGGGCTTCGTACCGGGCGGCGGCTCGCTGCACAACATGATGTCGGCGCACGGACCGGACCGGGAGACGTTCGACAGGGCGAGCGCGGCCGAGCTGAAGCCGCAGAAGATCGACGACGGGCTGGCCTTCATGTTCGAGACCCGCTGGCCGGTGACCCTCACCCCGCACGCGGCCGGCGCCGACCACCTCCAGCAGCGCTACGACGACGTGTGGCAGGGACTGGAGCGCCATTTCCGCGCGTGACGCCGCCTCTGTTGCGCCGCACGTTCATCGACAGGTACGGATAGCCGCGTGACCTCCTTCGCCCCGGATTCGATCGTCCTGAACCGCAAGCTGCCGCTGTGGTACCAGGTGTCGCAGTCGCTGCGCGCCTCGATACTCGGCCGCTCCCCCGAGGACCCGCTGCGGCTGCCCACGGAGGAGCGGCTGGCGGAGCACTACGGCGTGAGCGTGCTGACCATGCGGCAGGCGCTCAAGGAACTGGAGGACGAGGGGCTGATCAGCCGGCACCGCCGGCGCGGCACGTTCATCGAGCCGGACGCCCGGCGGGGCGCACCGGTCCGCCTGCTCGGCTCGGTGGACGCGATCGTGGCCCAGCAGTCCGGGATGACGACGGAACTGCTGGACCACGGCCCGGTGCCCGTGCCGCCCGGTCTCGCCGAGTACTTCCCCGACCTCGCGCAGGTGGCGGCGTACCACCGCCTGCGCTGCGACGAGAAGACCGGCGAGCCGACCAACCACGCCGTCAACCACATCCGTCCCGAACTCGCCGCGCGCGTCGACGTGGACGATCTGATCCGCTGGCCGATGACCAAGGTGCTGCGGGACGTCGTGAAGGCGGACATCAGCCGGATCACGGACACCGTGCAGGCCCGCCTCGCCGACCCGGAGACCGCCCGGCTGCTCCAGGTCCCGCTGCTCAGCCCGATCCTGCACTACACGGGCGTGACGTACGACGCCGAGGGGCGGGTGCTGGACGTGGCGGTCATCCACTACCGGGGGGACCGCTTCTCGTTCACGGTCACCCTGGAGGCGTGAGCGCACCAGGGGGTACCGCTGTGTGCCGTCGGGCGGCCGCGGGTCCGTCGCCGGTGGTCGCGCGGTTCCCCCCGCCCCTTCGGGACGCTGCCGTACGATGCCCTGCGTGACGCACGACGACGCTCCGCCGCTGGCGGACCTCATGCCGTGGTCCGTCGCACCGCTGCGGCCGGGCCGCGCCTGGCCGACGGCACCCGACCCGGGCTCCCTGAAGGCCCGCTGGGACGCCCTGCTGAAGGCCGAGGGACCGCACCGGCAGGCCCTGTTCGAGCCCACCCGCTCCCGCACCCTCGACTCGGCGGTGGGCCAACTGCCCGGGCAGTCCACCGGCACCGAGCGGCTGGTCCGCGCCGAGGGCCCTTGCGCGGAGCCGGTCCGCGTCCTGGCGGCGCCCTTCGACGAGCAGTGGCTGATCCCGGACCACCGGCTGATCGACACGGCCCGCCCGGAGTTGTGGCGGGTGGCGGACGCGCGGCAGGTCTTCACGGTGGAGACGGGCGACGCGGACACGCCGCTGCTGGCCACCTCCCTCCTGCCCGCTCTCCGCCCCGGCCGCGTCCGCCCCCTGTGGCGCCGCCCCGGCGGACGCGAACCGAACCTGGCCCCGGGTCTGCCGGCCCACCTCTCCACCCGCCTGTCCGACCGCCCCACGGCGCCGGACGTGCTGGCCTGGATCCTGGCGACGGTCCGTCCCGACCTCACCGTGCCACTCACCGACGACACCGCGCTGTGGCGTACCGGCGTCGAGCTGGGCCACCGCATGCTGTGGCTGATGCGCCGTGACGGCACACGCCCCAGGCTGCCGGGGGGCCGCCGCCCCTACGTCCGCGCCCCGCTGCCGGCCCGGCCCCTCACCCTGCACTACGACGAGGACGAGGAAACCCTCCACCTGGACGAGGGCCGTATCTCCCCGGTCCCGCCGCAGGCCTGGGACTACGAGGTGGCCGGGGTCCGGGTCCTGGAGTCCTGGTTCACGGCCCGCACCACCCCGGCCGTCCCCGGCACCCTCACCGCGATCCGCCCGGCGACCTGGCCGCAGCCCTGGACGTCGGAACTCCTGGAACTGATCACTGTATTGGCCCTGCTGGCGGAACTCCTACCGCTTCGCGCCGAGTTGAAGGCGGTGTCAGCCGTCACGGCGAGCGATCTGCGCGAGGCGGGCGTCCTCCCGGCACCGGCCTGCGCCCGCCGCCCCGCCTCGGTCCTGGACCACCACGAGGAGGGCCCGGAGGGCCAGTTCGCCCTGATCTAGGGGGCGAACGAAACCCCCTAGCCGAACGCGTCCAGCACCCGCCCCAACGCCCGCTCGAACACCGCCTCCAGGTCGATCGGCCCCGGATCCTCCGCGAAGGCCGCCGCCATCCTGGGATACGCGCCGGACGCGATCTGCGAGCCGAGGTACGCGATCCGCACCGCGTTCTCCTGCTCCTCGGACCACGGCAGGGCACGTACACGCTCGGCGGTGTCGAGCTCGTTGCGGACGTAGGTGGTCACCACCCCGTTCAGCATCGCGATCAACTCCAGCTTCGTGCCGTACGACGCCTCCAGCGGATCCAGGCAGGCCAGGCAGTGCTCCAGATAGCGAAGAGCATGGGGGCTGAAGCCGTACACCGGGGACATCAGCCGCGGCAGCCAGGGATGCCGGTGCATCAGCGAACGTGTCTCGCGGGCCATCCGGATCATATCCGCGCGCCAGTCCCCGCCCGGCTCCCAGCGGACGTGCTCGGCGCTGACCGCGTCCACCATCAGCTCGTACAGGTCCTCCTTGCGGGGGACGTAGTTGTACAGCGACATGGTGCCGCAGCCCAACTCGGCCGCCACGTGCCGCATCGACACCGCGTCGAGCCCCCGGGCGTCGGCGATCCGGACGGCGGCGGCCGCGATGTCGTCGCGGGTGTACGCCGGCTTCGGACCCCGGCCGGTGCGCTCGGGGCGCGCCCAGATCACTTCGGGGACGGCCCCTCGGACTGCCATCGGACATCACCTCGGCAACCATCCTAGTTACGTACAGCGTACGTAGTGCGGTACGGTCGCCATATGACTTCTACGTACGCTGTACTTAGTGAGGGGCTGGAGAAGCGCTTCGGCGCGGTACACGCGCTGCGGGGGCTGGATCTGGCGGTGGCCGAGGGGGCGGTGTGCGGGCTGCTCGGGCCCAACGGCGCCGGCAAGACGACGGCCGTGCGGCTGCTGACCACCCTGCTGCGTCCGGACGCCGGTTCGGCGCGGGTCGCCGGGCACGATCTCGTCCGGGAGGCGGCGGCCGTGCGTCGCCGGATCGCCGTCACGGGGCAGTACGCCTCGGTCGACGGCGACCTCACCGGCCGGGAGAACCTGCGGCTGTTCGCCCGGCTGCACCGGGTGCGCGGGCCGGCCGCCCGGGCCGACGAGCTGCTGGAGCGCTTCGGCCTGACCGGGGCCGCCGGCCGCAAGGCCTCGACCTACTCCGGCGGGATGCAGCGCCGGCTGGACCTCGCGGCCAGTCTCATCCGCCGCCCCGGTGTGCTCTTCCTGGACGAGCCGACCACCGGACTCGACCCGGCCAGCCGCACCCGCATCTGGCAGGCGGTGCGCGAACTGAAGGCGGACGGCACGACCGTGCTGCTGACCACCCAGTACCTGGAGGAGGCGGACCAGCTCGCCGACGACATCGCCCTGGTGGACCGGGGACGGGTCGCGCACACCGGCTCGCCCGCCGAGCTCAAGGCGCTCATCGGGTCGTACGCGGAGGCCGTGGTGGCCGACGGCAGTGCGTTGGCACTGGCCGCGGGTGTGCTCGACCGACTGACCGGCAGGGCCCCGGTGTTCGACCGCGAGCGCAACGCCGTCGGCGCCATGACCACCGACGCGACACTCACCCTGCCGCGCCTCGTGCGCGAACTCGACGCGGCGGGCGTGCCGCTGCTGGACGCGAGTCTGCGCCCGCCCACCCTCGACGACGTGTTCCTGCGGCTCACCGGAGAGTCCGGCGACGAGTCCGCCGACAGCGAGGAGCTTGCCGCATGAGCGCGTTGGCGTACGACGGCCTGGCGATGACGGGACGGCAGCTGCGCCGGGTCCGCAACAGTCCGGGCCTGGCGATCCTGACCCAGATGATGCCCGTCAACATGCTGCTGTTCTTCGGCTACGTGTTCGGCAGCGCGCTGGCGATGCCCGGCCGTGAGTACCGGTCCTTCCTGGTGCCGGGGCTGCTGGTCGCGACCGCGGCCGGCGGACTGATGACCGGCATGTTCCAGGCCGCCGCGGACACCCACCGGGGGGTGATGGACCGGTTCCGCACGATGCCGGTGAACCGGGCCGCCGTACCGCTCGGGCAGGCGGTCGCCGACCTCGTCGTCACGGCCCTCGGTGCCGTACCGCTGCTGCTGGTCGGGCTCGCGGTGGGGTGGCGGATCGAGGGGTCGGCGATCGAGGCGGCCGGCGCGGTGGGGCTGCTGCTCCTCTTCCGGTTCGCCTGTACCTGCGCCGGGATCTTCCTCGGGCTGCTCACCCGCAGCGAGGACGCCGCCGGGCAGCTCGGCGCCTCCTCCTTCGTGCTGCCCCTGCTCTCCAACGCCTACATCCCGACCGGCAACCTGCCGGGCTGGCTGCGCACGCTCGCCGAGTGGAACCCGATCAGCGCGGTGACGACCGCGCTGCGGGACCTCTTCGGCAACGCACCCGTCCCCCCGGGCTCCGCCTGGCCGGTGGCCCACCCGGTCGCCGGGTCGCTCACCTGGAGCCTCGCCCTGACCGCGGTGTTCCTGCCGCTCGCCGTGCGCCGGTACGCACGGGGGGAACGCTGAGCAACCCTGAGGGGATGCTGCCGGACTACTGACAAACCCGCCGGTCACGGGCCATGATCCGGCCATGGAACAGCCCACGGATCACGTCCCGGACCAGCCCGCGGACCGGCAGCCCCTCCCCCTCGCGGGCATCACCGTCGTCGCCGTCGAACAAGCCGTGTCCGCGCCCTTCGCGACCCGGCAGCTCGCCGACCTGGGCGCCCGGGTCATCAAGGTGGAGCGGGTCGACGGCGGCGACTTCGCGCGCGGCTACGACACGGCGGCCCGCGGTCTCGCCTCGCACTTCGTGTGGTGCAACCGCGGCAAGGAGTCCCTGGCACTGGACCTGAAGGACCCGCGCGGCCTGACCGCCGTACGGCGGCTGATCGCGGACGCGGACGTGTTCGTGCAGAACCTCGCCCACGGGGCGGCGGCCCGGCTCGGCCTGGACGCGGCCACCCTGTGCGCGGCGCACCCGCGGCTGATCGCCGTGGACATCTCCGGCTACGGCTCCTCCGGGCCGTACGCGGACAAGCGGGCGTACGACATGCTCGTGCAGTGCGAGGCGGGGCTCGTGTCGGTGACCGGGACGCCGGAGCAGCCGGTGAAGGCGGGCATCCCGGCGGCGGACATCGCGGCGGCCATGTACGCGTTCTCGGGCGTCCTGGCGGCTCTCGTACGGCGGGGGACGACCGGGCGGGGCGGGCCGGTGGAGGTGTCGATGCTGGAGGCGCTCGCCGAGTGGCTGGGGCATCCGCTGCACCATGCGATGCACGGGGGTGAGCCCCCGGCGCGCACCGGCCTCGCGCACGCCGTCATCGCGCCGTACGACGCCTATGCGACGGCGGACGGCGGGCGGGTACTGCTGTCCGTGCAGAACGACCGTGAGTGGCGGCGACTGGCCGAACAGGTCATGGGCTGCCCGGAGTGGGGGACGGAGCCGGCGTATGCGACGAACGCGTCACGGGTCGCGAACCGGGAGAAGACGGACGAGCTGGTGGCGCGGGCGCTCGGCGCCATGGACGCCGACGAGGCGCTGGCCCGGCTGGAGAAGGCGGGTATCGCCTGCGCCCGGCTGCGGGACCTGCACGAACTGGCCGGGCATCCGCAGCTGGCGGCCCGGGAGCGGTGGCGAGAGGTGGACTCGCCGGTCGGACCGCTGAAGGCGCTGCTGCCTCCCATCACACTGCCGGGCGGGGACGAGGCGCGGATGGGTGAGGTGCCCGCGCTCGGACAGCACACCGAGGCGCTGCTGCATGCCGTGGGGATGACGGACGACGAGATCGCAGCGATGCGCCGGGACGGTGTGGCGGTCTGAGCGCCGACACTCCGCGAGCGGACTCCGGGGGCGGCTCGGGGCCGCTCAGTGTCCGCCGAACAGCGAACGACGCAGCCGGCGCAGCGGCGCGAAGAGGGAGACGCGGCTGACCCGCTTGCCCCGGTCGCTGCGCTGGTGCGGCCTGTCACGCGCCGTCAGCTCGCGCATCAGCGAGGTCGCCTCGACCGTCTCCCGCTGCGGTATGGCGGGACCCGCCAGCACCGACAGATGGCGGTCGAGGCGCGAACTGGTCGCGCTGCTCCCGCAGGTGATCGCAGGGACCCTGGCCCTGTTGCGCACTGTTATCTGTTCCATGTCACTCCCCACCCGTACGAGTCCACCCGGCCCGGGCAGGGTAACCCTATCGCCCCGGTGGGGCACGCGTGTATCCCGACCACAGGATTCACCTTCCCTGCAAGGCGGTTGACCATCCCTCGCTGACTACTCTCCGAATCCGACCGATTTCAGGGTGAGTTGGACAAGGGGCTGGCTGGTGGGCTGAGCTGAGCCACCGTCAGGTTCGACGGTTACAGCGAGTGACGTCGAGGCCGTGTCGAGACCCTTCGCGACCAAGGGCGTGCCGCCCGCGAAGAGCCCGAGGGAGCGCGGCCCCGCGCCGGGGCGCACGAGCCAGAGCTGATGGACGCGGCCGCCGGGCGGGGCGCCGTATCCGCTGAGGGTGACGACAGCTTCCCGCTCCGATGCGGAAGCGATCACTCCGATCCCGCGGCCCTGAGCGTCCTTGCTGGTGGTGGTCCGGACGTCGGGTGCGGCCAGAACGTGGGCGATCTCACGTCCCCGGGCCCGCTCCGCGTCCAGCCGGCCCTGGCTGCGGTGCGCCTGGACGGCGAAGAGGGAGGCGACGACGAGGGCCGCCGCCGCGGTGGCCGTGGCCAGCGGCACGAACAGAGGGCGCGCGCGGGGCGTACGGGTGCGTCCCGGCGGGGGCTGGGTGCCCCAGACGTGCGGCGGCAGCTGGGTCGTGCGCTCCCGGCCCGGCGCCGGTACCGGGGCCTGCTCCTGCGGGGTGGTGCGCACCGCGGCGAGCACCCGCTCGCGCAGTCCGGCGGGCGCGGGGGCCGCCGTGGACCAGGCGAGTCGTACGGCGTCCTCGGCGAGGTCCCGCACCTCGGCGGCACAACGGTCGCAGCTGTGCAGGTGCTTCGCGAATCTGCGCCGCTCGCCCGCCTCGAGGGCGTCGAGCGCGTAGGGCGCGGCGAGGGAGTGCAGGTCCTCGCGGCGCAGCAGCTTGCCGAGGATGCTCATACGGCGCCTCCCAGGCACTGGCGGAGCCGGGTGAGCCCGTCGCGCATCCGTGTCTTGACCGTGCCGAGCGGCAGGGAGAGCCGCTCGGCCACCTCGCGGTAGGTGTAGCCGTCGTAATAGGCGAGGGTCACGGACTGGCGTTGCAGGTCCGTGAGACGGCGCAGGCAGCGGCGCACCCACTCGCGCTCCATGCCGGCCTCGACCTCCTCGGCGACCTGGTCGAAGGCGGGCTCACCGGCGCGCAGGGCCTCCCGCTGCTCGCGTTCGCCGGCCGCGCGGGCGCTGCGCACCCGGTCGACGGCGCGGCGGTGGGCGAGGGTGAGGATCCAGGACAGCGCGCTGCCCCGGCCCGGGTCGTACCGGGCGGCCGAGCGCCACATCTCGAGCAGCACCTCCTGGGCGACCTCCTCGGACTGGGCGGGGTCGCGCACCACCCGTCGTACCAGTCCGTACACCGGCCCGGACACCAGTGCGTACAGGTCCTCGAACGCCCGCTGGTCCCCACCCGCGACGAGCACCAGCAACTCGTCGGCCTGCATGCGGGCCCCCTCTCCGTGGCCGCAGCCGGCCCTTCCGCGCACTCCACGCATCCGCACGAACGCACACCTCCGGCGGGTGATACGGATCAGCGGGCCGAAAACGCGGGTGGGGGAAGACCCAAAAGTTTTTCGCCGGCCGACCCATCCGATCGGCGGTCCGGCTCCGTATACCCCTCCGTCAAAGGCAAGTCGGCACTGAGGACGGACGGCATGACACCTCTCTTCTCCAGGAGCGGCACGGGACGGACCGGCGTGGTCACGCTCATCTGCGGTGCGCTGGCCGCCGGAGGGCTCACCGCCGCCGGCGCCGCCGCGCTGGCACCCGGGGCGGCCTCCGCCTCCTCCCACCGGGAGGCCCCGCTGATCTCGGGCACCCCGCAGTACGACAACACCGACCTGTACGCGTTCGTCAGCCCGGACAGGCCCGACACCACGACGATCGTGGCGAACTGGATCCCGTTCGAGGAGCCGGCGGGCGGGCCGAACTTCTACACGTTCGCCGACGACGCCCAGTACGACCTGCACATCGACAGCAACGGTGACGCGCAGGACGACATGGTGTTCCGCTACACGTTCACGACCCACACGAAGAACGGCAACACGTTCCTGTACAACACGGGGCCGGTCACCAACCTGGCGGATCCCGACCTCAACATCACGCAGACGTACGACCTCGACCTGCTCAAGCTCAAGCACGGGCACGCGGTGTCGAAGACGAAGGTCGCCGACGACGTGCCGGTGGCGCCGTCGAACGTCGGCAAGGCGTCCATGCCGTACTACGGCAAGCTGCGCGACCAGGCCGTCTACAAGGCGGCGGGCGGCGCCAAGACCTTCGCCGGGCAGGCGGACGACCCGTTCTTCGCGGACCTGCGCGTCTTCGACCTGCTGTACGGCGGCAACCTCAGCGAGGTCGGCCGGGACACCCTGAAGGGCTACAACGTCAACACCATCGCCCTGCAGGTGCCCAACGACCTGATCCGTCAGTCGGCGGGGCAGCCGGTCGTCGGGATCTGGTCCACCACCCAGCGCCGCAACGCGCAGGGCTACTACACCCAGGTCTCGCGCCTGGGCAACCCGCTGGTCAACGAGGTGGTCAACCCGCAGAAGGACAAGGACAAGTTCAACGCCTCCCAGCCCGCGTACGACGCGCAGTTCCTGAAGAACGTCACCAACCCGGAACTGCCCAAGCTGATCGAGTCGATCTACAAGATCAAGGCACCGGCCGAGCCGCGCAACGACCTGGTCGACGTGTTCCTGAAGGGGGTGAAGGGCCTCAACCAGCCGCCGGGAGTGCGTCCCTCGGAGGAGCTGCGTCTGAACACGTCCATCAAGCCGAGCATGCATCCCAAGCGGCTGGGCGTCCTGGACGGCGACAACGCGGGCTTCCCGAACGGGCGCCGGCTCACCGACGACGTGATCGACGAGGCGTTGCAGGTCGTCGAGGGTGAACTGGTCGGCTCGAAGAACGACCTGGGCGACGCGGTGGACAAGAACGACAAGGGCTTCGAGAAGTACTTCCCGTACGTCGCCGAGCCCACCTCCGGTTCGCGCGGCCCGCTCGCCAAGGGCACGACCGCGGGCACGGACGTGCGCAGCCAGCTGGGCGACGCCCTCCAGCCCGCCGGGTCCTCCGGCGGCTCCGGTTCCGGCAACACGGTGCTGATCGCCGCGTCGGCGGCCTCGGGTGCGGCCGGGATCCTGCTCGTCGGCACCGCCGTCGGCTGGTGGCGCCGGCGCATCCGGCGCCCGTACTGACCCCCGCACCCACCCGGACCGGCGCGGCCCGTACCCCCTCCCCCACGGCGGGCCGCGCCTTCCCTTCCGACCAGCACCAGGCGACCGAGGAGAGGGCATGTCCCCGCGTACGAACGACGACGAGGCCGGCGAGCGGCAGGTGAACACGGAGGAGGCCGAGAGGGCGCCGCGGCCCGCCGCAGCCGGCACCGCGTCCGTCACGGGCGCCGAAGGAGGCGGGCCCGGCCTCGAGGAGTCCTCGGCCGCCGGTCGCGAGCGCGTGACGCCCGGCTCCGAGAAGTCCTCCGCCGACGGCAGCGAGGATGCGCCGCCCGGTTCCGGGGAGCCCGGGGGCTCCCTCCGCACAGAGCCCCCCGCCGAAGACACCGGGCACGGGACGCCCGGTGTCGATGGGCCCTCGGCCCCCGGCACCGGCGAGCGCGTGGTCGCCCTCCGGCGGTTCGTCGCCGCCGGGCGGCGCTGGCGGGGCGTCCAACTCATCGGCTGCGCGGCCCTGTTGGCGGTCGCGTTGACCGGCGGGGCGATCGCCGTGGGTGCGGACCGGGCACCCGCCACCGCGCCGGCCGCCTCCACCGCCGTGGACCCCGGCGTCCTGGGCGGCGGCGACCTGGACGCGAGCATCGCCGCGCTGCAGAGCCATCTGCGCACCCAGCCCAAGGACTCCGGCAGCTGGGCCACCCTGGGTCTGGCCTACGTCGAGCAGGCGCGGACCAAGGGCGACCCCGCCCGCTACCCGCAGGCGGAGCAGGCGCTGAAGCAGTCCCTCGCACTCGCCCCGGACAACGACCAGGCGCTGGCCGGCCGCGCGGCCCTCGCCGCCGCCCGGCACGACTTCAAGGACGCCCTGACCTACGCGGACGAGGCGCTGCGGCAGAACCCGTACAGCGAGCGCGCGCTGTCCTCCCGTATCGACGCCCTGGTCGAACTCGGCCGGTACGCCGACGCGTCGAAGGCGGCCGGGACCGCCGACGCCCGCAAGCCGGGCGTGCCCGTCTTCACGCGGTACGCGTACGTGCACGAGCTGAGCGGCGACGTGGCGACGGCACACCGGGTCCTCGGGCAGGCGCTGGCCGGCGCGACGTCGGCGGGCGACGTCGCCTACGTGGCCGCCCAGCTCGGCCAGCTCGCCTGGAACCAGGGCGACTACAAGAGCGCCCTCACCTACTACGCCCGCGCCCTCGCCGCCGACGACACCTATCTCCCCGCGCTGGAGGGCCGGGCGCGGGCGCAGGCGGCGAGCGGTGACCGTGCGGCGGCGATCAAGGGGATGGAGACGGTGGTGTCCCGCTACCCCCTGCCGGGTCCGCTCGTCGAACTGGGCGAGCTGTACGAGGCGCGGGGCGCCGCGGGCGACCGGGCCCGGGCGCGGCGGGAGTACGCCCTGGTGGACACCTGGATCGCGCTGGCCCGCGCCAACGGCGTCAACGCCGACCTCGACACCGCGCTGGCCGCCGCCGACCACGGCGACAAGGCGGCCGCCCTGCGCGCGGCCCGCGCCGAATGGGCCCGCCGGCACACCGTGCACACCGCGGACGCCCTGGCCTGGGCGCTGCACGTCAACGGCCGCGATGCCGAGGCCCTGCCGTACACCCGCCGGGCCACCGCCACCGGGTACCGCAACGCCGCGTTCCTGTACCACCGCGGCGTGATCGAGCTGGCCACGGGCCACCGCACGGCCGGCCGCGCCTCCCTGACCTCCGCGCTGAAACTCAACCCCGGTTTCTCCCCGCTCGGCGCGGCCGGGGCCCGCTCGGCGCTGGAGGCCGCGAAGTGAAGCTCCGCCTCCCCTTCGTGCTCCTCGCCGTGAGCGCGCTCGCGCTGCTGCCGGCCGGCACCGCGGCCGCGCACCCGCTCGGGAACTTCACCGTCAACCGCTACGACGGCCTGGTCGCCGCCCCCGGGCAGCTCCGCGTCGACCATGTCGAGGACCTCGCCGAGATCCCGGCCACCCAGGCCGGGCCGGACATCGAGCGGCTGGGCACGACGCGGTGGGCCCGGCAGCGCTGCGCGCAGTCCGCGCGGGGCAGCGAGGTGACGGTGAGCGGGCACCGGGTCCCGTTCACGGTGCGCGACAGCAGGGTCGCCCTGCGCCCCGGGCAGGCCGGCCTCCACACCCTGCGCGTGGAGTGCCGTTGGACCGCGCCGCTCCCCCGGGCCGGCTCGGTCGCCCTCGGCTTCCACAGCGCGACGAACTGGTCCGGGCCCGGCTGGCGGGAGATCACCGCGCGCGGCGACCGTATGACGCTGACCGCGACGGACGTCCCGAGGAGATCGGTCTCGCACGAACTGACCACATACCCGAAGGACTTGCTGTCCTCGCCGGCCGACACCACCACCGCGTCCGTGCGGGTGCGTCCCGGCGGCCCGGCGCTCGCCGAGGAGCGGCAGGAGGCGCCGGGCGCCGCCATCCTGCCGCGGGGCGCCGACCGCTGGACCCGCGCGCTGGACGACCTCGTGGCCCGGCACGACCTCACCGTCGGGTTCGCCGCGCTGGCGCTGCTCGTCGCGGTGGTCCTCGGCGCGATGCACGCGCTCGCGCCGGGTCACGGCAAGACCCTGATGGCCGCGACGGCGGCGGCGCGCGGTGGCCGGGCCCGTCCGCGGGACGTGCTGCCGCTGGCCGCCTCGGTCACGGTGACCCACACACTCGGTGTGGTCGCCCTGGGCCTGCTCGTCACGGCCGGCTCGGCGGCCACGCCCTCGGTGATCGCCTGGCTGGGTCTGGCGAGCGGCGCCCTGGTGCTGGCGGCCGGTGCCAACCTCGTGCGGCGGGCGTGGCGCAACCGGACCCTGGGACATGCGCACACCCACCATGGCTCCGACCACCACCATCACCACCCTCACCATGGCGAGCACACACATGGCGAGCACGTCCATGAGGGACACGCCCATGAGGGGGACACCCACACGCACACGCACGGCGGCCACACCCACTCCCACCCCGCCGCCCCCACCCTCCGCGGCACGATCCTGCTCGGCTTCGCCGGTGGCCTGGTGCCCAGCCCGTCGGCCGTGGTCGTCCTCGTCGGCGCCGCCGCGCTCGGAAAGGCCTGGTTCGGGCTGCTGCTCGTCGTGGCCTACGGTGCCGGGCTCGCGCTGACGCTCACGGCCGCCGGGTTCGCCGTGGTCCGGCTGGGCTCGGGGATGACCCGGGTGCTGGAACGGCGCCCGCGCTGGACCGCCCACCCGGTGGCCACCCTGGTGCGCCGGTCCGTGCCGCTCGCGTCCGCGCTGGTCGTCCTGGCCCTGGGCGCGGGACTGGTCCTCAGGGGGGCCGCATCCGCGCTCGGCTGAGCTACTTTGGTGAGACATCACGCGACTTGCCTGGGGGAGCCGTGTCCGAAGAGCCGGGCCGCGAACGTGTGATCGCGGGCCGCTACCGCCTGCTGTCCCCGCTGGGCGAGGGCGGCATGGGCACGGTGTGGCGCGCCCGTGACGAGGTGCTGCACCGCGAGGTGGCCGTCAAGGAGGTGCGGTCCCCGGCCGGGCTGCCGGGCTCCGACGTGGAGCGGATGTACGCACGCCTGGAGCGCGAGGCGTGGGCGGCGGCGCGGGTCGCCCACCGCAACGTGGTCACGGTGTACGACGTGGTGCTGGAGGCCGGCCGGCCGTGGATCGTGATGGAGCTGGTGCGCGGGCTGTCGCTCGCCGACCAGTTGGAGGCGGAGGGTCCGCTGTCGCCGCAGCGGGCCGCGCACATCGGCGCCGAGGTGCTGGCCGCGCTGCGCGCCGCGCACGCCGCCGGGGTCCTGCACCGGGACGTCAAGCCCGCCAACGTGCTGCTCGCGAACGACGGGCGGGTGGTGCTGACCGACTTCGGGATCGCCTCGCTCGAGGGCAGCTCCGCACTGACCATGACCGGCGAGGTGATCGGCTCGCCCGAATTCCTGGCTCCCGAGCGGGCGTTGGGGCGGACGCCGGGACCGGAGTCGGATCTGTGGTCACTGGGGGTGCTGCTGTACGCGGCCGTGGAGGGCGCCTCGCCGTTCCGGTACGACACCCCGCTCAGCACCCTGCGTGCCGTGGTGGAGGACCAGTTGCCGCCGCCGCGCCGGGCCGGGCCGCTCGCCGGCGTCATCGAGGGGCTGCTGCGCAAGGATCCCGTCGAGCGGACGTCCGCCGAGCGTGCGGAACACGAGCTGCGGATCGTCGCGGCCGGGGGTGCCCCCGCTGGGGGAGGAACGCCCCGGACGGCCCCCTTGCCGGTGCCGCCGTACACCGCGCCGCCGGCCGCGGGGCGGTACCAGGACCCCTCCCCGCGGCCCTCTCCCGCTCCGCCGACGCCCCGGCCCGGCGGCACGGCGTCCGAGGAACCGGAGCGCTCCCGGCGGACCGGTGCGGTGCTGGTGGCGGGGGTCCTCGCGGTCGTGCTCGCGCTGGCGGGACTGGCGTACGCGCTGCTGGACCACGACCACGGCGGCCGTCAGGCGAAGGAGGACGGCGGCCGGGCGAGCGGGAGCGCGCACGTGCCGACCGCCCGCGGCAGCACCGGCTCGGACACCCGGACGCCGCCGGCCACGAGCGGCAGCACGTCGTCGAGCGCCCGGCCGGCGCAGTCCGTGCGCGTCACCGTGGCAGGCGCACGGACGACGTACTCCGGGAGCTGTCCGCCGCCGGCCGCGCAGACGCCCGTCTTCACGGCGACGTTCACGGTGGGGCGGGTGCCCGCGCAGGTGGAGTACCGGTGGGTGACGACGCGCGGGTCGGTCTCGGATCCCGGGTGGCGGACCCTGTCCTTCCCGGGCGGTGGCGGCAAGAGTCGGCAGGTGCGGGTGACGCTGACGGTGTACTCCGGTGCCGGGGGGACCGGGGACCAGGTCTTGGTGAAGGTGCGCGGTCCCGTGCAGACCGCGTCGAACACCGTCCCGTTCGCGGTGGGCTGTACGACGGCCACGGCGACGGAGACCCCGTCGGGCGGGGCCTCCGCTTCGCCGTCGGGCTCACCGGGGAGTTCACCCTGAGGGGCGAGCCCGTTCGGATCACGCGTTGTTCGTGAGCACCGGCAGATAGCCGCCGGAGTGGCCGGCCGCGGTGGGGTGGTACGACTCGCCGATGTCGAGCCAGTTGACGCTGTGCAGCCAGGAGTCACCGGAGCAGATCTCGTGGCTGGAGAACGCGGTACGGATGTCACCGAAGACGAAGGCGTGGGCCTGGGCGCGCTTCTGGATGGCGGCGTCGATGTAGTCGGCCGCGCCGTTGATCGCGGACCGTTTGGTGTCGGAGAGCCCCAGGCAGGTCTGGCCGAGCAGGTAGAAGCGGGGGTAACTGAGCACGACCACCCGGGCGTTCGGGGCCTTGGCGCTGATCGCGTTGTAGACGGTGTCCAGCTTGCCGGGGAGGGTGGAGTCGACGTACGCCTTGGCGGTGTTGATCCGGTCGAGGCAGGCGCTGTCGGACTGGATCACACAGGTCGTCATGACGTCGGAGAACCCGGCGTCGTTGCCGCCGATGGTGAGGGACACCAGCGAGGTGGAGGAGTTCAGCGAGCCGAGCTGGTTCGCGAGGACGTCGTCCGTCGTGGCGCCCGAGCAGGCGTTGAAGGCGAACGAGGACGGGCTGTGGGCGGCGTTCCACAGGTAGGGGTACGCCTTGGTGCTGCGGTCGCAGTTGCCGCTGGAGCTGATGTAGCTGCCGGCGCCGACTCCGGAGGAGTAGGAGTCGCCGAGGGCCACATAGCCGCCGGTCGCGGCCGTCGAGGACGCCTGCGCCGAGGCGGCCCCGGTGAGACCGAGGCCGGCGGCGAGGAGGAGCGAGGTAACGAATCCGGTAAGTCGGGAACGTCTCATGGAACCTCCCTTTAGCAGGATCTCTGCCACAACTGTCGTAGCAACTACGCGTGTTGACGGGAAGTGTTCATGCCAAGACTATTCGGGTCTCAACAGGAACAACCCGAAACATTCACGGCTCAGCTATTGCGTGTCCATGTCATGTCTGTTGACGGTTCGACAATCGCCTTCTTGACGACCCCCCTCGGTCCGCGCCACAGTGAAGTCCGGCATCCGGCGCGTCGGGGGGCAAAGTCGCCCATGCAGACCTTAGGTATCAAGTCACCTTCATCAGACGGCGGCGCCGAGGACCCCGGCGCAGCGCGGACCGGGCCGGGGAGGGCCCTGTCACCGCTGCTCGCGGGGGCGGCGACCGCCATCGGCGGTGTCGGCGCGCTGCTCGCGCTCGTCGACGCCACATCCGTACTGCGCGGCCCGTGCGCGCTGTTCTTCCTGCTGGCCGCGCCGGCCACGGCGCTCGCCGTGGCACTGCGCGGGCTGGATCCGTTCGGCCGGGCGCTCTGCGCGCTCGCCGGCTCCGTCGTCGTCACCATGCTGGTCGCCCAGGGCATGCTCGCGGTTCACCGCTGGTCGGCCCGCGGCGGGGTGCTCGCCGTGACCGCGCTGAGCGCGCTGCTGCTGCTCACGGTCCTGCTTCGGGGACGAATTTCCGGAAAACGTACACAAGGCCGACCAACACCGGCCAAAGTTGTGTAACGGCCAAACCAACAAAAACGTGAGGGATCCCCGCAGGGGTTGCCTTTCGGGTTCAATCGTCAATACCGTCGTACATCTCACCCGCACCGGCACGTCGGCATACGGCTCCAGGGGAGGGCTCAGGGCCGCGGCGTCACCGGAGCGGGGCGCGGTAGGGGGGTGCCGTGCTCGGTGACCGCAACGGTGACCGGGCCGTGCCGCGCGACCGGCTGCCGTCATTCCCGGGCAGACCGGCCAGCTTTGCCAGCTCGCCTTGCGGTACGGAGATCATTTCGCCGTGCCGAAGACGAGAACCCCCCTTTCGAACCGGACACAGAACCGGACCGCCCAGGGGCGGGCGGTCCACCGGACGAGAGGGAAAAGACTCGTGAGTTCCGTGCTGCGCCCGCCTGGTTCGGGCCAAGATCCCTCGATTGCGGCCCACTACCGGCCCATCTCCTCTCACCTGGCGATAACCCCGCCGGTGAGCGTGGTGATCCCCGCCATGAACGAGGCGGAGAATCTCCCCTACGTCTTCAAGACGCTCCCCGAATGGATACACGAAGTCGTTCTCGTGGACGGCAATTCCACGGACGACACCGTCGAGGTGGCCCGGTCCCTGTGGCCGGACGTCAAGGTCGTCGGACAGCGCGGCAAGGGCAAGGGGGATGCCCTGATCACCGGGTTCGAGGCGTGCAGCGGCGACATCGTCGTGATGGTCGACGCGGACGGCTCGGCCGACGGCGGCGAGATCGTCAGTTACGTCTCCGCGCTGGTCTCCGGCGCCGACTTCGCCAAGGGCTCGCGGTTCGCCAACGGCGGCGGCACCGACGACATGACCCTCATCCGCAAACTCGGCAACTGGGCGCTGTGCACGGTCGTCAACCGCAAGTTCGGCGCCCGCTACACCGACCTGTGCTACGGCTACAACGCGTTCTGGCGGCACTGCCTCGACAAGATCGACCTCGACTGCACCGGCTTCGAGGTCGAGACACTGATGAACATCAGAGTGGTCAAGGCCGGCCTGAAGGTGCAGGAGATCCCGAGCCACGAATACCTCCGCATCCACGGCACCAGCAATCTGCGGGCCGTGCGCGACGGCATCCGGGTGCTGAAGGTCATCCTCAAGGAGCGCTCCAACCGGCGTGAGCTGCGCCGCCAGGAACGCCACTCGCCGATGCTCGACACGGTACGGGGAGAGGCGTCTTGAGAGATCCCGGCATCTCCGTCGTGATCTGCGTGTACACCGAGGACCGCTGGGAGGACATCCTCGCGGCGGTCTCCTCGGTGCGCGCACAGTCGTACCCGGCGCTGGAGACGCTCCTGGTCGTCGACCACAACCCGGCCCTGGAGGACCGGCTGGAGCGCGAGTACAAGGAGGCCGACGCCGTCCGGGTCCTGCCCAACGCGGGCCCGCGCGGTCTGTCCGCCGGCCGCAACACCGGCATCGCCGCCTCCCACGGCGAGGTCATCGCCTTCCTGGACGACGACGCCGTGGCCGAACGGGACTGGCTGCGCCGCTTCGCCGAGGGGTACGCCGACCCGCGTGTGATGGCGGTCGGCGGCCGTACCGAGCCGGTCTGGGCGTCGGGCCGGCGGCCGGCCTGGTTCCCGCGGGAGTTCGACTGGGTGGTCGGCTGCACCTACAAGGGGCTGCCACCGGGCCGGGTCCGGGTCCGTAACGTCCTCGGAGGAAACGCTTCCTTCCGGCGTACGGCGTTCGAGGCGGCGGGCGGCTTCGCCACCGGCATCGGCCGCGACGGCGACCGCCGCCCGCTGGGCTGCGAGGAGACGGAGCTGTGCATCCGCCTCACCCGGGCCCGCCCCGACGCCGTCCTGCTCATCGACGACCGCGCGGTGATCCACCACCGGGTGCCCGCACCCCGCGAGCACTTCGCCTACTTCCGCACCCGCACCTACGCCGAGGGCCTGTCCAAGGCCCTGGTGGCGAAGAGCGTCGGCGCGGACAAGGGCCTGGAGTCCGAACGCCGGTACACCACCCGGGTCCTGCCCGCCGGGGTCGCCCGCGGCCTGCGGGACGCCCTGCTGGCCCGGCCCGGCGGCGCCGGCCGCGCGGGCGCGATCGTCGCGGGCGTGTTCGCCGCGGCGGGCGGCTATGTGGTGGGCAGCGTGCGGGCGCGGCGCGGCGGTACGAGGTTCTCGGTGGCACCGATCGAAGGGGGCACAGATGGGTGAGACTCCCGTACCGATCCTCATGTACCACTCCGTCGCCACCGCGCCCAACGACGCCACCCGCGCCCTCTCGGTCGCGCCCGAGGCGTTCGCCGAGCAGATGGCGCTCATCGGTGACCTGGGCCTGACCCCGCTCACCACTGCCGGCCTCGCGGCCCGCTGGCGCACAGGCGGCCCGCTGCCCGCGCGGCCGGTGCTGATCACCTTCGACGACGGCTACGAGGGCGTGCACCGGCACGCGCTGCCCGTCCTCGCCAAGCACGGCTTCCCGGCCACCCTGTTCGTGTCCACCGGCTG
This sequence comes from Streptomyces sp. NPDC001135, assembly GCF_053598395.1. Taxonomy (NCBI): domain Bacteria; kingdom Bacillati; phylum Actinomycetota; class Actinomycetes; order Kitasatosporales; family Streptomycetaceae; genus Streptomyces; species Streptomyces sp. NPDC001135. Next base: position 91,772 of record NZ_JBSFKD010000020.1, on the reverse strand, counting down.
GATCAGGGGCGCGTACGACACCGGGCGCGGCCTGGACACCATGCTGGACTGGCCGCAGGTGCGGGAGCTCGCGGACGCCGGCGTCGAGATCGGCGGGCACAGCCACACCCACCCGCAGCTCGACCAGCTCGACGACACCGGGCTGCGCACCGAGCTGGGCCTCTGCACGGAGCTCGTCACCGGTGAACTCGGCACCCGGCCCGTGTCGTTCGCCTACCCGTACGGCTACTCCAGCCGCCGGGTCCGCGAGGCCGTGCGCGCGGACGGGTACGCCCAGGCACTCGCCGTCGGCAACGCCCTCGCCCGCCGCCGCCAGGGGCCGTACGCGCTGCAGCGGGTCACCGTGCGGCGCGGTACCGGTGTGGAGGAGTTCGAGCGGCTGCTCCACGGCCGTGCCGTCGCCCGCACCTTCGCCAGGGACCGCGCCCTCACCAAGGGGTACGCCCTCGTCCGCAGAGCCCGCCAGGTCCGCCGGAAGGCCATCCGTTCCCGTGTCTGACACGACCACCACGACCGAGGCCGCGACGACCGACGCCGAGGCGCCCGGGAAGTCCGGGCGCCGCCTTCGGCTGCCCGGGACGGGCCGGTCCGCCGGCGGCAGCCCGCTGTTCCGCAACGCCTACGCGCTGATGCTCAACACCGGCATCTCCGCCGTCCTCGGCCTCGGCTTCTGGCTGGCCGCGGCCCGCTACTACTCCGAGGACGCGGTCGGGCAGGGCTCGGCCGCCATCGCCGCGATGAAGTTCCTCGCCGGACTGACCGCGGTCACCCTCACCGGTGCCCTGGCCCGCTTCATCCCGGTCGCCGGGAAGCACACCGGAAAGGTCATCTTCCGCACGTACGCGGCCAGTTCCCTGCTGGTGGCGCTCGCCGGGGGCGTCTTCCTGCTGACCCTGGACACCTGGGGGCCGTCGTACCGGTTCCTGCACGGGACGGTCAACGGACTCGGGTTCATCCTGGCCGTCGTCGCCTGGAACGTGCTCACCCTGCAGGACGGCGTGCTGACCGGACTGCGCAGCGCGACCTGGGTGCCGGTGGGGAACACCGTGTTCTCTGCGGTGAAGCTGGCCCTGCTCGTCGCGTTCGCCGTCGCCCTCACGACCACGGGTGTCTTCGTCTCCTGGGTGGCGGCGATCGCCACCTCGGTGGTGCCGCTGGGCTGGCTGGTGTTCCGGCGGCTGGTGCCCCGGCACATCAGGACGACCGAGGGCCGCACCGAGCCGCCGACGCTCAAGCAGGTCGGACGGTTCCTGGCCGGGGACTACACCGGTTCGCTGTTCTCGCTCGCCGTGATCTACCTCGTCCCGGTGATCGTCGCCGCGCGGGTCAGCTCGGCGGAGAACGCCTACTTCTACATCGCCACCACCATCGGCGGTACGACCGACCTGCTCGCCATCAACATGGGCGCGTCCCTCACGGTCGAGGGGTCGCACGACCCGGGGCGGCTGGCCGCCCACACCCGGGCCGCGTTGAAGCGGATGGCCCGGATCATGCTGCCGATCGCGGGTCTGTGGATCGTCGGGGCGCCGTGGATCCTCGGTGTGTTCGGCGAGGGCTACGCGGGTGCGGCGACGCCGCTGCTGCGCTGGCTCGCGGTCGGCTCGGTGCTGCGGGTCGTGATCGAGACGTACTTCGCGGTGCTGCGCGCCCGCAGCCGTACCGCCGGACTCGTCTGGCTGCAGGGCCTGTTGTGCGTGCTGGTGCTGGGCCTGACCCTGCTGCTCCTGCCCCGTATGGGGCTGACCGGTGCGGGCGTCGCCGAAGCCGCCAGCCTCGCGGTGATCGCGGCGGTCGCCGCACCCAGGCTCTGGAAGACGATCCGGACCGCGTCCGCCGCCCTGCCCGACACGACGGCACCCGACGGGGACCTCGCCGACCTGGGCACGCCCGAGGTCCCGGCCTCCTCGCCGGTGCGCCGGCACAGCCCGGGCTGGGCGCTGGACTCCGACACCCTGGCCCTCGGCATCCACGTCGACTTCGACCATGTGGAACGCCGGCCGGACGTCCGCCCGGGGCCCGGCACACCGCCCGCCGGTACTCCGGTGCCTCCGGCCGGGGTCGGGCTTCCGGTGGAGGAGAGGGAGCCCGGCAGCGAGGCGTCACTGGGGCCGGCCGAGGCCGGGCTGCTGCGGGACGCGGAGGCCGCGGAGGTGGACGCGCCGTTCACGCGGGAGGAGAGGGAGGCGTCCTTCGACAGGCCCGCCCGGACCGCCATGCGTACCGTCGTGCCGGACGAACCCGTACCCGAAGAGCCTCCGGCAGCGGTCTCGCCGCGGCGGCTGCTGCCCACCCGCTCCGGTGTCGTCCTCGGCTGTCTGCTGGTCGCCGCGCTGCTGCTGTACTGGGTGCCCGCGCTGCGCCTCGGCGACGCCGATCTGGACCGGATGGGCGGCCTCGGCCTGGTCTCGGTGCTGCCGCTGCCGACCCTCGTCGGAGCGGCCCTGCTGATCACCGTCTTCGCCGCGCTGCTCTGGCTGCGCCGCGAGCACCGGGCGCTGCTGCTGGTCACGCTGGTGGCGACGGTGGTGTCACTGCACGCGCTGCCCGCCGTGATCGAGACCGAGCCGCGGTTCCCGACGGCCTGGCAGCACCTCGGATTCATCGACTACATCGACCGCACCGGGTCCGCCGTACCGGACCTGGACGCCCGCTGGAGCTGGCCGGGCTTCTTCGCGGTGGCCGCGTTCGTCGGGAGGACCTGCGGGGTCACCGACTTCACCGAGGTCATCCGCTGGTGGCCGACCGCCGTCCAACTCGCCTACCTGGCACCGTTGTTCCTGCTCACCCGGTCGCTGCGGGCGAGCTGGCGGGCGAAGTGGACCGGCGTCTGGCTGTTCGTGCTGTGCGGCTGGGTCGGCCAGGACTACTTCTCGCCGCAGGGCTTCACCTATCTGCTGTACCTGATGTTCGTGGCGGTCCTGCTGGTCTGGTTCCGCCCGCCACACGTGATCTGGACGAGGTTCCGTCCGGGCGAGGCGGAGGTGGAGCCGGTGGACCGGCGCGGGCGGGCGGTCCTGCTCCTGGTGCTGATCGGCCTGTACGCGGCGAGTGTCCCCGCGCACCAGCTCACCCCGTTCGTCATGCTCGGTGTGCTCGCGGCCCTCGTCCTCCTCGGCCGCTGCGAACTGCGCGGCCTGCCGCTGCTGTGCGCGGTGCTGGTCGCGGTCTGGGTCGGTTTCATGGCCGAGCCGTACTGGTCGGGGCACTTCAACGACCTGTTCGGCGGGATCGGCGGGGTCGGCGGCAATGTCTCGACCTCCGTCTCCGGCCGGATCCAGGGCGGCAGTTCGACCCACAAGCTGGTGCTGTACACCCGGGTGCTGCTGGCGGGCTCGGTGCTGGCGTTCGCCTGCTGGGGCTGGTGGCGCCGCCGCTTCCACCGCTACCGCGAACGCTCCCTGCTGGTGCTGACGTTCGTGCCGTTCCTGGGCTTCGGCATGCAGTCGTACGGCGGTGAGATGGCGCTGCGGGTCTTCATGTTCGCGGTACCGGGCGCGGCCCTGCTCGGGGCCCTCGCCCTCTTCCCGCGCACCGGCGTCACCGCGAAGGAGCGCGAGATGGACCACGTCAGCCTCGCCCCGCTGGCCGCGCTGCTGGCCGGGCTGCTGCTGATGGGCGGCTTCCTGGTGGCCCGCTGGGGCAACGAGCCGTTCGAGCGGGTCCGGCCCGGCGAGGTCGCGGCCATGAACTGGGTGTACGCCCATGACAAGCCGACGGTACGGCTGCTGTGGCTGACCCAGGACACGGTCAACGACGTGACCCCGGCGATGCCGTGGGGCGCGCGGGACATGGAGCGGGTGAACTATGTACCGACGCTCGCACCGACCGACCCGGTACTGGTGTCGGGCCTGGTCAAGGCACTCAAGGACGCCGGCCCGAACTCGTATCTGGTGATCAACCGCAGTCAGGTGACCTATCTGCAGCTGGACGCGGGCTACTCGGCGACCTGGGAACCCCGGCTGGTCGAGAACCTGGACGACCGCCAGGAGCTGACGAAGGTCCTGGTCAACGACGACGTCACCGTGTTCGCGCTGCGCAGGCAGCCGGCGGGGGCGGTGCCGCAGCCGCACCCGGGCCCGATCGGGCCGCGGGTGACCTGGACCCCGTGGTCGGTGGTCGGTGCGCTGACCGCGGTCGTTCTCGTCCTGCTGCTGGCCGCGCGCGAGGTCGTACGGGTCGCGGTCCGGCCGGGCGTACGCCGACTACGGCTGTTGCAGGGCACGTTCTGGTTCTCGCTGCCGCTGCTGGCGGTGGTGCTGGCCTCGCTGGTGCAGCGGTTCCTGACCATGAAGTGAGGGGTGGCTCGGCCGTTCAGCGGTCGAGCCACTTCACCTCGTACGGCCCCATGTCGAACCGCTTGCCGTCGACCTGGGCGCTGATCGTCCGATTCAGCGTGTTGACCACCAGAGCCGTCCTGCCGCTCGCGAGGACACGGACATGGGGCACGTCGTCCTGGGCGACGGACACGTTCTCGTACCGTGTGCCCGGCGGGAACGCCCGGGCGAACCGGGACACCAGGTCGTACACGGGCAGGGCCCTGCCCCCGCCGGCGCTGTCCGTGGGGGTCCACAGGCAGCCCGCGCAGCCGGTGCCCGTCCTGTCCTCAGGGTTCCAGTAGAAGCCGGACTCGGCGCCGCCCTCGACCATGGCGATCATCCCGGTGGCCTGGACGGCGACGCGGTGCGGCTCGGACCAGCCCTCGCGGTCGTCGTTGCCGTCACCGGGTTCCACGTAGTACTCGGCCCACCACAGCGGCAGGCCGTGCGTGCGCTGCCGTACCCATACGCTGACGGCCGTCAGTTTGCCGGTGGCCGCGAACTCGTCCGGCAGCAGCTCGTCGTCGCGGGTGTAGCTGGAGCCGTCGACCACGGTGAAGTCTGCGCCGGCCCTGTGGACGTTCCAGTAGGCGAAGGCGTCGAGCACCCGCCGGTCCAGGGCCCCCCAGGGCCCCTTCAGCGCGGTGGAGGCGTTCTGGTCCCGGGGATCGACGCTGTCCATGACCAGGTAGGGGCCGCCGACCATGATGTCCTGGTCGACCTTCTTCAAAGCCTTGTACACGAGGTTGTACAGCCTGGTGTATCCCTCGTAGTCCCAGCGGGACTTGGCGTCGTTCCAGAAGCCCTTGAACTCGTTCCAGACGATGAAGTGCTTCACGTCCGGGTAGCGCCGGGCGACGGTGGCGGCGAGGTCGGCGAAGTCCTGGTAGTGGCCGGGGGTGGGGGCGGTCTCCAGGGCGGCCCGGCTCCAGTTCGTGCGGTCGGCCCCGGCCTTGCCGCCCTTCATCCAGTCCGGGGAGCAGCACAGGGTGATCACCGGGGTGCCGCCGGAGGCCCGCATGAAGTCGACACGGCGGTCCAGCGCGCCGAAGTCGTAGTGCCCTTCAACCGGTTCGGGGTTGTCGGCGCCCCAGCCCATGATGTGCTGGTTCTGCGCCAGTCCGACGTTGTGCCGGAGCAGTTGCCGCACGCGCGAGGTGGCGGCCGTGGCACCTTCGTCGGCGCTGTACTGGGTGTGGGTGAAACCCCAGCCGACATACGGTTCGGGTTTCGCGCCGGGCAGGGCGGGGGTGCCGTGCACCTTGTCGCCGTCGCGTGTGGTGCCCGCCGTACTGGCCCCGCCGGACAGCGTGCCGAACAGGGTCACCGCCAGGGCCAGCACGGCCGCGCCGACACCGAGGAGAGCGGTGAGCCGCCACCGCCGAGCATCCGAATCCCACCCATGACGTGCCATCAAGGACAACAGTAACGGCGGAACGCGCGCCTCGGGCGGGCCTTGGGAACACGCGCCCCCCGGGGCGCGAGACGGTGCCGGAGTGCGGCTCCGCCGCGTGGGCGCGGCCGGCCACCGACGGCCGGCAGATTCCGAACCGGCAGGGCCACCCCTGCGAAATGCCGTGCGCACAGCACATCCGTGCCGGATCATGGCCGCATGTCTGCTAACCCACACGACGCTCTGCCGATCCGGCTCCACGTCGACGACTCCGACTCGCCGTCCGACGTCGTCGACGCGCTGTTCCTCGGCCGCTTCGCGACGGGCGAGCAGCCGTACTCGCACGCGGCGAACATCGACCGGGTCCGCTCCGGTGCGACCCTGCTGCCCGACGGCGCCCGGGTGCTGCGGGTCGCCCGCGACGACGACCGCAGCGCCACCCTCGCCGAGGGCGACGGCTGGACCCTGCTGGTCTCCCGCTGGAACCGCGGCGCGGACGTCACGGTGACCGCGACCAGCGCCGAACTGGCCGAGCGGGTCCTCGACCAGGCCACGGACGGCGCCGCCGACGAGCCGGAACCCCAGCCCGAGAACGTGACGATGGGCTTCTGGTACGTCTCCCCCAGGCGCGGCCCGCACCGCACCACCCGCCAGATCTCGGCGGGCACCTGGGACGAGGTGCGGCCCAACTACACGGCACCGGTGGCGGACGCGATGGACCGCCTGATGAGGACGACCCCGCAGGACATCGCCGGCCGGCTGCTCCTGCTGCACGGCCCGCCCGGCACCGGCAAGACCTCCGCCCTGCGCACCCTGGCCCGCTCCTGGCGGGACTGGTGCCAGGTGGACTGCGTGCTCGACCCGGAGCGGCTGTTCTCCGACGTCGGCTATCTGATGGACATCGCGATCGGCGAGGAGGACTCGGCGGGCAAGGGCCGCTGGCGCCTGCTCCTCCTGGAGGACTGCGACGAACTGATCCGCGGCGAGGCCAAGCACACGGCCGGCCAGGCCCTGTCCCGGCTGCTGAACCTCACCGACGGCCTGCTCGGCCAGGGCCGCAACGTCCTGGTCGGCGTCACCACCAACGAGGACCTGGAGCGCCTGCACCCGGCCGTGGTCCGCCCCGGCCGCTGCCTGGCCCGCATCGAGGTCGGCCCGCTGACCCGCAAGGAGGCGGTGGACTGGCTGGGGACCGAGGAGGGCGTCGGCCGGGAGGGGGCGACCCTGGCCGAGCTGTACGCACTGCGCCGGGGAACGGCCCCGACCTCGGTGCCGGGGGCGCGGGACGGCGCGGACGCGGGCCTGTACCTGTAGTGCTTTGATGGTGCTGTGACCTTGTTCGTCGGCACCTCCGGGTGGCAGTACAAGGACTGGCGGGACCTCGTCTATCCGGCCGGGGTCCCGGCGCGGCTGTGGCTGGAGGAGTACACACGGCTGTTCGCCACGGTGGAGATCAACAACGCGTTCTACCGACTGCCGTCGTACGACACCTTCACCACCTGGCGTGACCGTGTCCCCGACGACTTCGTGGTGGCGGTCAAGGCCAGCCGCTACCTCACCCACATCAAACGCCTGAAGGACCCCGAGGAACCGGTCCACCGTCTGATGAGCCACGCGGCGGGCCTCGGCGACCGGCTGGGCCCGGTCCTCCTCCAGCTCCCGCCGACCCTGCGCGTGGACCCCTCCCTCCTGGACACCTGCCTGGCCTGCTTCCCACCCGGTACGAGGGTCGCGGTCGAACCCCGCCACGACTCCTGGTGGACGCCCGAGGTGCGCGAGGTGCTGTCGGCGCGGGGCGCGGCCCTGTGCTGGGCGGACGTCCTGGCCCGCCCGGTCACCCCGCTGTGGCGCACCGCCGGCTGGGGCTACGTCCGCTTCCACCAGGGCCGGGCCCAGCCCTGGCCCCGCTACGGCCGCCGCTCCCTGGAGACCTGGGTGGACCGCGTCGCGACGACGTGGTCGGACGGGGAGGACGTGTACGCGTACTTCAACAACGATCCGGGCGGGGCGGCGGTGCGCGATGCGGTGACGTTCGGGAGGGCCGCGGGGCGGGCGGGGCTGACGGTGACACGGCTTCCGGAGCCCGCGAAGCACCGGTGACCCCTCGGCCGGTCTTCCCTTCCTCCGCAACGGCGCCCGGCCACGACAGTCCCGGCCACGACGGGGCGGCGTGGCGGTGCCGGACCCTGCTCAGCCCTCCCCGTAAGCCGCCCGCAGGGCGTCCCGCACGGCGGCCAACGCCTCCGGCTCCCCCAACCCCAGCCTGCGCACCCGCTCCACGTACGCCTGAGCGGCCAGCGAAGCCTCACGTTCCGCGGCCGAGCCGGCGGCGGCCACGAACGTGCCGTTGCGCCCGCGCGTCTCGATCACCCCGTCGTTCTCCAGCGCCCGGTACGCCTTGGCCACGGTGTTCACGGCGAGGCCCAGGGACTCGGCCAGCCCCCGTACGGTCGGCAGCCGGTACCCCACCGGCAGCGCCCCGGATCTTGCCTGCTCGGAAATCTGCGCCCGCACCTGCTCGTACGGGGGCGCGCTGTCGTCGATGCGGATCTTCAGGCTCACACGGTGATTGTCCCGTACCCGCCGGAAAATCAGAGGCATCCCCGGTCCGCCTCCGTCTACCGTGCCTGCCCATGACCGTGATCGTCCGCGACCTGCGCCCCGACGTGCGGGCCGACACCGAGGGCTTCGCCCGGGTCCGCCGGCTGGCCCTTCCGTACATCCTGTTCACCCCGGACTCGATCCGCCACGACGCCCTCCACATGCCGCCCGAGGCCCGCTACCGTCCGCTGGTCGCGGAAGAGGACGGAGAGGTGATCGGCACGGCTCAGGTGCACCTGGCCCACGACAGCACCGAGCCGGGCCAGGGCCTGGTGAACGTCTACGTCCGGCCGGACCGCACCGGTCGCGGTGCCGGCCGGCTCCTGCTGCGGGCGGCCGAGGAGCACCTCACCGCCCAGGGAGCCACCCGGCTGCTCAGCTGGGTCCTCGACGAACCGGCCAGCCGTGCCTTCGCCGAACGACACGGCTACCGCGGCAGCCGGTCCGCGCACTTCCTGCGCCTCGACCTGGCGGGCTCCGCCCTCCCGCCCCTCCCGGACACCCCGCCGGGCGTCGACCTGCGTACGGCCGCGGACTTCGCGGACGACCCCCGCCCGCTGTTCGAGCTGGACGCGGAGACGGTGCTGGACGAACCGGGTGACGTCGACTCCGCGTTATCCGACTACGAGGCCTGGATCGCACAGCACTGGAGGCATCCGCTGCTGGACCGCGACCTGACGGTGGTCGCGTGTGCCGAGGGCCGTCCTGTCGCCTTCAGCGTGGCCTACACCGACGGCGGCACCAGGTACACCACCGCGATGACCGGCACGGCGCGGTCCCATCGTGGACGCGGCCTGGCCAAGCTCGCCAAGATCCACTCCTTGTACCGGGCCCGGGCGACCGGTGTCACCGAGGCGTTCACGGGCAACGACACCGGGAACTCCCCGATGCTCGCGATCAACAAGTGGCTCGGGTACGAGATCTGCGCGACGGAGGTGCGCCATGCCCGTGAAGTGGTCTGAGCCGACGAACCGGTTGGAGGTCGTCCTGGTCAAGGCCGGCCGGACGAAGATCCGCTATCCGGCCGAGCTGCTCCAGGACGACGGCACCCGCATCGCCGTCCGCGCGCCCTGGGCGGGCTCCGGTGTCCGCGACTTCGGCTTCGTCCGCTTCGAACCCGGGGACGTCTTCACCGAGTACTACTGGCGCGACCGCTGGTACTCGGTGAAGGAGGTCCGCGCCGCCGACGGCACGGTGAAGGGCTGGTACTGCGACATCACCCGTCCGGCGGTCCGCGACGACGGTGAACTGGTCGTGGAGGACCTCGACCTGGACCTGTGGCGCTCCGGCGACGGGAGGGACGTACGGCGCCTGGACGAGGACGAGTTCGCCGAGAGCGGGCTCACGGAGACGGACCCCGGGGCCGCGTCCGCCGCCGTGGCCGCCCTCGGGGAACTGGAGAGGCTGGCCCGCACCGGCGGCTTCGGGGAGTTGCTGGCCTGACCCCTCAACCGCCGCCCGCCCGCTGTCCCATGCCGGCCACCACCGCGTACCGCTCGTCGTCCACGGCCCTCCCCCACAGCAGAGGGTCGTCGGACAGCCGCTCCACGCGCACGTCGGGGCTCAGCGGTGCCAGGAGTGCGATGAGCCGCTCTGCGGGGATCCCGACCGGGTGGAGGGTGCCCCAGACGCCCTCGACCAGCACGAAGCGGCCTGCGGGGCGCAGCAGGTCCCGCCAGTGCCGCAGCACCCGGCCGGGGTCCGGCAGCGTCCAGAGCACATGCCGTACGAGGACGACGTCGAAGCGCTGCTCCCCCACCGGCGGAGCCGCCGCCTCCCCGCGCAGGACCACCGCGTCGCGTCCGGCGAGCTTGGCGCGGGCCCGCTCGGCCATAGCCGGGGAGGAGTCGACACCCGTCACCCGGTGTCCCTGTTCGGCGGCGAGGAGCGACAGACTGCCGGTGCCGCAGCCGAGGTCGAGGACGTCGGCGGGGTGCTCGGGCAGCCAGGAGCGGAGCCGGTCCGCCCAGGCCGCACGCACCCGGGGGTCGCGCAGACCGTGGTCCGGCTCGTCGTCGAACCCGGCCGCCTCGGTGTCCCAGTCCACATCGCGGCCCCCCTCACGGGCACCCGCCGCAACCATGTGCCCCGTCTCCTTCGTCATGCGCCAAGAGTGACACCCGCCACTGACAACCCGGCTCCGATGAGGAACTCTCCCCAAAGGCGTCTACCTCCGCGACAGCGCGAAACACGGTAGGCACTGAAGGAGGCAGCCATGCGCCGCGCAACCGTGCACAAGCCCCTGAAGAAGACGGACAGCCGCCGGATCCGCGAAGAGGCGGAGGAGCGCCCCGCCGGGCGTCCCGAGGTGCGCAAGGACATCGCACGCACCTGGTGGCCCGACGGCTGAACCCGCCGGGGCCGTCAGTCCAGCCGCTTGCGGTAGTGAATCCGGTCGTAGGGCCCGTCCACGCGGCGTTCCACGATCTCGTATCCGTACTTCGGATAGATCTTCTGGTTCTCCCACATCAACGCGTTCGTGTAGAGCCTGATCTCACCGAGCCCCAGCTCACGCGCGCGTGCGTCGACGAAGTGCAGCAGGCGCCGTCCGACGCCCGTGCCGTGGCGGTCGGGGCGGACGGCGATGCTGTCCAGGAAGAGATGCCCGGCGCACGCCTCGATCACGACCAGCCCGCCCACGGGCTCCCCGGTGACGAACACCTTGCCGTCGGCCACGTTCGCCGCGTGGTCCGCCTCCATGGGCTGCGGCACGACCCCGATGCGCTCGATGTAGGGGCGGTAGGCCGCGTCCGTCACCGCCTTGACGGCCGGCACATCCCCGGCGACGGCCGGCCGGACGCGCTCCGGGTTCTTCTCGATCATGGGCGCACGTTATGCGATCGACCGAGGTCGTCGGCAGGCGTCCGGCCTCAGGTGTCGAGCGCGGACAGCCGGTCGCCCAGAAGGAACGGTCCGCCTACCCATATTTTCACGTAACACGCCCACAACACGTGGTTACGGCAGCACAATGGGTCACGTTCCGAAGGCCTATGCCGAGGGGGTCGCGGACCTCCTGTCGGCATGCCGGCAGTACTGAGGGTGATTCATGGGCGAGTCCAGCAGCACACCGGTGTCGACCGCTGCCGCGCCCCTGATCCGACTCGTTGCCGCATCCCCTGAGGGCATCACCGCCGACGCCCTCATGGCCGCGGCCCGCGACCGCTTCAAGCGGGTGCCGCACCAGCGCCTGGCGATGCTTCTCGACCAGGCACTGTCCGCGGGGCAGTTGCACGAGCGAGACGGTCTCCTGTTCGCCGCAGAGCGCCAAGACCTCCCGCGGCCGGAACTCCCGGGCGCAGCGGACACCTTCGTCCGCCGCCCCGTCCGTGCCGTCGCCATCGATGTCGAGAGCGTGGTGCGCACCACGGCCGCGGCCCCGTACCTGGACCGCCGCATCTTTCAGATCGGTGCCGTACGGACGGGCACGGATGCGGCCTGGACCGCCGAGCAGCCGCGGTTGCAGGTGTTCGTGTCCCTGCCCGGTGAGGACTGGGTGGTCCGCGACCCGAGGCTCAGGGAACGACAGCGGCTCCTGGCCTCGGATCCGGGCGTGGCACTGGAAGAGGTACGGGATTTCTGCGCTCATGCGGACGTACTGGTCGCTCACAACGGCATCGCCGCGGACTTCCCCCTCCTCGACGAGGCCTGCGCACGCGAGGAGCTGCCCCCGCTCCCGGGCGATCGTGTCGACTCGCTGTACCTGGCGCACTGTCTGTGGCCTCTCGCCCGGAGCCATCGGCTCGCCCCGCTCTGCGATGCCCACGGCGTCGACCGTGCGGACCTCCGGTGGCACGACGCGGCCGACGACGCGGAGTTGCTGGTTCGGCTTCTGTCCCGTTGCGCGGGAGAGCTCGCCTCGTTACCCGCGGATCTGCGCGCTCTCGTCACGGCCGTGTGCCCCGACTCCCCCGCGTGGAACCTGCTCGGTGCCCTGGCCCGCGAGACCGCGGGCCGCGAAGTCCCCGCACAGGCCGTCGGGGTCCCTCGCGCGTGGGACCGTCCCGCCGTATCCGCCGCACTCACCGGCTGGCTCGGTGACCACGCGCCACGTCGCGGCGGCCCGCCCGCCGACGCCCCCGGACGCCAGCCCCTCGCCGTCCCCGAGCGGCTGTGCTCCGACGGGAGGGTCGACCCCGGACGCCTGGCCGGAATCGTCCATGGTGCGGCGGCTCGACCGCGACCCGCGCAGCAGCGGATGACCGCGGGCCTGCACGCCTGGGCCGACGCCGGCATCCCCGCTCTCGTGGAGGCGCCGACCGGGACGGGCAAGAGCTTCGCCGTGCTGGCCGCCGCGATGGACTGGCTCGGCGGTGACGAGAGCCGCAGCGTCGTCATCGCCACGTACACCAAGCAGCTCCAGCGCCAGATCGCTCGGGACGTCGACGTCCTCAGCCGTGCCGTGCCAGGCCTGCTACAGGCCGCCGACCTGGTGAAGGGCAAGGCGAACCGGCTCTCCCTGCGCGCGCTGACCACCGCCCTGTCCGACGCGACCGCCCTCGGTGCCGGCACGGGCGCTCGCGGCCACGCGGGGTTCGTGGTACGCCAAAGGTTCCGGGAACTGGCGGTACTCCTTCTGCTGCGGCTGATCGCGACACCGTGTCCGCCCGAAGCCTGGACAGCGCGTTCGGTGGACCCCGTTGACGTCCCCGCCTTTCTCGACACGTACTGCGGGGCACAGCTGTCCCTCTGGCTTCAGTCGCTCTCCCAGACCGGCGGGGACTACGCGGCCACCGCGGCCACACCGCTGGCGGCTCATACCAGCAGCGTGCGCGAGGCCATCGCCTCGCATCGGCTGATCCTGGCCAATCACGCGGTACTCCTGGCCCATCTGGAGGAGCTGCGGTCCCTGCCCGGCGAGACGATGCTGATCGTCGACGAAGCGCACCTGCTGGAGGACGCCGCCACCTCGGCCCTGACCGTCTCCCTGGACTACGGTGCCGTGGAGCAGCTCGCCGCGTCCTGCCGGACCTGGCTGAAGGACGCGGCTTCCGGGCCGGCCCGGGACCGGGTGGCGTACGCCGCGGCGGAGCTGGAAACGCTGCTCGACCATGAGTTGCTCCCGCAGGCAGCAGCCCGTGCGTTCGACGCACTGGGCGGGCTGGACGCGTCCGTCGTCGGCTCGCGGGCGGTGACCCTGGCCAGCCCCTACGGCGGGGGAACCGGACTTGGACAGGTCCGGGTCCTGCTGGCGCTGATCCGCCGGCTGGCCTCGTTGGCCGCACGGCTGCAGCGGGCACTGGCCGCCTACGGTCAAGCGCACGCAGCCACATCCGACTTCTTCTCGGCGGAGGCGCTGTCGGCTCTTGAGATCCGGGTGGCGGAGGTGCGTGACACGGCCGACGTGCTGCTGGCGGACGCACAGGACGTGCTCGGCGCGCTCCCCCCGGAGGACTCCGCCGCGGCCCGCCCCCAGGTGTCCGCGGGGGCCGCGGTCGCCGGGGCCGAAGTCGAGGCCGTGGAAGTCGAGGCCGTGGTCGCCGGTGCCGAAGAGGAGGAACCGGACGGCGACGCCGACATGGGTGACGCGGCCGACGACGTGCCTTTGTCCGACGACGTTCCCGCCGTCCAGGCCGCCCTGCTTCCTCCACCGCTGCCCCCTCGGATCGTGCACGCCGAAGAGCTGGCCATCCCCCTGGCCGGGCTGCGCCACTACCGGTTCCGGGTGTCCACCAGCCCCGTGGAACTGCCGGCGGACGCCCGGTGGAGACGGTTCCTGGGCTCGTTCCCCCGCACCTACTACGTGTCCGCGACCCTGCGCGTCGCCGGCAGCTGGGACTTCGTCATGAGCCGGCTGGGTCTGACCGGCCTCGCGACCCTGTGCGTGGACACCCCTTTCGACCTGCGCCGCCAGGCCGAACTGGTCTGCTTCTCGGACTTCCCCTCCTGGGCGGAGCAGCAGGAGGGCGCCATGCGGACGGTGGCTCACCAACTGGGCGGTTATGCCGCGGAACTGGTGCGGCCCGCCCCGGGCGGCGGGGGGACGGACGGCGGTGCGCTGGTTCTGACCACGGCACGGTCGACGGCGGCGGGAATCGTGGAGTTCCTGACGGCCGAGCTGCGCCGGCGAGATGACCCGGCACACGTGGTCGATGCGCTGGCGCTGGGCAACTCCCGCGCGGTCGAAGGGTTCACCGAACCCGCCGACGGGGGCGGGATCCTGGTGGGCACCAAGGGACTGTGGCAAGGCGTGGACGTGTCGGACGAGCACCGGCTACGGCTCGTCTGGATCAACAAGCTGCCTTTCGCGCCCTTCGCGGCACCGCTGGTGGAGGCCCGGCGCGCCGCCGTTCGCGCGCGGGCGGAAGCCATGGGCCGGGAAGACCCGGACGCCCACGCGACCGAGCACTACTACATTCCGCTCGCGGCCCTTCAGCTGCGCCAGGCCGTGGGCCGTCTGATCCGGTCGGAGCGCCACCGGGGTGTGGTCGTCATCAGCGACCGGAAGCTGGCCGGGCACACGGCCTTGCGTCGTGCCTATCGCCGGGCGTTCCTGGGCAGCCTCGACGAGGGGCTGTTGCGCACCGACCCGCTCACCGGGGAGCAGGGCGCCGGCAACGTCGTCACCATGGCCGAGGGCTGGGCGCGCATCTGGGCGTTCTACGCCCGGCACGGACTGCTGTCGCCTCAGCGGGTGCGGGAGCTGTCCGAGCCCGACGCCCTTCTGCGGCACACTCTGCTGCCGCAGACCCTTCGGATCAGGCAGCTGGAGCTGTCGGCTGACGACGCCCACAAGCTCGCGGCCGATGGTCGGCTCGAGGAGGAGGTGCTCCGACGCGCCTCGGAAGTGGCCGGGTTGCTCCGCCTCATGGACGATCCGAGCCGGTTCCGGCTCAAGCCCGCCCAGAGCGACGTCATCACGGCGGTCGCCCGGCGGCTCAACGTCCTCGGCCTGCTCCCGACCGGATACGGCAAGAGTTTCACCTTCCAGCTCCCCGCCCTGGTGCTGCCCGGTGTCACCCTCGTCGTCAGCCCGCTCGTGGCGTTGATGCAGGACCAGGCGCTGGAGCTCAACCGGTCGATCGGCGGTGCCGTCCGGGCACTGATCGCACCGCTGCGGGAGTCGAGCAGCAGAGCGGGCAAGACGGAGGTCGCGGACCACCTGCTGGGGCGGGCCGATCACCACATCAAGATCATTTACGTCAGTCCGGAACGGCTCTGCCAGCGCCGTTTCCGAGAACTGATACGCGCCGCCGCAACGACAGGCACGCTCAGCCGCGTCGTACTGGACGAAGCACACACGATGGTCCAGTGGGACGACTTCCGGCCCAGCATGCAGCGGGTCGAACAGTTCCTCCGGCAGCTGCGGCACGGGTACGCGGTTCCGGTGACCGCTCTGACCGCCACCGCCAACCACGCCGTGCACACCGGTCTGCGCAGCGGGGTGTTCGACGTGCCCGAGGAGCCCCCGCCACCGGGGAGCGAGGCCGCTCGCCGGGAGGCCACGCGGCCGGTGGACGACGGCGGCCTGGTGACCGTGCGGGAGAACCCCGTCCGCCCGGAACTCGCGGTGTTCCGCCGTTCCCTCGACCGGTCGGGTCCCGCCGTGGTGGCCGGACTCGCCCGGCAGGTCCTGGAGGCGTTGACGGGGCATGCGGTGTTCTACTGCCTCACGGTCAAGGAGGTGGTCGCCCTCCATGCCCATCTCCAGGAGTACGTCGGTGACCTGGGGGTGCGGGTACGCCGCTTCCACGGCAGGCTGACGCAGGCCGAGAAGTCGGCGGTCATGACGGAGTTCCGGGAGGCCCCGCGGCTGGGCGAGGAGGGTTTCGCCCCCTTGGTGGTGGTGGCGACCTCCGCCTTCGGCCTGGGCATCGACCGCGACGACGTGCGCACCGTGTTCTGTGTGTCGGTCCCTACCGACCTGGCGTCGCTCTACCAGCAGGTGGGGCGGGCAGGCCGTGATGTCGCGGGGAGCGGTACCGCTGCCGGGCCCGCGGCTCCCGCCAACACCGCTCTCGCGTTGCTGACCTCCAGGGGACTGCGCACGGCCGCCTTCATGACCGGGCAGGATCTGCACCCCGGGCTCCTGCGGCGCATGGGGCGCGCGGTGCTGGCCTGTGACGGGGTGCTGGACGCCCGCGCCGTCGTCGACCGGCTGATCGGCGAGGACGTGCGAGCGGGACGGATCAGCGAGCGGGACGCGCGGTCGGCCCGCGTGACGGACACCTATGTGGCGGGGGTGATGCGGGCGTTCGGTCAGCTCTCCCGGCTGGGCGCGGTGACCGACGACGGCGATTTTCCCCCCGTGTGCCGGGTACGACGGGGTGAGCTGCTCCCCGGGCACGACGAGGACGCGGTCGTCCTGGCGGTCCTGGAGGTGGTGAACGGCCTCCCGGAGTCGCCGTCGGCCGGGCACGGCCTGGGCAGGGCGCGGCTCGATGTGGCGTCACTGGACGGTCTGCTGCCCGGTCGGGTCCCCGGCTACCGGGAGCTGGCGGAAGGTCCCGCGAGCACCTGGCAGTTGCTCAGTGACCTGCACGACCGCGGGCTGCTGGACGTGTCGGCGGCGCCCAGCCGTCACTGGGTCACCGGGATCCACGTCCACGAGACCGGTCTGCCGGAGGGCTTCCTGGCCGCCGTGTCCGGGAGGGCCAGGCGCGCGGCGGCGGAGATCGCCCGGCTGCGCGACTTCTTCGAGGACTCGGCGACCTGCGCGCACCGGAAGTTCGCCGACTACTTCGGCGTGACCGAGCTGCCCGAGGGCTGCTGCACGACCGAGGCGAACCGCTGCGGTGCCTGCTGGGGCCGGCCGGACTGGCCGGCGGGCGAGGTCATGCCGGCGCCGGCGAGGGCCCTGCTCACGCCGAGGCCCCGGCCGATCGACAGCGACGCCCGGCCGGAGGCGCGGCTGCGGCGCCTGGACGAACAGGTCCACCGGCTGATCTGGGCGGTACCGCGCGGAGTGCACGCGCGAAGCGTCTGGCGGGCGCTGCGCGGCGAGGACAGCTCGTACTCGCCCAGGATGGGCCGGCGGGTGCGGCTGCCCCAGGCGCTCGTGGGCAGCCGGTACTTCGGAGCACACGCGGACGTTCCGCTGCGTGCGGTGGAGGAGAGCGTGGAGCGGCTGGCGCGGGCCGGGCGTGTGACGTCCTCGCGGGGATGGTGGCGCGTGGTCCCGCCGGTCGGTACGGGGGCTTTCTCGGCGGGGAAGGAGGGAACCGCATGACAAGTGCGTTGCCGCGGGTCACCGATGCCGTGTGGCGGCCGTACGACGACGATCCGCTGATCACTCGGGACATGCTCGCCGGTCTGGACGCCTGCGAACCGGCGGCGCGTGACGGGCTGCTGGCCCATCTGGCCGCGCTCGTCGCTCACCGTACGGTCCCGGTGCACACGGCCGTGGCCTTCAACGCCGTCTACTTCGGGTACGACATGGAGGCCGGCGGCTATGTGGGCGGCCCCCTGGACTTCGAGGACTTCCCGTCGGTGGCCCTCGGTGACAGCGTGGAGGCGCTGCCGGTCGGCGCGATGATCAACATCCGGACGGGCGGTGACCTGCTCCCGGCGGAGGTCGTCTACAAGGAGGGCGCCCACGCCGCCCTCGGCCCCTACGGTGAGGCGCCGGGTTGGCTGTCCGGAGCGCCGGCCGGTGCCCAGGGCCCCGGTCTGCTGGCCCCCGACGAGACGCCCGTCCTGCGTGAGCGGCTGGTCTTCGACACCTCTGCCTTCGGGCAGGACCTGGCACCCACGAGGGAACGCCTCCAGCGGCTGCGCCGCCGGCGACAGACCGACGACCTGGGGCACCTCGTCGTGGAGGCGCGCTACGCGTGGGCGGACGCGGACCTGAGCGATGCCGACCACTATGCCCGCTACCTGGTCACACGCGGCCGGGACCAGCTCACCAGCGCTCTGGTGCCCACACCGTTGCCGTTGCTGCTCGCGCCGGGAGCCGGGGACGCGGAGCTGCTGGCGGCCGTCCAAGGGCTGATGGGCACCGTACGTCAGGCTCTGGCGGAGCTGCACGGGGCGAGGATGTGGGGGGACTACACCTTCACCCGGGCCTCGCTGGCCCGGCGGCTGGCGGACCCCGGCCCCCTGGGCCGCGACGACCTGGCCCGGCTGGCCGATTCCACGGCGCGCGCCGCGCTGCCGCGGGCAGGGCGCCGTACCGGTGCCCCGCGCCCCAGACCCGCCTATACCGCGCTGGGCGCCGCGCTGCTGTCCCATCGCGAGTGGCAGGACCAGCTTCACGGCACGGCGTATCCGCTGGCTGTCTGCCACGCCAACTCCGTGGTGTCCGACTGCGCGCGTCGTGAGCAGGACGAGACGACGGGGCTGCTTGCGTCCGGAGTCCGCGTGAGCCTGGACGACCGCTGGCAGGGAGGGGGCATATGGCGGGCCGAGTTCGTGGAGCGCGGCGCGGGCGCCGAACCCCCGCACGGCGCTGTGGACCAGCCCGCCGGGCGGGGCTGGGCGGAGAGCCTCCCGGCCGGGCCCGGGCATCGGGCGCGGCCGTCCCTCACGCCCACGGCACCGCCGTACCCCGGGACCCCGGCCGGCGAGCGGGACCGCGGCACCGGCACCGGGCCCTTCCCGGACCCCGGTGCCGAAGCTCCTCCGGACCCGGGCCCCGGGCTGCCCCCGGGCGCGGGGGAGCCGCTGGTCGACACGGCGGAAGCGGCACGCCCCCCGCTGTGGGCCGACGACAACGGACTCGGCTCCCCCATCGACCTCGTGGCGAACGACAGCCAGGTCGAGTGGGCCCAACCGCTGCGGCTGTTCCACGTCCTGGAGGAATGCCTGCCCCTGCCCGCCCATGTCACGGGCGAGCTCCTCGCGCCGGGTGCTCCGCAGGGTCCGGTGAGGGTCCTCCTCCACCACGACGGGCGGGAGTTGCCGGCCGAGCAGTCGTGCCATGACACGCGCGTCACGGTGGGCGGAGGGGGCACACGGCTGGAGGGCCTGGCGTGGCCGCTGGACCTGTTCCCCGGTATCTGGCTGACGTTCGCCTGGCAGCGCGGGAGCAGGGTGATGCACACACGGACCACCCTCCTGCCGCAGCCGGTGACCGTCGACGGCGAACTGATCGAGCACCGTTACGACCCGAGAGTGCTCACCCGTGACGGGTCCAACGGCCTGCACGCCGAGACGGACCCGGCCGGTGCCGTCGTCGCGGAGCACCGGTCCCTGACCACCGTGCAGGTCCTGACCGCGATCCGCAGGCTGGGGCTGCTGGACCGGTTCGGCTGCGCCCTGCTGGCCAGGTCGGAGGTGCCTGCGGCCGTCGGCGCCGTCACCGGCGAGGACGGCGTCGAGGCCGAGGGGATCGAGAGAGCCCTCACCGAGCTGCTCGGCACCGAACGGCTCACCGTCTCCTGGGGCAGCCGGGATGCCGAGGGCGGCACGCACCATCCGCCCCGGCCGGGCGAGCCGGTCGTGGAACTCGTCCGCTACCGGCCGCACCGCGCCGATGCGCCGGGCGGTGGGGCCCCCGGGGCGTTCCCCGTCCCGCCGACACCGGTGGACCGTTCCGTGCGCGAGCACAGGGTGGCCGGATTCCTGCGGCGCATCGGCCACCTCGGTCGAGAGGCCACCGGGGAGCAACGCGCCCTGTACCGCGAGGACCACCGAAGGTTCCGGCTGAGCGGCCCCGCCGAGTTGCCGGACGGATTCACCTATGTACGCCCGCACAGACGGAGCCGCTGACTCGGCGACCCCCGACACACCCGCACGACCCGCACCACCGGTTGGAGCCCCTATGAGCCATCCTCGCCCGTCCCGCGCCGTGTCCGGCGGGCAGAGCGACACGCCTTACCCTGTCGACCTCGGCTCGCGCGACGGACGGGAGGTGCCTCCGGAACTGCTCGCGGCCCTGGAGGAACTGTCCGCCGCGCTCACCGGCTGCCTGGACGCACGCCCGTCCCCGATGGCCCTCGCGCTGCTGCGTCTGAGCGAGTCGGACGTCGAATACGCGCTGAACTCGACGCGCATACCGTGGCGGCGCCGTCTGTTCCGCGCCCTTCGTATTCCCGTGGACGGGACCAAGGTCAACCGTGCCCTGTGCCATGACGTCCTGACCCGCATCCGGCGCGATCCGGAAGCGCCCCGCGCCCGCCAGGCGGCCTGGCATCTGAGCCAGTCCGTCCTGGACGACCTGGTCCGGGCCGGCCGGCGCTCCGCCGCCGGGCCGTCGGAGGACCTCCATGGGCCGCTGACCCACCGCTGGAGCCCGGCTCTGTTGCAGCTGACGGTCTGGTCGCAGCTCAGGGCGAGCGCCGAGGACGCGCCCCTGTGGGCCTGGGCCCT
This sequence comes from Streptomyces sp. NPDC001135, assembly GCF_053598395.1. Taxonomy (NCBI): domain Bacteria; kingdom Bacillati; phylum Actinomycetota; class Actinomycetes; order Kitasatosporales; family Streptomycetaceae; genus Streptomyces; species Streptomyces sp. NPDC001135. Next base: position 71,216 of record NZ_JBSFKD010000020.1, on the reverse strand, counting down.
GGAGCAGCCGTGGCTGGCGGAGGCGGACGTCCCGGTCCAGGCCGTGCGGGAAGCGGCGCACCGGATCGTGGAGCTGGCTCAGCAGACGTCCGCGGCACCCGATCAGGACGCGGGCGCCGGCCCCGGCACGGCCGCCGACGACGCCGCCGCCGCCGACAAGGACGCGCCGGATCCGCTGCCTGCCGAACCGCCCGACGCGGACCAGCTGAAATCCGCATTGGCACACGTCACCGACGCGCTGAACGCCGCGGCGGAACCGGCCCGCCGTACCGCGCAGGCCGTCGCCGCCGGGGCCCGGCCGTCCACCGACGATCTGAACGCGCTGTGGGAGGTGGCCGAGGCCTTCGACGCCGCCGGCCGGAGCCTGGAGGCGCACGGGGCGGCACCCGCCGTGGCCGACCTGCCGCACATCCAGCAGGCGACCGACGCGGCACTGAACCGGTTGTCCACCCACCGCCTGCGCCGACGACTCGTCAGAACGGCACAGCTGGAGTGCGTGGCGCACGATCCCGCGCTCGCCCAGGACCTGGCCACGGCACGGGACCGGGCGGACGCCTTGGCCCGGACCGACGACTGGGACGCGACGGACCGGGTGGACGCCGAGGCCCTCGACGCGCTGCTGACGATGGTGGAAAGCCATGCGGAGGGCCACGATCCGCACGACGTCCTCGCGCTGCTGGCCACGGCTGCGAAAGGCCGTTGCGCGGCGTATCCGGCCGGGCGCTACAGCGAACTCAGGCTGGGGGCCACCGTGTCGGACACCGCATCGCACACGCCCCCTCCGGCCGCGTCCGCACCGTCCGCGCCCCTGCCGTCCCCCCGCCCGGCCCCGTCGGCCGCACGGGACACCGCGGCGGCTTCGCCGGCGCCGCACGGCGGGGCGCAGCAGCACACGGACCCGGACGACGGCGGACAGCCGGAAGCCACAAGACGCGGGACCGGCCCCGCGGGGACGCCCGCCGCCGAGGTCGTCCCCCGGACGTCGACGCCCGAGCCCCGGACCACCGGATCGGCCCCGGCGCGCCTCTCCTCCGCCACCACGGGTGCCCCGGAGAGGGACACGGCTCCTGTCCCGCCGCCGAACACGTCCACGGCTTCCAAGCCCCAGGCCGGGCGGTCGGAGGCCCGCAACGCCCTCGCCGGACTCGTCTCGGCCGAGCGCTTCGGCCTTGCCACCGAACTCGCCGTCCGCCTGGGCGAACCACCGCATCGGATCACCGCGCTGCAGCTCGCCGCCTGCGCGGATGCCGTGCACTCCGCGAGCAGCGAAAGCCTCTCCGAGATGCGCGACCTGCTGGCGGGCGCCACCATCGACGCGTTGGCGGACGATCGCCCCGCCGCGGCGCTGACCACCGCGTCGCTGCTGCGTACCGTCCTGGTGACGGGTGACCCGGAAGTCGGGGCCTCGCTGAGCCGGGTGGCCGGCGGCGTACCACCGAGCCTGGCCCGGGTGGCCGACGAGGTGGCCCAGCGTGCCCTGAAGTCCTTGCTCCTGCACTCCCCGCCCCTGGCCCTGGCCCGCGACCGGGCGGAACTCGAACGGGGCCTGGAGGATGCCCGGGACGAGTGCCGGCAGCACCTCGAACAGGTGCCCACCATCCGGTTCCCGCGCGGGCAGAAGATCGCCCGCAGCTGGTGGGATGCCGAGAAGGGGCTGATCGGTTCGCTGCTGCGGCAGGCGGCGGACAACGACAGGCAGGGTCTTGACTCGCTCGCGCTCAGGGTGCGGGAGCTGCGTGAGCCGTCGGTCCTGCAGTCGACGCTGGACAAGGCGGACCGGGAGTTCATGTCCCCCGGCGCCCGGATGCGGCTCGAGGGACCGTCCCGCCAGGATCTGCTGCGCCACTCCGCGAAGAGCCTCACCCTCGTCGACCGTTGGGTGCGGCAGATGCAGCAGCTGAGCGCACGCGACACGGACTGGAGCGCCGACCAGGTGCATGAGATGCGCGCCGTGGTCCTCGGGCTCCGTGAGGACGTCCTGCGTGATGTCCGGGAGCAGGCGGTGGCGGCCGACCTGCTCACGGCTGCCGCGCTGGGCGCCACGGTCTCCTCCCTCTCCGCGACCTTCGCCCTCCTGGCGGGGGAGACGCAGCTCGACGAGACGGAGTTGTCCACCGAACTCGCCCTGCGGGCTGAGCTCCTCAGGCTCCCCGGCACCGTGGTCGGCGAAGCCGGCGCCATTCAGCCGCCCGCCGAGGTGTCCGTCCACGAGTTGGTGGAGGCGGGGGGCCGTTCCTGGGAGGAGGCCGTGCGGGCCCAGGTGTCCGGCGAGATGTTCGCGACCGCGCGCCAGATCCTCGACCTGTGGGGCAATCGGCAGCTTCCGCTCCTGCCGCCGCAGAGCGTGCCGTCGGAGGAGCTGTTCACCCACGTCGCGGAGGCCGGCCGGCGGGTCTCGCAGGAGCTGAGCGACAGGCGCGAGCGTCTGGAGGAGACACTGCGGCACGCACGTGTCGACGGCGCGCTCAACGAGGATCAGGAGCGCCAGTTCGAACGGCGGCTGCGGGACGCCGAGCCCCGGCCCGACGGTGATCTCGCCGTGGTCCGCCGGACCCTGGTGGCTCTCTCCGAGGAGCTGAACCGGGCCCGGGCGGGCCATGCCGCCAAGTTGCGCACCCGGCTCGGCGACATCGACGGCCTGCCCCGCGAAGACCAGGAGCGGGTCGAGCAGTTGATCGATGCCGGTGATCTCCTCACCGCGGACGAGCTGATCTCCCACCTGGTGAACGGCGAGGGCATTCCCGACATCCAGGCGTCCGACCGGAGCCTCGCCGCCTTCTTCCCGGACGTCCCGCTGGCGATGGCCGACACGGGGGTCTGCGGCGAGCTGGTCGATGCCGTCCGGCAGCGCAAGCGCTACCTGGGGCTGTCGGCCCTCGACTACTCCTCGCTGTCTCCCGAGATCGCCGAGCAGACCGCGCAGGCGCTCGCCGGCTGGGCGAACCTCGCCGCGCGCAAAGGCCGGGAGCGCACCCACGGGGCCCGGGAGAGCGAGCTGCTGATGCCCGCGCTCCGGCTGATCGGCTACGGCAGCAAGAAGCTCCCCCAGCGGATCGACACGCCGCGCTCCCTCAGTTACCGCTTCATCGACGTACCCGCGATCGAGTACACCGGGTCGGCCCTGGTGCCGGTCTTCGGGTCCGGGCTGCGCGGCAGCCTGCGTGTGATGCTGGTGTGGGACCGGCCGTCGTCGGAGCGGCTGATGTCCTGGATCCAGCAGGATCCGAACGACGACGGTCTGCTGGTCGCGTACTTCGGCACGCTGCCGGTGCGTGATCGCGAGGTCTTCGCCGCCCAGTGCGCGGGCGGACGGCGTGCCCTCGTGGTGCTCGACGACGCCGCCCTGGCGCATCTGGCCGCCTGCGGCAACCAGCGGCTGGACTCCGCCATGCGGGTGCTGCTGCCCTTCTCGGCGGTCAATCCGTATGTGATGGGCAAGCGTGCTCCGGTGGCCGAGGAGATGTTCTACGGCCGTGACAAGGAACTCGGCGAGGTGCTCAGCACCACGGGGGAACAGGTGGTGTTCGGTGGGCGCGGCCTCGGCAAGTCCGCCCTGCTGAAGGCCGCCGGACGCAAGTACGAGGCACAGCTGCAGGGTGCGCGGCTCAGCCTGCTCATCTCCCTGGACTCGACGTTCACCGGCACCAACGCTCCGCCGTCCGTGGTCTGGGACCGGATCGGGCGCCGGCTGCTGGAGCGTGAGGAGTTCATTCCGTCCCGCAAGGTCAAGGCAGGCTCCGTCCTCACCCGTGAGCACGTCCTGGCGGACATCCAGGTGTGGCTGCGCAACGACCCGAAGCGGAGACTGCTGATCATGCTCGACGAGGCGGACGGCTTCTTCGAGTCCGACTCCCCGCAGTTCACCGAGACCAGGCTCCTGCGCGATCTGGGCGGAGACACGGACGACCGGGTGAAAGTGGTCTTCGCGGGCCTCCACTCCGTGCAGCGCTACGCGAAGATCGCCGAGAACAGCCCGTTCGGGCATCTCTCCCAGAACCCCACGGTGATCCGCCCGCTGCCCGCGCAGGACGCGGTCGACCTCCTCACCAAGCCGCTCGCGGCGCTGGGGTACCGGTTCGAGGAGCCCGCACTGGTGCACCGCATCCTCGGCCACTGCTCGTACCAGCCGTTCCTGCTGCAGATGTTCGGGCACCGTCTGGTGCAGACCATGCACGGGAAGCGGACCGGTACCGCGTCCGGCCCGCCGTACACCATCACCCGGGCCGACGTGGAGACGGTCCAGTCGGACAAGGACCTCCGGTTCAGCATCACCGAGGCGTTCCACGACACGCTGCGGCTCGATCCTCGGTACAACGTGATCGCAAACGTGGTCGCCCACCATGCGCACCACTACGGTCTGGACGCCCGGCTCAGCCAGGTGCAGTTGCGCGAGGAGTGCACGTACTGGTGGCAGGAGGGTTTCGAGAACCTGGACACGGACCGGTTCCGGGCCTACCTGTCGGAGATGGAGGGGCTCGGGGTGCTCGCTCCCGATCCGGACCACCGTGGCTGGCATCTGCGCAGCGCCAACGCCCTCAGCATGATCGGGAATCTGGGAACGGTGGAGGCCGAACTGGCGCAGGCGTCCAACCGGAAGGTGCCCGAACACTTCAGCCGGTTCGAGGCGCGCCACCGGTCGAGCAACGGCCATTCGCACTCACCGCTCACCGCCGACCAGATCGCGGACCTGCTGCCTGGTCACGGCAACCAGGCCCGACTGATCATCGGAACACCCGCGACCGGCGTCGACCGGGTCGCCGCGGCCCTGCGGGACGTGGCCGAGGCAACCGGGTGGGAGATGCCGCACGTGGCCAAGCGGTTCGACTTCGACCGGCACCTCGTGGAGGGCGTGCCCGGCCGCAAGCGGGTCGTGGTGTCGGATCTGACGGAGAAGTCGCCCCGTGACGACGCCTGTCTGGAAACGCTGGAGAACGCGGTCGGCCGCATCCCCGAGGGGGCCGGTGTCACCCGCTCGGCGGTGATCATCGCAGGCCCCGACCAGAGTTCCCTGTGGTCGAAGGCCACGGGGGGCGGGCTCGAGGACGCCGCCGGGATCGAGGTGCTCACCCTGCGGCGGTTCAGCCCGGACGGACTGCGCGCCTGGGCCCAGGACAACGAGGCGTTCACCTCCGACGCCCAGATGGAGCAGTTGCGGGACACCACGGGGGGCTGGCCCCTGCTCATCGACCGGCTCTCCGCCGGGTTGTTCGCGAGACTTCCCGAGGACGAGGCCCTGCGCCGGGCGGCGGCCGGTCTGGAGGATCCCGAGGGGGCGAAGAGGTTCCTGGCGCTGGCCGGACTGATGCCGCGCACACCGCAGTGGTTCGCCTACCGCGCGGTCACCGAGTTCATGACGGCTGACGGCATGAGCGCCGGCGACCTCCTCGCGGCGGTGGAAGCCGCCGCGGACGGTGGCCCGGTCGACGCGGCGGAGGCGCTCGGCGTACTGCGGGCCCTCCAGGTCTTCGACATCGACGCGGCGGGCAGGCACCATCTGGAGAGCGTGCTGCACGGCTGCTGGGACCGGGCTGGGACGCCGTGATCCGGTAAGCCCGCGGCGGCACCGCGCACCGCGAGGACGTGCACGGTGCCGCCGAGGTCGTCCGCCACTGCCTGCGCGCCGCGCGACAGCGGCGTGCGACTCTCAGTGCTGTGGACGCGGGAAATCCACCCGCACCCCGGCAACCCCGAACAGGTAGCCCGGTTTTCCTCCTCCCCTTCCTCAGCCCCCGGTTAGTCCGGCCTTAACGGCACCATAAGGATCCCCTCGACCCGTCTCCAGCAGGCGATTTCGCGGTTTCTTGGGGCTAGCTTCGGATCGCCCCCACGGGATCCAGCCCCCGCAGGACCGTTTTTCGAGGAGTTCCGCATGCCCGCTCGTGCCCGCCGCGCGACCGCCGCCGTCGCCGTGCTCGGTGTGCCGCCGATCGCCCTGACCGTGCTCGCCGCCGCCCCGGCTTCCGCACACGGTTCGATGGGCGACCCGGTCAGCCGTGTCTCGCAGTGCTACGCGGAGGGACCGGAGAGCCCGAAGTCGGCCGCGTGCAGGGCGGCGGTGGCGGCCGGCGGCACGCAGGCGCTGTACGACTGGAACGGCATCCGGATCGGCGACGCCGCGGGGCAGCACCGGAAGCTGATCCCGGACGGCAAGCTGTGCAGCGCGGACAACGCGGAGTTCAAGGGGCTGGATCTGGCCCGCGCCGACTGGCCCGCCACCGGTGTGCACGGCGGCTCGTATACCTTCAAGTACCGGGTGACCGCTCCGCACAAGGGCACGTTCACGGTGTACCTGACCAAGCCGGGTTACGACCCCGCGAAGCCGCTGTCCTGGTCGGAGCTGGATCTGCGGCGCCCGGTGGCCACGGTCACCGACCCGGTCGCCTCGGGTGGTTTCTACACGTTCTCCGGCACGCTTCCCGAGCGGTCCGGCCGGCAGCTGCTGTACGCGATCTGGCAGCGCTCGGACAGTCCGGAGGCGTTCTACTCCTGCTCGGACGTGGACTTCGGCGGCAGCACGCAGGGCACGGGCACCGGTCCCGCTCCGACGGCTTCGGCGCCCTCCGACCGGCAGATCGCAGACGGTGCCGACAAGTCGACGATGCGGCACCACGGGCACGGCGGCGACGACACGGCCGTCCCGGCCCGGCGGCCCGCGCAGCGGCCCACCGCCGCTTCCAGCGCCCCCAACGCCCCTGTGGCGGCCGGTGCGCCGAAGAACCTCGCGGAGACCGGCACCTCCGCCGGCACCTCGTACGTCGCGATCGGCGGCGCGGCGGCGCTGGCGCTCGGTTCGGCGGCGCTGTTCCTGTCGGTGCGGCGGCGCGCGGCGGGCGGCGCCCACCGCCGGTGAGGGTTCCGGGGCCTGTCCGGCGGCTCAGGTCGGACAGGCCCCGGCGGCACGTCAGCTGAAGGCCGACGCGCAGGTGGTGGGGGTGGCGTGGGCCGGATCGAGCGCGTTGGACACCTCGTGGAAGGCGATGCGGTCGAACAGGCCGATCGCCACGTGCTCGGAGAGGTCGAGCGGGCACAGGTCCTGCAGCAGGACGTTGTGGACGTCGGAACCGCTCAGGTAGTCGCTCCGCCAGGGCGTGGCCACCTCGTCGTACTTGGTGGCGATGACCGTGTAGTGCACTCCGGGGACGGTGTCGCCGTCCGCGTTGAGCTTGGTGAGGAAGTCGGACCCGGGCATCTGGTCGGCGAGGCCGGGGGTGGTGGCCTTGATCAGGTCCCCGGCACCGGGGAAGTACGGCAGCAGGTTGGTGAGGCCGCTCAGGGTGGCGCCGTGGTTGTCCGGGGCCAGGCCGACGAGGGCGTTGACCTTGGCGGCTCCGCCGAGGAACTTCAGGTAGTAGCGCGGCATCATGCCGCCCTGGGAGTGGCCGACGAGGTCGGCCCTGGGGGCGCTGGTCGCGGCGAGCACCTTGTCGACGAAGGCGGACAGTTGCGCTGCCGACTTGTCGATGGGGCCGAGGCCGTAGAAGAAGGGGACTCCGGTCAGCTGGCCGTAGTCGAGGGAGAAGACGCAGTATCCGCGGTCCTTCAGGTACGGGGCGAGGGACAGCCAGTTGTCGACCGAGTTGCCCAGAGTGCCGTGCACCAGGACGACCGGACGGGGATGGGCGGTGGAGGGCTTGCAGGAGAAGTCGTTCCAGCCGCTGCTGGGAGCGTCGGCGGCGTGGGCGGTGGCGGCCGGAACGGCGGCGACGGCGGTGGTGAGGAGCAGTGCGGCGAGGGGTCTGAGCATGCGCTTCCAGGGCAGCATCGTGTGATCTCCTTGCGGCTCAAGGCAGGTGGGGGCCTTACCGTGTGATCCGGATCACGAGGATGCTGTTCACTCGTCAAGTTACGGGCGAGTAGCACTGGTGTGAAGTTACGCGTCAGTAAAAACTTGCAGTGGTAATCAGAGCGCCGCCGAACGCCGACGGACCGTCACCAGGCGGGTTTGATCGGACCACAGGGAGCGATCCGCGCCAAACGCTGCCCCAGCGCGCGTACTTCACCCTCGCCCAGCAGCTCGGCCCACACCCCCACGACCTCGGCCGCCGCCCCCTCCGCCGCCCGGGTGCAAGCCCACCCGCGCTCGGTCAGCACGACCAGCCGGGCCCGCGCGTCCTGCGGATGCGGCCGCCGCTCGACGTACCCCTTGCGCACCACCTCGTCCACCAGCTGGCTCGCGGCCTGCTTGGTCACCCCGAGGTGCGCCGCGAGCTCGGTGACGGTGGCCCCGTCCGGGGCGAGCCGCGCGAAGGCGAAGCCGTGCGCCGGCCGCAGATCGGTGAACCCGCGCGCCACCACCCCGTCGTGGATGCGCTGGGTGAGGTCGCCCGCGACGGCGAGCAGGGCGGCGGACAGGGCCATGGCTTCGGAGTTCTGCACGAGGGCATTGAAACACCCTTGACATGTTGGTCAAGCGGCTTGACCATATAGTCAAGCCAGTTGACCACTTCGAACGGAGATCACCGCCATGCCCGTCGTCCGTGCAGCGCAGGCCACGACCCATGAGATCCACGGCGCCCGCTTCGTCTCGTACGCCACCCCGCTCGCCGGCAGCAAGGAACTGTGCGCCTGGCGCGGGGAGATCCCGGCGGGCACCAAGGCGCCCGCCCACACCGTCAGCCGTGAGGAGATCTTCCATCTGCTCGTGGGCGAACTGCTGATCACCCTCGACGGCCGCACCGACCGCATCGGTGCGGGCGACACGGTGATCGTCAACCCCGGTGCGACCCTCGCCGTGGAGAACCCGACCGATCACACCGCGCTGTCCTGGGTCACCACCTCCATCGGCCTGGAGGCGGAGCTGGCCGACGGCACCCGGATCACGCCACCCTGGGCCAACTGACGGCCGTCGAGCCGCTGTCACCTCCCAGCGCCCCGGGCATCACCGCCCTGGGCCCGAACTTCGCCCGCACGCGGTCCGCGACCTCCTCGATACGGCGGACCTTCTCGTCCACGGGGTCGAAGGTGAGCTGGTAGGAGGCCTGGTCGGCGGGGGCCAGGCCCTCGGCGCGCAGGGTGAGCGCGCGGACCCGGGCGCGCTGCAGGCCGAGCGCCTCGTACATGCCGTAGGCCGCCTTCGTCAGGGCCGCCGAGTGCGCGGTCGGCTCCTTCAGGGTGCGGCTGCGGGTGGTGGAGGAGCGGTCGGCGTAGCGCACGGTGAGGGTCAGGGTGCGGCAGATCTTCTGCACCGCGCGCAGCCGGACGCCGAGTTCCCCGGCGGCGGACAGCAGCGCCCCGCGGTGCCGGCCGGGGTCCAGCTCGTCGATGCCGAAGGCGCGTTCCGTCGTCAGCGACCGCGAGACGGCGTTCGGCACGACCCGGCCCCGGTCGACGCCACTCGCCTTCTCGCGCAGCTCGCGGCCGGCCTTGGCGCCGATCAGCCGCTGGAGCGTGGACAGCGGCGCGGCGGCGACCAGGCCCAGGGTGTCCAGGCCGTACTCGCCCAGGGTGCGGGCGGTCGCCGTGCCGACGCCGGGCAGCGCGGACACCGGCCGCTCGGCGAGGAAGGCGGCGATGCCGGCCGGGTCCTCGGGTACGGCACACGTCACCCCGGGCCGGGCGTCGCACAGCGCCACGCGGGCCAGCATCGGGCCCGGACCGGCGCCGATCGCACAGTCGACGCCGTACCGCGCGAGGGCCCGCACCCGGATCACCGAGGCCAGCTCCACCGCGTCGCGTCCGAAGTACCGCTCGGCCCCGCGCAGATCGGCCAGTGCCCCGTCCGGGGGCAGCGCCTCGACGACCGGGGTGAAGTCCTCCAGCAGCCCGAGCAGCCCCGGCAGGGCCGCCTCGTACATCGGCGGCAGCTGGAAACGTACGCAGAGAATGGTCATCCCGCACTCCCCGGACTCTGGTGCCACAACTTCCGTACGGCAGCGGGCCCTTGTGAGGCCTCCTGCCCCGCGGGCCGCAGATCGGCCCACGGATGCATCTCGTATCCGGTCGGCAGCTGGATCCGCCGCCCACCGGTCGGATCCGCGCCCGCACCCTCGGCCACCGGCACGGCGAGCCGCGCCGCCACCTCGTCGAGGCCGCCCTCGGCACGCAGTTCCACCAGCTCGGCGAGGTTCCAGGCGGCGGAACCCACCACGCTCAGGCTGCGCGGACCACGCCGCTGCACCACTCCGCGCACCAGCAGCAGCCACGAGTGGAAGACGGTGTGCGCGCAGGCGTCGTGCGAGTCGTCGAAGAACGCCAGATCGACCAGGCCCGTGCCGTCGTCCAGCGTGGAGAAGATGACCCGCTTGCCGGAGCGGATCGGCGGGGTCTGGGTGGCCGCCTTGGCGCCCGCGACCAGCACGGTCTCACCGTGCCGCAGCTCGCGCAGCCGGCGCGCGGAGACCACGCCCAGCTCCTTGAGGAACTCCCGGTGGTCGTCCATCAGATTGCGCGAGGCGTCCATGGACAGCACACCCAGCTCGGCGCTGAGCCGCTCCGCCGACGTCAGGTCCGGCAGCCCGGCCGGGGCGGTCCTCCGTCCGCCCGCCAAGGGGAGCTGCCCGCCGCCACCGCCCCGGGCACCCCGGTGCAGCTCGGTCAGGTGCAGCTGCAGATCCCGCCGGTTGGCACCGAAGGCGTCCAGCGCCCCCACCTGGGCGAGCCTCTGGGCCAGCGGACGGCTGGGCCGTGCCCGCTCCCAGAAGTCCACCAGCGACGAGTACGGCTGCCCGTCCGCGATCCGTTCGGCCTCGGCCTCGCTGATGCCGTGCACGTCGGAGAGGGCGAGCCGCAGTCCCCACTTCCCATACTCGGACACCAGTTCGATCCGATGGGCGACCCCGGACACGTTCACGTCCAACGGCAGGATCGGCACCCCGCGCCGGCGCGCGTCGGCCAGCAGCAGCCGCTTCGGGTACATCCCGGGATCGTGCGTGAGCAGCCCGGCGTAGAAGGCGGCCGGGTGATGGGCCTTCAGCCAGGCCGACTGGTACGTCGGCACGGCGAAGGCGACCGCGTGCGCCTTGCAGAACCCGTAGGACCCGAACGCCGCCACGATCTCCCAGGTCCGCCGGATCGTTTCCGCGCTGTACCCCCGAGCCGCCGCGGCCTGCGCGAACCACACCCTGATCCGCCCCTGCGCCTCCGGGTCGGACAAGCCGCGCCGCACCCGGTCGGCCTCGCCCCGCCCGCAGCCGGTCATGACGGCGACGATGTCGATGACCTGCTCGTGGAAGACGACGACCCCGTACGTCCCCTTCAGCGCCTCCTCCAGGTCCGGGTGCGGGTAACGCACCGGCGCCCGGCCGTGCCGCGCCTCGATGAACGGCCGCACCATGTCGGCGGCGACGGGCCCGGGCCGGAACAGCGAGATGTCCACGACGAGGTCGTGAAAGGTACTCGGCTGCAGCCGTCCCACCAGATCCCGCTGCCCCGGCGACTCGATCTGGAAGCACCCCAGGGTCTCGGTGGACCGGATCAGCCGGTACGTCTCCGGATCCCCCTGCGGCACCGCGTCCAGATCGACCCGCTCCCCGGTCACCCGCTCCACCTCGGCGACCGCGTGCGCCATGGCCGACTGCATCCGCACGCCCAGCACATCGAGCTTGAGCAGCCCGAGATCCTCCACGTCCTCCTTGTCGAACTGCGACATCGGCAGCCCCTCACCGCTGGTCGGCACCACCGGCGTACGGGCAAGGAGCGAGGCGTCGGACAGCAGCACCCCGCACGGATGCATGGCGACTCCGCGCGGCAGGGCGTCGAGCGCCTCGACCAGCTCCCACAGCCTGCCGTACCGCTCCCCTTCCCGCTGCAGCTCCCTCGCGAGCTGCCTCAGCTCGGGCAGCTCCTCCAGCGCGGCCCGCGCGTCCCGGGCCCGGATGTGCGGAAAGGACTTGGCCACCCGGTCGATCTCAGCCGGGTCCATGGACAGGGCGGCACCCACATCCCGGATGGCATGCCGCACCCGGTAGGTCTCCGGCATGGACACGGTCGCGACCCGCTCGGTGCCGAACCGGCCGATGATCGCCCGGTAGACCTCCAGCCGCCGAGCGGACTCCACATCGATGTCGATGTCGGGCAGCACCACACGCTCCTTGGACAGGAAGCGCTCCATCAGCAACCCGTGCTCGACCGGATCGGCGTGCGCGACACCCAGGAGATGATTGACGAGGGAGCCCGCGCCGGAACCGCGAGCGGCCACCCGGATCCCCATCTTCCGTACGTCGTCGACCACTTGGGCGACCGTCAGGAAGTAGGAGGCAAAGCCGTGATGGGCGATGATGTCCAGCTCGTGGTGCATCCGCTCCCAGTACGCACGCCTTTCGCCGTACCCGAGCCGCAGCATCCCCGCCACCGCCCGCGACGTGAGGGCCCGCTGGGCGGTACGCCGCCCGGCGCCCACCAGATGCGCCTCGGGAAAGTGCACGGTCCCGATACCGAGGTCCCCCTCGGGATCGACCCGGCACCCCTCGGCGGTGGCCAGGGTCTGCTCCAGCAGCCGCAGGGCGGCCTCCCGCCGGTACCCGGCGGCCTCCACCACCCGCTCGGCGATCCCCGCCATCGCCCGCGCGTCCTTCAGCCACGCCTCCCCGGAGTCCAGCTCCCCGCGCGGGTCGACCGGAACCAGCCGGCGGGCGGCATCCAGCACATCGGCGACCGGTCCCGCCCCGGGGTCGGCATACCGGACGGCATTGCTGAGCACCGGCCGCACCCCCTGCTCGGCGGCGAACCCGACGGTACGGGCCGCCAGCCGCAGGGACCCGGGCCCCGTACCCGTACGCCCCTGCCACACGGCCTCCAGGCGCAGCGCGTCACCGTAGACCTCACGCCACGCCCCGAGAAGCCTCCCGGCCCGATCGGGACGTCCCGCGGCGAGGGCCCGCCCCACGTCCGAGCCTGGCCCGAGCAGCACGGCCAGGCCGTCACCGTGGTTGTCCGGCCAGGGCAGCTCGGGCGCACCCGCACCCGTGTGCGCCGCGGAGACGATCCGGCACAGATCAGCCCAGCCCCGGGCACCGTCCCGGGCCAGAAAGGTCACCCGAGGAGCCGACTCGTCGACAAAGGCGCCACCCCGCACCGGCACCTTCCGCCGCTCGCGCCGTACGGCCTCCGCCTCGGCCACGGCCAGGTTCACCCCGAAGACCGGACGCACCCCCACCCCGGCACAGGCCTTGGCGAAGCGCACCGCACCGGCGACGGTGTCCCGGTCGGTCAGGGCGAGGGTGTCCATCCCCCGCTCCGAGGCGCGCTCGGCCAGCCGCTCCGGATGGGATGCCCCATATCTCAGGGAGAACCCGGAGACGGTGTGCAGATGCGCGAAGCCCGGCACACCCACCTCCCGCACTAGCGAGCCCCGAACAGCTCTCGAACATCAGTTCCCTACTTCCACCTCCACCATACCCCCATTCTCGAACGTGTGTACGACATCCCGGGGCCTGCCCCTCACCTGCACAAACAGACCGCGGAGCCCCGCCCCCCGCACACCCGGGGACGGGGCTCCGCGGCACGCGGCGCAGTCGAGCGTGTCAGCCGATCTTCGCCCCCGTGGCGGACAGCGCAGCGGTGACCGGCTGGAAGAACGTCTCCCCGCCGGAGGTGCAGTCACCGCTGCCCCCGGAGGTCAGCCCGATCGCGTTGCTCCCCGAGAACAGCGAGCCCCCGCTGTCACCGGGCTCGGCGCACACATCGGTCTGGATGAGACCGCTGACGCTGCCCTCCTGGTAGTTCACCGTGGCGTTCAGGCCGGTGACCGTACCGTCGTGCACATGGGTCGTCGACCCGCTGCGCGTCACCTTCATCCCGACCGTCGCCTCGGCGGCGCCGGTGATCTTCCGGGTGGACCCGTCGTACAGGTCGACCTCGCTCGGGTGGTCCGCCTGCGCCGTGTACTTCACGAGCCCGAAGTCGGTCCCGGGGAAGTGGGACTCCGCGTTCTGCCCGATCTCCTTGCCGCCGGAGTCCGACCAGCTGGAGATCTCCGCGGTGCAGTGCCCGGCGGTCAGGAAGTACGGCTGCCCGTCCTTGACCACGTTGAAGCCGAGCGAGCACCGCCCGCCCGACCCGTTGATCGCGTCACCACCGGCGATGAAGGGCTTGAACCGCCCCTTCGACCGCTTCAGGTCGGCCTTGCCGCCGAGCCCGTCGACCACCTTGCCCAGCTTGGCCCACTGCGCGCCGGAGACCGTCCTGTCGGCGGTGACGACGACCTTGTTGCTGACCGGGTCGATCGCCCACGACGTCCCCGGGATGGTCGCGTCCTTCTTCAGCGTCGTCCGCGCGCCGTCGAGTGCGGCCAGCGAGTTGGCGACGAGTCTCACCTTGGCCCCGGCCGCCTCGACGGCCTTCGCGGCACCCTGGTCGACCACGTTGACGACGAGATTCCTGGCCGAGGCGTCGTAGTAGCTGCCCGCGGCGTCGGACCCGAGGCGGCTCAGCAGCGTCGAGGCGAGGTTTCCAGCCGCCGGGGCGGACAGGACCCGCGCCTGGGGAGCGGACTTCACGGGCTCGCTGGCGTTCGCATTCTGCAAGGTGACACCCGCGGCGACCAGTGCGGCGATTCCCGCCCCGGCCAGGGCGGCCCGCCGCCTGGTTATGCGTCGGTGCTTCAACTCACGTCCTCCTGTGGGGGGACGGCCCGCGAGTTGTGGGGACTCGACGGACCGGAAGGCTGGTTGACGAGCGTCCACTCTTCCGAAGGGCACAGGGAGCACACAAGGTTGACTTCAGGACGCGCGCACAGTGGGGTTGCGCACCCCCACCTGCTCGACCGGCCACGGCCACGCCTGGGAATTCGCACTGCAAACACCGGATGCAAGTGCACCGCAGCGGAACGTCACGACAGTGCATGGCCTGTTCTCTTCCCTGGCCGGGCTTCGCCCTCCCCTGCCGGGCAGCCAAAAGTCCCCGCACGCGCGGCGCGTGCGGGGACTTCGAGGAAGCCGGGGCCGGACTCGCTACGGCAGCGTGACCCCGTAGTAGCCCAACGCCTCGGTCACCGGCTGGAAGAACGTCGTACCGCCGGAGGTGCAGTCACCGCTGCCCCCGGACGTCAGCCCGTACGCCACGGTCCCCGCGTACAGCGGACCACCGCTGTCGCCGCCCTCGGCGCACACCGTGGTCTGGATCAGCCCGGAGACGACGTCACCGCCGCCGTAGTTCACGGTGGCGTTCAGCGCGGTGACCCGGCCGCTGTGCGTACCGGTGGTGGAACCGCGCCGGTAGACGGTCGTGCCCACGGACGGCGTGGCCGCCCTCGTGATGGACTGGCTCCCCACCGAACTCGGGTGGGAGACCGAGGAGTTGGTGTACCGGACCAACGCGAAGTCATTGCCCGGGAAGCTGTAGCCGACGTTGGTACCGAGCACCGTGCTGTGGCTGGAGTTGCTGTACCAGGTGGAGGCGACCTGCCCGCAGTGACCGGCGGTCAGGAAGTAGTAGGTGCTGCCGCTGTGCACGTTGAAGCCGAGCGAGCAGCGGTAGGAACCACCGTAGATGGCGTCGCCACCACTGATCAGCTTGCTGAACCTGCCGGGTGTGTGCTTGATGGTGAGCGCGCCCGCGTCGGCGCCGGCCTGCCGCTTGATCTCGGCGATCTGGGCCTTGGACACGGTGCTGTCGACGGTGACGACGACGCGGTCGGTCCTGCTGTCCACCGCCCAGGCCGTACCGGGTACGTCGGCCTGGAGGACGGATTCGTCGACCTTGCTGAGCTGGGCGGCGCTGAACGTGTGGCCGTCGTCGCTGGCGTTCGCGGTGGGGGCGGCGAACGCCGCTGCGGCCAGGAAACCGGTGGCCACGGCGATCAGCCGGGTCCGTCTCGCGGTGCCGCTGTGGGGAGTGGTGCGCTTGATCCTCACTTTTCGTTCCCTCCCAGGGGAAGTCGGGGGCCCGCGTGGGGTCGGGGCCCGTGAGTCGCAGCCAGGGATGTGGCCGGATTCCGAACATGCATGCCCTGACAAGCGCTGAGGGGGAGTATTCGGCCGAACGACCGGTCGCCACAAGAGTGCCTTTCGGCCGTCCGACTTTAAACCACTCTTACGCAGCACCCTCTTGACGTCAGCTCAGAGCACGCTCGCCCGCTTCGATCACCACGTCCAGCGTGTTGCCGGGCGGCGGGAACGGGCAGATGAAGTGGTCGGCGAAGGCGCACGGCGGGAGCTGGGCACGATTGAAGTCGACGGTCGTACGCCCCTCGGCGTCCGGTGCGGACGGATACAGGAAGCGGAACCGGAAGCTGGTGTCGCCGCTGGTGGCGTCGGCGAACACCGCCCACAGCAGCCCGTCGCCCTGCTGGGCGACCCGCAGCGTCAGTTCCCGGCCCGCCAGGGCGAAGGCCAGCTCACCGGAGAGGGCGAGCCCGCGCTCACGTCCGTCCGCGTTGCCGACCCGCACGGTGCGCGTGCCGTCGTACGGCGTGAACCGCCCCGGCACCGACCAGCGGGGGTCGTACGCGGTGGCGTGGATGCCTTTGAAGGCGCGCCGGGCCTCGGACCCGGGGTCGTGGACCCGCACCCCCCAGACGCCCTCGCGGACCAGCACGACCAGCCGCTTCTCAGCCACCGCGACCCGCGCCCCGGCCGCCGGCCCGAGGTCGGCGGCGAGCCGGACCTCACCCGCGAAGGGCCGCCCGTCCACGGTCAGTCCGTCGGCCTCGGCGGCCGTGAGCACAACACCGTCACCGTCCGCCACCCAGGTCCCGGGAATGTCCGGAAGTCGCCCCTCCGGATGGTCCTCGATCCAGTGGGTGGCGGTCAGCGCGAGCGGCCCGTACGGCGCCGCGACCGTCTCCACACGCTGGTCGTGCCACTGCTGCCATGCCTCGGACGCGCCCGTCGTCATGCCGTCGGTTCCTTTCATCTGTGCTCAACCCTTCCATACCGGGCACGGAAGCCCGAGGTGCGACCGGAGAGTGCCGCCCTGGTATTCCGTGCGAAGCGCCCCGCGCTCCTGGAGCAGCGGCACCACCCGGTCCACGAACTCCTCCAGCCCGTCCGCGAGCTGCGGGAGCAGGAGGAAGCCGTCCGCGGCTCCCTCCTGGACGTAGCGGTCCAGTTCGGCGGCGACCGCGTCGGGGGTGCCGACGAAGGACTGCCCTCCGCTCGCCTCGATCACGGTCTCCCGGATGGACAGCCCCTTCTCCCGCGCGAGCGCACGCCACCGCTCGGCGAGCACCAGGGTCTCGCCGTCCCGGGCCGACGGGGCGCTCTCGGGCAACGGGCCGTCCGGATCGCAGGCGGACAGGTCGGTCCCCCAGATCCGCTCCAGCGCGAACAGCGCGTACCGCGGGGTGATCAGCTGCCGGCGGATCCCGGCCGCCCGCTCCTGCGCCTCCGCGGCGGTGTCCCCGAGGACCACGGTGACCGCGGGCATGACCTTCAGGTCCCGCGGTACGCGGCCGTACGCCGCGAGCCGCCGTTGGACGTCGGCGCGGCGGGTGCGGGCCTCCTCCGGAGTGCCGTGCTGGACGAGGTACACGTCGGCCGAGGCCGCGGCTGACTCCCGGGCCTCCTCGGACTCCCCCGCCCGGATGAGCACGGGATGCCCCTGTGGGGAGCGCGGCAGGGGGAACTCGCCCGCGACGTCGAAGCACCGGCCTCGGTGCGCGAACGGCCGGGGCGTCCCGTCGGGTGTCCAGGAGTCCCACAACTCCCTTACCACCTCGACGAGTTCCTCCGACCGGGCGCCGGGGTCCGGATGGCCGCCGGGACGGAGGTTCGCGCCGGCGCGGGCGTCCGTGTCGGTCACCGTGTGCCAGGCCGCCCGGCCGGCGCTGAGCTGGTCCAGGGTGGCGAGCCGGCGGGCGAGTTCGCAGGGCTCGCCGAAGGCGGTGCTGACGCCGGCCGCGAGCCCGAGCCGGGTGGTGACCCCGGCGAGCGCGTTCAGTACGGCGACCGGTTCCGGCCGGCCCACCGGGTCCAGGTCGTGCGGTCGCCCCCGGTGCTCGGGCAACCGCAGTTCCTCGGCGAGCAGCAGGAAGTCGAACCGTCCGCGTTCGGCGGTGCGGGCGAGGCGTTCGTAGGAGGCGAACGCGATCTGCGCGCCGGGCCGCTGATCGGTCCACAGGGCGGTGTCGTCGGCCGCCGGGAACCGGGCCGCCAGGTGCATCTGCCGTCGTACGGTCATGACGTTCCCCCTGTCATGGCGTACCGGTTGGCGGGCCGGGCCAGGCCCAGGTGCTCGCGCAGGGTGCTGCCCGGATAGAAGGTGCGGAACAGGCCGCGGTGCTGGAGGACCGCCACCGTGCCGTTGACCAGCCGCTCCAGGTCACGGCGCGGCTCGACGGGCACGAGGTGGAAACCGTCGGTGACACCGTCGGCGTGCCAGCCGGCGACCAGCTCGGCGAGGTCCACCGGGCCACCCCGGTACAGCGGCCCGCGCACGGTCGGCCGCGGACCGCCGCCCCCGTGTCCGGGCTCGGCCGCGTACTCCCCGTCACCGAGGTCGACCAGCAGGCTCACCAGGGTCCGCAGGGTGTCGGGGTCCCGCCCGGACCCGGCGGCCCGGCCGCGCAGTTCGTCGCGTACGGCGGCGGCCTGTGCCGGGGTCGCGGTGCGGATCAGGGCGACGTCCGCGTACCGGGCCGCGACGGTACGGGCCTGGACCTCGGTGGCGTCGACCACGCGGACGGGGTGGCCCTGCGGCGGCCGGGGCACGGTCGAGGGGCCCCTGACCGAGAAGGAGCCGCCGGTGAAGTCGACGCGGTGCAGCTTGTCCCGGTCCAGGAAGCGGCCGGTCGGCACGTCCCGGATCTCGGCGTCGTCCTCCCAGCTGTCCCACAGTCTCGCGGCGACGTCGGCTACGTCGCCCGCCTCGTCCCACAGCGCCTCGGGGGACGCCGCCGGACGCCGGCCGAAGAGCCGGGCCTCGCCCTCGCCGGCGGACACGCCGATCCGCCAGCCGGCCCGTCCCCGGCTGACCCAGTCCAGCGTCGCCACGGCGGCCTGCACCCGGAAGGGTTCGGTGTGGGTGGTGGTGAGGGTCGGGACCAGGCCGATGCGCCGGGTCGCGGGCGCCGCCCGGGACAGCACGGCGAGCGCGTCGGGGCCGGGCCGGGCGAAGGAGTCGTCCAGCGTCACGAAGTCCAGCCCACCACGCTCGGCGAGCCGGACCAGCTCGACGTACGGTTCGGCACCGAAGCAGTCCGGCAGGTCGACGGCGGCGGCGAGACACAGCAGTCTGCTCATGCCCGACGCCTCCGCACCCCTTGTCCCGGCCGCGACGGCGAGCGCCCACGACGGCGCTCGGCGGTGCCGCCCCCGGCACGCCGGTACCCCGTCAGCGAGCCGGAGCCCTTGTGTACGGACCTGATGTCGACCATGACGCTCATCGCGCGGGTTCCCTTACGTGTGAGGCGCTCAGAAAGGCCAGTGCCGCCCGGGCGGTGGCGTCGTTCTGCCGGAACGCGGCACCGCCGGTGCGCGGCCGGGTGAAGGCGCCGGGGGTGCGGGCGTCGGTGTAGGGGCCGAGCGCGAAGCGCCGGGGGTGCGGTCGCCCGGCCCCGTCGAGGATCCGGCCGTCGCCGGGATCTACCCGGAGCAGCCCCTCGGGGGTCTCGGCGGCGCCGTCGGTGTGCAGTTCGCGCAGCAGGCTGTCGCGGGCCCGCCCGACGGTGGGTTCGGGCAGCCGGGCCTCGACCAGCGCGCGGGCCTCGACCGAGTAGCCCGGCACGGTGGGACTGGCGGCCCGGAACACCCCGTCCTCGGCGGTGACGCTCATGTCGGCACCGACGAACTTCAGCAGTCCGGCCCGGGACAGCGCGAGCATCTGCCGCAGCCGGGGTCCGGGCGGCCCGGACGCCAGGTAGCTGAAGAAGCCGTGCCACCAGGGACCGGTGTTCCCGAGCCGCACGAGCTGCCCGTAGACGGAGAGCAGCCCGAGGAAGACGCCGAGATCCGCACTGTACGAGGCATCGTGACGGCGGCTCAGGTCTGCCTCGACATACGCCCGCAAGCCGTCCTGGAAGTCCTCGTGCGACGCATGGCGCACCCCGTCCAGCGGATGATCGAGGGCGGCCAGGTCGAGCCGGTCGGCCGGATCCGGCACGGCGGCGGCGACCAGCGCCCGCACCTCGGCGGGGCCGCTCGCGGCCGCGTACTTCTCCTCGAAGTCGGCCCAGGCCATCGCCGTACGCTCGGCGTGGGCGGTGAACAGCCGGTGGTAGTGGGCGAAACCCAGCTCCTTCTCCACCAGCGGCCACACATCGCGCCGGAAGTCGAAGCCGTCCGGGCGGGCCAGCAGCCAATCCACCTCGGCCGGGCCGAAGAAGCGGGGCAGTGGGGGCCGTTCGCCGGTCCAGTCGTAGCCGATCTTCGAGTGGTACGGCACTCCGCGCCGGGAGCCGACGTGGAGCACCGGCTCCCGCCCCGAGGGAAGGTACGCGTCGCCCTCGTACCGCCCGCCGCGCCCTTCGGTGAGCAGCACCATCAGGTCGACGAAGGCCAGGCCGAAGCCCCGCACGAGGACGGGCTCGCCGGGCTTCAGCGGGGACAGGTCGCTGTCGGCGGTGAAGTCGGGCGGCAGGTGGACCAGGCCGTGTTCGCGGGCGTAGGCGGCCAGCGCCGCCTGCTCGTCGTCGGGTTCGGCGTCGAGGTGGCCGATGGCGAGGATCACCAGGTCGGCGAGGAGGGGGCGCGAACGGCCCGCCAGCCACACCTGCTGGCGGCCCTCGCGCGGGCCGCTGACGCGCAGGGCACGCCGGGGATGGTGGTGGACGGTGACGCCCGGCGGCAGGGCGGCCAGGGCCTGCTCGTACACCCAGCGCAGATAGCGGCCCTGGAGCTGCCGGTCGGCGAAGGTGCCGCCGTCCAGTTCGGCCCACTCGTGCAGGGTGGGGCCCTCGCGCACCGGCCCGTCCATGGTCACCGTCTCGTCGGTGAACATGGTGACGTCCTCGGCGTGCGAGTTCATCCACAGCAGTGGTGACTGGGCCTGGCGCCAGATGCGGCCGCCGCCCGGCGGGTACGGGTCGACCAGATGGATGTCGAGGCCCGTACGGGCGTACAGCTCGGGGGCGTTGGCGGCGATGCGCTCCAGGAGGCCGGTCCCCCGCGGCCCGGCTCCCACGATCACCAGCTGTGGCCTCATCGGGCGTTCTCCGTGCCGCGCGCGTAGTACTTCTCGACGTGGTGCCGGCCGAGGCCGAACAGCGAGGTGACGACCGCGTACCAGAGGGTCGCGACCATCAGCAGCGGGGTGACCTCGTAGATGCGGTGATGGATCAACTGGGCGGAGAACAGCCGGTCGTTGACGGCGATGACACTGACGACCGAGGTGCCCGCGAGGGTGCCGACGAGCTTGCTGCCGACGGACGGCACGATGGACCGCACGGCCTGCGGCAGCACGATCCGCCGCCGGCGCTGCGACCGGCTCAGGCCCAGCGCCTGGGCGGCCCCGAACTGCCCGTGGCCCACGGAGAGGATGCCGGACCGGACGACCTCGGCGGCGAAGGCGGCCTCGTGCAGGGTGAGTCCGACGATCGCGACGGCGACCGGGGTGAGCAGGTCGGCGGTCCGCACGCCGAACACCTGCGGGTACAGCGCCCCGATGGTGCACCACAGCAGCGGCTGCACCAGGATCGGGATCGACCGGAACAGCCGGACATGGCCCCAGCCGACCGTCCGCAGCACCGGGTTGACGGAGAGCCGGAAGGCGGCGAGCAGGGCGCCGAGGGCGAAGCCGAGGACCATCACGACCGCGGTCAGCCACCGCGTGAGCCACAGTCCGCGCAGGATGGAGACCGTGGTGAAGCACTCGGCGACGACGTCCCACTGGAACGCCCGGTTGCGCAGGACGGAGTTGACGGCGAGCCCGAGCAGCACGAGGACGGCGACGGCTGCCGCCCACTGGCCGTACCGGCGTCGCGGGACGATCCGCGGGGCGTGAGCGGGCTCGGGCAGGTCCGCCGCGGTGGGGGCTTTGGCGAGGGTATGGGATGACATGCGAAGGCTCCGTGACGCTTGGTGGAACGTCAGAACACGGTGGGTGCCTTCACACGGAAGCGCCGCGTGGCGCGAGTACGGCCGAGCCCCTCAGCAGGGCCGTCCGCTGAGAGTACGCGGGCGTTTCGGTGCACTGTCAAGGCTGTCCGAACTCTGAGCCGTACGTCTCACGTCAGTTGACGGGAAACCGGATGCCTGTTCCACTTGGCCCATGCATCCACAGCAGTGGCTGGTCACGCGCTCCCACATCGACTTCGGTCGCGTGTGGTCCTCTTCCTGTTGAGCCGACCCCCTGCCCGCGCCTGCTCCTGAGCGGGCGCACTCGCGTTCTCCCCGCCTCCCCCGCCTTCACACGCACCCCCTCCCCTCACGCTCTGCACCCTGCCTGCCCGGCCGTCAAGAAGTCCCGGATCAGCCCGCCGGAACTGAAGAACCAGGTGGACCGCTCGGCCTGATTCTCCGTCAGGACCGGGAGGAGAGGCCCTCATAGTCCGTCACGATGAGCGCACGGTCTGACGATTCCGCACACGACGTTCCCTCGTGATGTGGTACGAGATTGACGTTCACCCGGACGCACCGATCATCACCCATCCGCCGCCGACTATCATATTTCACTCTCAGTCAGCAGCCGTATGTGTCAGGACCCTTGGGGTACAAGGACTCTCGACGGATTGCCTGTGCACCAGTACCGTCACAAACCCCCCGCGCGGCGTCTATCCACTTGGCGCGCCGTCCGCATCATGGATGACCATAGGGATGCGGAAGCAAGAAAGACCGCTGTGAGAGGAGGCGTCCATGGGATCGGTACGCAAGGCGAGTGCGTGGCTCGGCCTCGTCGACGACAACGATGACGAGCGTTACTACGACGACGAGTACTCCGAGGGCACCGAATCCGGGGACGCCTGGGTCACGGACCCCCGGGTGAAGGTGGCCACGGACACGGCCGAGGAGAAGGGCCGCCGGATCGCCACGGTCACCCCGGACAGCTTCCGGGACGCCCGCGCCATCGGCGAGCTGTTCCGGGACGGTGTCCCGGTCATCATGAACCTCACCGCGATGGAGCCCGCCGACGCCAAGCGCGTGGTGGACTTCGCGGCGGGGCTCATCTTCGGTCTGCGCGGCTCCATCGACCGCGTGTCCAACCGGGTGTTCCTGCTGACGCCCGCCGACACGGAGATCATCAGCGGCGAGGCGTCCGCCCACCGCGAGGACGGCTTCTTCAACCAGAGCTGAGGCGGGGCCGCTCACCGGCCCCGCACCCCTCGGGGGCTCACCGGAAGGCGTCGAGTCCGGTGAGCGCCTTGCCCAGCACCAGCTGGTGCATCTCGACGGTGCCCTCGTAGGTGAGCACCGACTCGAGGTTGGTCGCGTGCCGCATCACGGGGTACTCGAGGGAGATCCCGTTGGCACCGAGGATCGTCCGCGCCGTACGGCAGATCTCGATGGCCTCGCGGACGTTGTTGAGCTTGCCGAAGCTGACCTGCTCGGGACGCAGGCGGCCGGCGTCCATCCGCCGCCCGAGATGGTGGGCGAGCAGGATTCCCTTGTGCAGTTCGACCGCCATGTCGGCGAGCTTGGCCTGGGTGAGCTGGAAGCCGCCGATGGGCCGCCCGAACTGCTCGCGTGCCTTCGCGTAGTCCACGGCCGCCTCGAAGCTGCTGCGCGCCGCGCCCATCGCACCCCAGACGATGCCGTACCGGGCGTGGGACAGACAGCTGAGCGGTCCGCGCAGTCCGGTGACCTGCGGCAGTACGGCGGTGGCGGGCAGCCGCACGTCGTCCAGCACGAGTTCGCTGGTGACGGAGGCGCGCAGGGACCACTTGTGCTTGATCTCGGGCGCCGAGAAGCCGGGGCGGTCGGTGGGCACGACGAACCCGCGGATGCCGTCCTCGGTCTGCGCCCAGACGACGGCGACCCCGGCGACCGACCCGTTGGTGATCCACATCTTGCGGCCGTTGAGGACCCAGTCGTCGCCGTCCCGCTTGGCGTGGGTGCGCATGGAGGCGGGGTCGGAGCCGTGGTCGGGCTCGGTCAGCCCGAAGCAGCCGATCACCTCTCCGGCCGCCATGCGCGGCAGCCACTCCCGTTTCTGCTCCTCGCTGCCGAACCGGTGGATCGCGTACATGGCGAGGGAGCCCTGCACGGAGACCAGGGACCGGATGCCCGAGTCCGCCGCCTCCAGCTCCAGGCAGGCCAGGCCGTACTGCACGGCCGACGCGCCCGCGCAGCCGTATCCGGTCAGGGACATGCCGAGGGCGCCGAGGGAGCCGAGTTCGCGCGCGAGGTCCCGGATGCCGGGCAGCTCCCCCTTCTCGTACCAGTCGGCGACGTACGGCAGGACCCGGTCCGCCGCCCAGGACCGCACGGTGTCCCGCACGGCCAGGTCTTCCGGTTCCAGCAGATCGTCGATCCCGAGCGGGTCGGCGGGATCGAAGGGGGGCAACTTCGAGGACGCGGACATGGGACACCCTCCGGCACACAAGAAACTAGCACCGCTAGTTACATTTTGCCGCCGACGTTACGGGGCGGTGCCCCGCACGTCCAGTACGTCAGACCGAGACGCGGGCCTGCGCCACGTCCGCTTCCACTTCCCTCGGCGCGGGCAGCTCCACCGCCGCCGCGGGTTCCCCGCACTGCATGACCCGCGGCAGCCGCAGCGCCATCACCGCGCCCAGGAGCAACAGACCGGCGCTCACCAGCAGCGCCACATGCAGCCCGTGCACGAAGGAGTCCCGCGCGGCCCGGCGCAGCGCCGCCCCGGCCGGACCACCGAGGCGTCCGGCCATGTCGTAGGCCTCGCCCAGCGAGTGGCCCGCCGCGTCCGAGGCGTACCGCGGGACGCCCGGCACCGAGCGCAGGCCCGGGGTGTAGGCCGCGTTCATCACGCTGCCGAGCAGCGCGATGCCGATGCCCGCGCCGAGCTGGTACGACGTCTCGCCGATCGCCGCCGCCCCGCCGGCCTGCTCCGCGGGGGCCTCGCTGAGCATCGACTCGTACGCCCCGAACAGCGTGGTCTCCAGGCCGAAGCCGAGCAGCACGAAACCGGACAGCAGCAGCGGAGCGTTGTCCGTGCCGCCCATCGCGGTGAGCGTCACGACCGCCGCCGCGGTCAGGCAGAAGCCGGAACCGACCATCCGGCGAGGCCCGAAACGGCGCAGCATCCGCGCGCCCGCCAGGCCCGCCGCCATCGCCGCGATGGTCAGGGGCAGCAGCCTGAGGCCGGTCTGCAGCGGGGAGAGCCCGAGGACCAGTTGCAGGTACTGGGCGGCGATCAGCTCCAGGCCGACGAGCGCGAGCATCGCGAGCACGATGCAGCCCACCGAGGTGCTGAACGCGGGCCGGCGGAACATCCGCAGGTCCACCAGCGGATGCGGGAGCCGCCGCTGCCGCCGCAGGAAGAAGAACACGAGAGCCGCGCCGGCCAGCAGCGGCAGCACGGTGAAGGGGCTCGCCGGCGCCTCGCCGCCGCCCAGCCGCTTCACACCGAGGACGACACCGAAGAGACCGCCGGCCGCCATCAGGGCACCGACGACATCCCAGGGGCCGCCCTGGTCACCGCGCGACTCGGGCAGCAGGATCCGCCCCACCGGGAGGCTGACCAGCATCAGCGGGATGTTCACGAGGAAGACGGCGCCCCACCAGAAGTGCTCCAGCAGGAACCCGCCGAGCAGCGGTCCGACGGCCGCGCCGACGGCGGCCACCGCACTCCATATGCCGATGGCGAGCGCGCGTTCGCGCCGGTCCGGGAAGACCTGACGCAGGATCGACAGGGTCGCCGGCATGATCATGGCGCCGCCGACACCCAGCAGCGCCCGGGCGAGGATGAGCATCTCGGCCGTCTGCGCGAACGCGGCCACGGCGGAGGCGACACCGAACAGGCCGTAGCCGAGGAGCAGAACGCGTCTGCGCCCGACCCGGTCGCCGAGGGTGCCGAAGAGGATCAGCAGCGAGGCGCAGACCAGCGGATAGACGTCGACGATCCAGAGCAGCTGAATGGCACCGGGCTTGAGGTCCTCGGTGACGGCGGGGACCGCCACGTGCAGCACGGTCGCGTCGAGGGCGACGAGCAGCAGACTGACGCAGAGGACGACGAGGACGACCCAGCGGCCCGCACCGGCCCCGGCCGCCCGACGGCGCGGCCGTACGGCAGCCGTGGTCGTCCCGGACATGTACGTACCTCCCAGATGAGCCTCGCGACGGGGCGGACCGACGGGGTGGGGACTCCCTGTCGTACGGCCGGAGAGGAGCGGTGTCTCCAGCCCGCGCAACCCACGCGGGTGACTCGTCAGCGTACGCGAGTTCGTCACGGGGGCACGTGGCGGACCTCTCACACGCACGACGGAACCCATGTGGCGTACGCCACGTCGCTCCCTCTTGACCACGCCCCGGGGGCCCGTCCGGTTCCGGCGTCGGTCGATAATCGAGTCCGTGACCGATCTTGACACGCGCGCGGCCCCACCCCGCGCCCCCCTTCTGCGCCGGGCCGTACCGGCCCTCCTGGGCTATGCGGCGGTCCGCGCCCTGGGGCTGGTCGTGCTGGCGGTGTGGAGCGCCGCGCGCGGCAAGAGCGCGTACACGTTGCTGACCGCGCGCTGGGACTCGCTGTGGTACACGCGGGTCGCCGAA
The DNA here is from genome assembly GCF_053598395.1 of Streptomyces sp. NPDC001135. Lineage (NCBI taxonomy): Bacteria > Bacillati > Actinomycetota > Actinomycetes > Kitasatosporales > Streptomycetaceae > Streptomyces > Streptomyces sp. NPDC001135. Next base: position 44,718 of record NZ_JBSFKD010000020.1, on the reverse strand, counting down.
CTGGGGTACGGCTACGAGGTGCGGCTGCCGAACGGCGACGTGCACTCCAACCTGGCGTTCTTCCCGCTGCTGCCGTGGCTGGAGCGGCTGCTGCACGCGGTCCTGCCGCTGTCGTACGCGGACGCCGGTCTCGTCGTCGCCCTGCTCACCTCGCTCGCCGCGGCCTGCGGGATCTTCGCGGTCGCCGACCGGGTGTACGGCGCCCGGGCCGGGGTCTGCGCCGTCCTGCTGTGGGCGGTGCTCCCGGTCGGGATCGTGCAGTCGATGGCGTACAGCGAGTCGCTGTTCACGGCGCTGGCGGCGTGGTCGCTGTACGCGCTGCTGACCGGCCGCTGGGTCACGGCGGGCACCCTGGCCGCGTTGGCGGGGCTGACCCGGCCGGTGGGGGCGGCGGTGGTCGCCGCGGTGTGGGTGGCGGGCGTGATCTCGTTCGTGCGAGACCGGAGCGCGATGCGAACACCCAGCGCCCAGGACGGACAACACGCCCCGGCGCATACGCCGAGCGCCCCTGAGGGCCCCCGCGCCTCAGCGCACACACCCGGCGCACCAGAAGCCACGCGATCCCCGGCGCCCACTCCAGGCACACAGGCCTCCGCGCACGCTCCCGGGCTCCCGTCGCCCCCCACCTGGCGGCGTACGCTGGGCATGGCCGTCGCGCCGCTCGGGGTCGCCGGCTACGCGCTCTGGGTGGGGCAGCGGACCGGCAAGGGGCCGCTCGGATACCTGGACGTGCAGGCCGGATGGCGCAATGGCTTCGACGGCGGCTATGCATTCGCGCGCTTCGTGGCCGCCAAGTTCACGTCAATTCCGTCCGCCCTCGCCGGCGTCGGCCTGATCGTCGGGGTCGCCCTGCTGCTGTGGCTCTACGCGACCGGCGTGCGCCGGGGTCAGCCCGTCGAACTGCTGGTGTACACGGGGGTCGTCCTCGCCCTCGCCCTGGGCGCGTCGAGCTACTTCGGCTCCAAGCCGCGGCTGCTGGTGCCCGCCTTCCCGGTGCTGCTGCCGCTCGCCTGCGCCCTCGCCCGACTGCGCACGTCCCGATCCGTGCTGGTCACGGCGTTGTTGGCGGTCGGCTCGGCGGTCTATGGGGCCTTCTGGCTGAACGGCTCCGGGCCACCATGATCATCTTCGACGGCCGATGACACACCGGAGAATTCCGCTCCAGGACCGGGTTAACGCATTCATAAGCGCCATATAAACAACGCCCGGCATGATCAAAGGAATTGAAGAGAACAGCGTCACAGGATTGCGAAATCGCTGGAATTCGGGCCTCGCTTGAGACGTTTCCCACATCACATCGTCATCACAAAGCCGCTGTTACGACCGGGAACACAGCTCACTCGCTGTAACGTCGATTGGGTGCGTACCGAACGAAACCTCACCCGGCGTCTGGACCGGGTGTTCGCCAGACTCGACCGTGAGCCGGAACGACCGGCCCACATCGATGTGCCAAGGATGAGCCGGCACCGGGTCGTTCTCTTCACCGCGACCCTGGCCTTCTACCTGGCGATCGTGTGGGCCGTGGTGATCACGTCCTGGCTGGTCCGGCTCGACTGGCAGGTCATGTTCTTCCGGCCGTACCAGCAGTGGCCGCAGATCCACGCCTTCCTCGACTACTACGTGGTGCTCGGCCAGCGCGGCCCCACCGCGGTGATGGTCGCGGCCTGGCTCGGCTGGCGCTCCTGGCGGCAGCACACGCTGCGCCCGCTGCTCACCCTGGCCACCTCCCTGCTGCTGCTGAACATGACGGTCGGCGCCGCCAAGCTCGGGATGGGGCGCCTCGGTCCGCACTACGCGACCGTGATCGGCTCGAACGAGATGGGTCTGGGCGGCGATATATTCCCCAGCGGCCACACCGCCAACGCGGTGGTGACCTGGGGCATCCTGGCCTATCTGGCCTCCACCCCGAGAGCGCGCCGCTGGCTGTCGGCACTGTCCGCGATCACGGCACTGGGCGTCGGCCTCACGACCGTCTACCTCGGTACGCACTGGCTGAGCGACGTCCTGCTGGGCTGGGCCGCGGGCCTGCTGATCCTGCTCGCCCTGCCGTGGTTCGAGCCGTTGATCGCCAAGGCCGAGGCCGCGCTGTTCGACCTGCGCGACCGCTGGCGCGCCCGCCGCGGCCGCCCCGTGCCCGAACCTGCCGTGCCCCTCACGCCGGTGGTGCTCAGGCCGCGGGCGACACCGGCCGAGCAGCCGGCCCCGGCACGCGAGCCGGTCGCCTCGACCCGCGCCTCCAGAGGGCCGGCCCATCTGGCCCCGGGTCCGCACACGACCCGTTCGGAACGCACCCCGGTCACCCCGGCGGGCAGCCGCCGCCCACCGCACGCCGACCACCGCCCACCGCGCGGCACCACCCAGCCGGCCCGCCCGCTGACGGGCGGCTGACGTACGGAACGGCAGCGGGCCCGGTACGCACCACCGCCCGCACGCCACCAAGAAGGCCCCGTTTCCCCACGGTGGGGAACGGGGCCCTGGCATACCGGCCACGGGGGACCGCGGTCGAAGGACCCGCTACCCCTTCCAGGCGCGGGCGACGAGGCCGTCCCGGACCTCGAAGTTCAGCCGCCCCACCCGGTACTCCATGGTGATGATCGCGCCCGGCGGCAGTGACCGCACCGTCGACCATCCCCGCTGCCGAGCGAGCCGCTCGGCGTGCGCGGCGTCGAGGCCGACGTACCCGTCCGGACTGTCCTGGGGCTCCGCTGACGGAGTGGGAATCGGTGCCATGCCGCCACGCTACCGCGCAGGGCAGGGTAAGAGTCCTATCCGACTCCCGTCACACTTCTGTCACAGCTTCCCGGCCCGCGATTCCCTCGAACTCCGTCACACGTACGGGGGTTTCCCCGGCGCTCACCGGGTCGGTCGAACCGAATTCACGCGCCGCGCAGGACCTCTCCGAATTACCTCGCGGAAAGCGCCGAGGCGGGGATCCGGACGGGCCCCGGTGCCTGATTCCCCGCGCAATCCGGAGCGATGCCGGGCCGGCTGACGCCGCATGGGAAATCCACGGATTCGCCACATGACCGCCATACGCCCCTCGTCCGAGCGCGCGGCCCCGCGACGGCCCGGGGAGAAGGCAGCCGCTTCGTCACCCTGCCCCGGTTCCGCTCGGAGTCCCCGGCGTTCGGCCGGTGTCACCCGCAGTCCGCGGGCCGGGCGCCGCGGCCCGGGCCAGAGCCGCATCGAGCCGGTCCCGGATCCTCCTGATCGCCTCGGTCAGCTCGGCGGGCTCGATCACCTCGAACGGGAAGCCGAGCATCATGACGTGAACGACCATCATGTCCGGGTTCGGCGCGCCGGAGCGCAGGATGCACGCGTCCGCGCCGTCGGCCTCCAGCGTGCCGCCGAAGGGCGAGATCCGCTCGGCGGCCTCGTGCAGCGGCACCAGCAGCCGTACCGCGGAGTGCGTGGGGTACGCGCGCGTGGAGACACCCTTCGAGACATGGGCCGCCAGGTCCTCGGCGGGCGGCTCGCGCGGGGTGAAGCGGGGCCCGTGCGGCGGCCTCGGGGTGATCCGGTCGACGCGGAACGTCCGCCAGTCCGCCCGGTCGACGTCCCAGGCGACCAGGTACCAGCGCCGCTCGCTGCACACCAGCCGGTGCGGCTCGACGGTACGCCGGCCGACGGCCCCGTCGTGGCTCCGGTACGCGAAGCGCAGCCGCTCGGCGTCCCGGCACAGGTGGGCGAGTTCGATGAGCAGCGCGGGGTCGACCGGCGTCGCCGGCGGGCCGCTTCTCATCATGGGCACGGTGAAGGCGTTGAGGGCGCTCACCCGGCGGCGCAGCCGGTTCGGCAGTACCTGCTCCAGCTTGGCGAGGGCGCGTACGGAGGTCTCACCGATGCCCTCGATGCCCTGGCCCGCGGCGGTGCGCAGGCCGACGGCCACGGCGACCGCCTCGTCGTCGTCCAGCAGCAGCGGCGGGAGTTCGGCGCCCGCGCCCAGCTGGTAGCCGCCGCCGGTGCCGGGGCTGGCGTTGACCGGGTAGCCCAGCTCGCGCAGCCGGTCCACGTCCCGGCGGACCGTGCGCGGGGTGACGCCGAGCCGGTCGGCGAGGTCGGCGCCGGACCACTCGCGGTGGGCCTGGAGCAGCGAGAGCAGGCGCAAGAGGCGTGCCGAGGTCTCCAACATGGGGGCGAGTCTGCCAGGGGATGCGGACAGCCGCTGTCCTCGTCGGGGACAGCGGCTGTCTCGGTGGACCGGGCGGGGCTCAGAGCGCGAGGCGCTGGCCGGGCACGATCAGGTCGGGGTCGTCGCCGATGACCTTCTTGTTGGCGGCGTAGATCCGCTGCCAGGTGGTCCCGTGCCGGGCAGCGATGGCGCTCAGGGTGTCGCCCTCGCGGACGGTGTAGTCGCCGCGGGAGGCGCCGCGGCCGGTGTGGGCCGCCGGGCGTTCCGGCGTCTTCGCCGGAGCCGAGTTCCCCGGAGCGGAGTTCCCCGGGGTGGACTTCGTCGGGGCGGACTTCGTCGTCGCGCCCTTGGAGGCCGCCGTACCGGAGGTGCCGTTGTGCGCCGCCGCGGGAGCGGCGCCGGAGGCTCCGGCGCGGGCCGAGCAGACGGGCCAGGCGCCCCAGCCCTGGGCGTGCTGGACCTTGGTGGCGACGGCGATCTGCGCGCTCCGCGAGGCCTGGTCGGCCGTCGGGGCGTAGGCGGAGCCGCCGTACGCGCGCCAGGTGCCGGCGGAGAACTGGAGCCCGCCGTAGTAGCCGTTGCCGGTGTTGATGTGCCAGTTGCCGCCGCTCTCGCACTGGGCGATGCGGTCCCACACCCCGTTGTCCGCCGCTGCGGCGTTGCCGGTGGCGGCCAGCAGGCCCAGCGGGGCCAGCAGGGCGGCTCCGGCGAGCGCGGCCGTCGTACGGCCCTTGCGGGCGCCGTCGTGACGGGCGGTGCTACGGGTGGTATCGGCACACTCGGACATGTAATTCCCTCTCCACGAACCCGGGCTCCCCCGGGCGGAGCACGCCTGGCCGCGTAGGACCGCGGTCGGTCGTGCCCGCCCCGTCCGCGTGGCCGGTTCCGGCGTTGGTGCCCTGCCGGTGCCGGCCGTCGGACGTACCCGAGCGGTGCTCGTTGCACACGGCGGAGGAATGTAGGGAGGTCGAGCGGCCGGAATCAACCAACTCACTGTCATTCCAGGCCAGTTGCCCGTTACCGCGAGTATCGGCGATTTTCAGCCACCCACTACATACCCTGATTTCCTGATTTGTCGACCAGCAACCGAAGCGATCTGTGACTCACCTCACCTCACCAAGTTCCTTGACTCGGCGATGAGTTGACCGTGAGTGGCGGATTCCGCACATGAGGTGACCGTGTGCGCTGCTTGGTTCGAACCGGTCGTCCTTGAGGCGTGACCCCCACCACAGGACACCCGTTGTCTTCTTCATGAGCCCGGAACCCCGGGGCTCATCGGCCGGGAGCCACCCGGCCGACCCAGCACCGCATCCCGAGGGAGCCACCGTGCCGCGCATGCTCGACGTCAGTGACGCCGTACGCGCCGAGATCGGCGACGAAGAAGCCGACCGGCTGCTCGCCGGAGAGAACGCCCCGGGCAGTTACGACTGCACGTCCTGCCGCACCCCGGGCGACTCCGAGCAGGAGCGCACCAGCACCGTTCTGTTCGTCGGCGACGAGACCGCCGTCCTCGCCTTCGCCCACGCCAGCTGCCTGCCCTCGCAGGTCGTCCAGGTCACCGAGGAGCAGCTGCAGGGGGCCGTACGCTCCATCGGCGGGATCGCCGGCGACGCCGCGGGCGCGCCGCAGCAGGCCGCGGCCGAGCAGGCGGTGCTCGGCGTGACCAGCGGACTCGTCCTGGTCGAGGGTGAGTTGCACCCCGCGCTCGTCGTCGAGCCGACCTCGCCGATCGTGCGGCCGGGCACCACCGGGGCCGGCGACGACTTCCTTCCGCTCCTCATCGAGCAGGGGTTCATGCCGGTGACCGAGCTGGCGTCCGTGCCGCCGGTGCTGCACGGCTGGTCGGTGCTGCTCGCCGCGGGCCGGCTGCACGCGGTGCTGCAGCCGTCGGCGGGCGGAGGGCAGCCGGTCGCCTGGTGGCAGGCGCATCAGCCGCTGCAGGTGACGGACAGCTGGCGGGCCGCCACCAACAAGCACCAGCAGGTGCTGATGTTCGCGGCGCCGGTGGGGTCGATCGGACGGCAGCCGCGGGAGGATCTGCTGCGGGAGTCCCTCGACAAGGCCGCGGCGAACGGGAAGCTGGTTGCCGCTGCGCTGCCTCTCGCGGGGACGTGAGAGGCAGCTGACGGGCGGGGACTGCGTGCAGTTCGGCGGCTGCGGAGGCGTTATGGCCGGTCGCGCAGTTCCTCGCGCCCCTCGGGTGCCCGTATCTCTTCAAAGGCACCGTCGTTTGGACATACGTGCACGCATATGACACTCCTCCCCGCCGGTCATCGTTCTCCTCCATTCCCTCCGCACGGACGGGGCAGGAAGGGGCTGGTGGTGCCTCGGCCACGCCGATCTACGACTCGCTCTACGCGGAGTGGGTCAAGAGCTTTCGTACGCTGCCGGGGGACCGGAGCGGGGAGGAGGGGCTGAGGTTCAGCCCCTTCGGTCAGCTTCCGGACCGTACGGGTGGCTACGGCGGCCACCGGGCCGGGTCGTTCAGCAGCTCGTACAGCGCCTACAGCGCGGGGGCCTACAGCGCGCGGCAGCAGTCGCAGTGGCAGCGGATCGGCACGCTGGGGCGGCAGCAGCACGACACGGGGATGCAGCACGTGCCGGCGGCGCTGCCCCCGGGGCCGCGCCGGGGCGTGTGACCGGCGCACGATGAAGGGCGGCACCTGGTCCTCCGGGTGCCGCCCTTCACGTCGTACCGGCGTTGCTTCGTGGTGTTACTTCTTCTTCGCGCCGCGCTTCTCGCGCACCCGCACCGAGATGTGGATCGGGGTGCCCTCGAAGCCGAACTCCTCGCGCAGGCGGCGCTCGATGAAGCGCCGGTAGCCCGCCTCGATGAAGCCGGAGGCGAAGAGGACGAACCGCGGGGGCTTGGTCCCGGCCTGGGTGCCGAAAAGGATGCGCGGCTGCTTGCCGCCCCGGATCGGGTGCGGGTGGGCCGAGACCAGCTCGCCGAGGAAGGCGTTCAGGCGCCCGGTGGGGACGCGGGTCTCCCAGCCGGCCAGCGCGGTCTCGATGGCCGGGACCAGCTTCTCCATGTGGCGGCCGGTGCGCGCCGAGACGTTCACGCGCGGGGCCCAGGCGACCTGGCCCAGCTCGGTCTCGATCTCCCGCTCCAGGTAGTAGCGGCGCTCCTCGTCGAGGGTGTCCCACTTGTTGTAGGCGATGACGATCGCGCGGCCCGCCTCGACGGCCATGGTGACGATCCGCTGGTCCTGCACGGAGATGTTCTCGGAGGCGTCGATCAGGATGACGGCGACCTCCGCCTTCTCCACGGCGGCGGCCGTGCGCAGGGAGGCGTAGTAGTCGGCACCCTGCTGGAGGTGGACGCGCTTGCGGATACCGGCGGTGTCGACGAACTTCCAGGTGACACCGCCGAGTTCGATCAGCTCGTCGACCGGGTCGCGGGTGGTGCCCGCCAGTTCGTTGACGACGACGCGCTCCTCGCCGGCCACCTTGTTCAGCAGGGACGACTTGCCGACGTTCGGGCGGCCGATCAGGGCGATGCGGCGGGGACCTCCGAGGGCCCTGCCGAAGGACTGCTCGGGTGCGTCGGGCAGGACCTCCAGGACGGCGTCCAGCATGTCGCCGGTGCCGCGGCCGTGCAGGGCCGAGACCGGGTGGGGCTCGCCGAGGCCCAGGTTCCACAGGTAGGCCGCGTCGGCCTCGCCGCTCGGGCCGTCGACCTTGTTGGCGCACAGCACGACCGGCTTGCCGGCCTTGCGCAGCAGTCGTACGACCGCCTCGTCGGTGTCGGTCGCGCCGACCTTGGCGTCCACGACGAAGACGACCGCGTCGGCCGCCTCGATCGCGTACTCGGCCTGGGCGGCCACGGAGGCGTCGATACCGAGGACGTCCTGCTCCCAGCCGCCGGTGTCGACGACCTTGAAGCGGCGGCCGGCCCACTCGGCCTCGTAGGTGACGCGGTCGCGGGTGACGCCCGGCCGGTCCTCGACGACCGCCTCGCGGCGCCCGATCATCCGGTTCACCAGGGTCGACTTGCCGACATTGGGGCGGCCGACGACGGCGAGCACCGGCAGCGGACCGTGGCCCGCCGCCTCGATGGCGCCCTCGACGTCCTCGATGTCGAAGCCCTCTTCCGCGGCGAGCTCCATGAACTCCGCGTACTCGGCGTCGCCGAGAGCCCCGTGGTCGTACTCGTGCTCAGCCGAGTCGCCGGGCTGGATGTCGTCGTTCATGAAGTCCGTACCTCGTCGTTCATTCGTGGTGATCGGTGGAAAAGCCCCGCATGGGCTGATCCACTACTCAAGTGTCGCCTAGCGCCCGGTCAGGCGCCTGGCGTTTTCCAGGTGGCTGGTGAGCTGCTTCTGGATGCGCTCGGTCGCCTCGTCCAGCGCCCCGCGCGTACGCCGCCCGCTGCCGTCTCCCGCGTCGAACGGGTCACCGAAGACGACGTCGACGCGCGAGCGCAGCGGGGGCAGTGCCTTTATCAACCGTCCGGGCTTCTCCGCGCTTCCCAGTACGGCGATGGGCACGATCGGCGCCCCGCTGCGTACCGCGAAGTAGGCGAGCCCGGCGCGCAGCGAGGCGAAGTCGCCCTCGCCCCGGGTGCCCTCCGGGAAGATGCCCAGCACTCCGCCGTTCTCCAGCACGCCGAGCGCCTGGGTGATCGCCGTGCGGTCGGCGGTGGCGCGGTCCACCTTCAGCTGGCCGATGCCGGTCAGGAACGGGTCCAGCGGGCCGACGAAGGCTTCCTTCTTGATCAGGAAGTGCGTCGGCCGGGGCGCCACGCCCATGACCATCGGGCCGTCGATGTTGTGGGAGTGGTTCACGGCGAAGATCACCGGGCCGGTGGCCGGTACCTTCCAGCCACCGAGCACCCGCGGCTTGAACAGCCCGTACATCAGGCCGACGCCGATGCGCCGCCCGACATCGGCGCCCCGCGGCGAGGGAACCGGAGGTCGGCTCACTTCCCGGCCCGCTTCTCCTCGACCAGGGTGACAACGCACTCGATGACCTGGGCGAGGGTGAGCTCGGTGGTGTCCACCTCGACCGCGTCGTCGGCCTTGGCGAGCGGCGAGGTCTTGCGGCTGGAGTCGGCCGCGTCCCGCTTGATCAGCGCCTCGCGGGTGGCGTGGACGTCGGCGCCCTTCAGTTCGCCGCTGCGGCGGGCCGCGCGGGCCTCCGGGGAGGCGGTGAGGAAGACCTTCAGGTCGGCGTCGGGGAGCACGGTCGTACCGATGTCACGGCCCTCGACGACGATGCCGTTCTCCGCGCCGGCGGCCAGCGAGCGCTGCAGCTCGGTGATCCGGGAGCGCACCTCGGGCACCGCGCTGACCGCGCTGACCTTGGAGGTGACCTCCTGGGTGCGGATCGGGCCGGCCACGTCGACGCCGTCGACCGTGATGGTCGGCTTGTCCGGGTCGGTGCCGGAGACGATCTCCGGCTTGCCCGCGACGGCCGCGATGGCGGTCGGGTCCTCCAGGTCGATGCCGTTGGTCACCATCCACCAGGTGATCGCCCGGTACTGGGCGCCGGTGTCCAGGTAGCTCAGGCCGAGCTGCGCGGCGACGGCCTTCGACGTGCTCGACTTGCCCGTGCCGGAGGGGCCGTCGATCGCGACGATCACGGGCTTGGCGGTCGGGGCGGCGCCGTTTTCCACGGAGGGACACCTTCCTGGTGCGGTGCTGGCGGGGTGCGGGGAGCGAGAGCGCCCTGCACAAGGTTACTGGGTGCGGCTCACTCGTCCGGACGCACCGGGAGTCCCCGGCCGGGTGCTACTGCCGCAGGGCCCACCCGCGCTCCCGCAGGGCCTCCTTCAGGACGGGCGCCGCCGTGGGCTCGACCCAGAGCTGGACCAGACCGGCCTGCTGCCCGGCCGCGTGCTCGATGCGTACGTCCTCGATGTTGACGCCGGCCCGCCCCGCGTCCGCGAAGATGCGGGCCAGCTGGCCGGGCTGGTCGTCGATGAGCACGACGACGCTCTCGTACACCCGCGGCGCGCTGCCGTGCTTGCCGGGTACCCGCACCTGGCCCGCGTTCCCGCGGCGCAGCACGTCCTCGATACCGGCGCCGCCCGCGCGCCGCTTGGCCTCGTCGGAGGACTGCAGGGCCCGCAGGGCCTCGACGGTCTCGGCCAGGTCGACGGCGACGTCGGAGAGCAGGTCGGCGACCGGGCCCGGGTTCGCGGACAGGATGTCGATCCACATGCGCGGGTCGGAGGCGGCGATCCGGGTCACGTCCCGGATGCCCTGCCCGCACAGCCGTACGGCGGCCTCCTCGGCGTGCTCCAGGCGCGCGGCGACCATGCTGGACACCAGGTGGGGCATGTGCGAGACCAGGGCGACGGCGCGGTCGTGGGCGTCGGCGTCCATGACGACGGGGACGGCCCGGCAGTGCGAGACCAGCTCCAGGGCGAGGTTCAGCACCTCGGTGTCGGTGTCGCGGGTCGGGGTGAGCACCCAGGGCCGGCCCTCGAAGAGGTCGCCGGTCGCGGCCAGCGGACCGGACTTCTCCCGGCCGGACATGGGGTGCGTGCCGATGTACGCCGTGAGGTCGAGGCCGAGTGCCTCCAGTTCACGGCGCGGGCCGCCCTTGACGCTGGCCACGTCCAGGTAGCCGCGGGCCACGCCCCGGCGCATGGCGTCGGCGAGGACGCCGGCCACGTGCGCGGGCGGGGCGGCCACGACCGCCAGGTCGACCGGGCCCTCGGGGGCCTCGTCGGTGCCGGCGCCCAGCGCGGCGGCCGTTCTGGCCTGCTCGGGGTCGTGGTCGGCGAGGTGGACGACGACGCCGCGCTGGACGAGGGCCAGGGCGGCGGAGGTGCCGATGAGGCCGGTCCCGATGACGAGTGCGGTTCTCACTGGGCGATGTCCTTGCGCAGGGCGGCCGCGGCGCCGAGGTAGACGTGCTGGATGTCGGCTCGGGGCTTGTCCGACTCGATGTGCGCGAGGATCCGCACGACCCGGGGCATACCGCCCTCGATGTCCAGTTCCTGGGCGCAGATGAGGGGCACGTCGACGATGCCGAGCCCCCGGGCCGCGGCGGCCGGGAAGTCGCTGTGCAGGTCGGGGGTGGCCGTGAACCAGATGCTGATCAGGTCGTCGGCGGTCAGCCCGTTCCGCTCGAGGACCGCGGTGAGCAGGGCTCCGACCTGCTCGGCCATGTGCCCGGCCTCGTCCCGCTCCAGTTGGACGGCCCCCCGGACCGCTCGTACCGCCACGGCGTCGCTCCCTGCTGACGTGCGGATCTGTTCTTGGTCCGTCCAGCGTAGTCAGCCCGCGCGGACACGGCGCACCGCGCCCGATCACTGAGACGATGCGGATATTCCGGTATGCACCGGTTCGATCCCCCTTTTCGACGTCTGTACGGAGTGGTGACATGAACCAGCCCGCGACGCGGCGCACGGCTTTGGCGACGGGCGCGGCGGCGCTCGCCGCGGGATGCGTGGGATGCGGCGGCGGCAAGGAGAAGAGTTCGCCGGCGTCCGCGTCTCCCATGTCGTCTCCCCCGGCCCCCGCTTCCCCGGCGCCCTCCTCCTCGGTCCCCCGTTCCCCGGTCTCCGACTCCTCCCACGCGAAGGAGCTGGCGAGCACGGGCGACATCCCGGAGGGCGGCGGCAAGGTCTTCGCGGAGCAGAAGATCGTCGTGACCCAGCCGAAGAAGGACGAGTTCAAGGCCTTCTCGGCGATCTGCACGCACATGGGCTGCACGGTGAGCAAGGTCGCGGACGGCACGATCGACTGCCCGTGTCACGGCAGCAGGTTCCACATCGCGGACGGCGCGGTGGCCCACGGTCCCGCGACCAGGCCGCTCCCGACGAAGACGATCAAGGTGGAGGGGAATTCGATCCACCTGACGTGAGGGATCCGCGTACGCTCCCGGCATGCAGCCCGAGACCCTGGTGAACGACCACACCGTCTACGCCTGCGTCATGGGGTCCCGGGCCTTCGGGCTGGCGACGGACACGAGCGACACCGACCGCCGGGGTGTGTTCCTCGCCCCCACCCCCCTGTTCTGGCGGTTCGACAAGCCGCCCACGCATGTCGAGGGCCCGGGGGACGAGCAGTTCTCCTGGGAGCTGGAGCGGTTCTGCGAACTGGCGCTGCGGGGCAACCCGAACATCCTGGAGTGCCTGCACTCCCCGCTGGTGGAGCGGGTGGACGACACCGGCCGGGAGCTGCTGTCCCTGCGCGACGCCTTCCTCTCCCGCCGGGCCTACGACACCTTCACCCGCTATGCCCTCGGCCAGCGCAGGAAGCTCGACGCCGGCATCCGTACGACGGGCGCCCCGCGCTGGAAGCACGCCATGCACCTGCTGCGCCTGCTGATGTCCGCCCGCGACCTGCTGCGCACCGGCGAGCTGCGGATCGACGTCGGTGACCAGCGCGAGCCGCTGCTCGCGGTGAAGCGGGGCGAGATGCCCTGGGCCGGGGTCGAGGCGTGGATGGCCCGGCTGGGGGCGGAGGCGGAACGGGCTCTGGTCCGCACCCCCCTGCCACCCGAACCGGACCACGCGCGCGTGGCCGGCTTCCTCTACCGGGTGCGCCGGGACTCAGCCCTGAAGACGGACGCGTATCACGAAGTCGTGCAGGGCGTCGTAGGCGGCGGGAGCGTCCGGCAGGGCTGAGGCGGCCTGGGCCTCGTCGAGCACGGCGTGCAGCCGCTCCACGTCGGCCTCCACGCGTGCGGGCTCGACGCCGGCCGCCCCGTGCTCCCGTTCGCCCTTGGCGGCTATCAGGTCGGGCACATAGCCGGGTGCGTCGACCAGCTCCAGGAGCGTGGGCAGATGCGCCCGGACCTCGCCGCTGCGCATGAGGTGGATGCCGGTGAGCAGCACCCGGAAGGTGTACAGCAGCGGCTTGAGTTCGCCGGTCTTCTCGAACAGCCGCCACTGGGTCACCGCGAAACCGCGGTAGTGGTGGGCGTGATGACTGGTGAGGACGCCGGGGGCGAGCGCGGCCAGCTCCCGGTGGGTGTCACCGGTGTGCACGACGAGCGGCGACAGCAGCTGCTCCAGCACATAGCCGTTGCGGCGCAGCATCAGCCGGACGAACTTGCGCAGGTCGTGGGTGACGAGGTCCAGCTCGACGCCGTAGCGCACCCAGGTCCGCGAGCGGGTCTCCTCCGGCTCGCGCAGACCGACGAGATCGGCCGGGGGGAGCAGATGGACGCCCCGCAGGTCCACGTCGGAGTCCCGCGAGGGGAAGCCGTACAGATGCGCTCCGGAGACGGTCGCGAACAGCAGGGGGTCGGGCTGTTCCGCGACCACGGGCTTCAGGTCGATGTCGAGGTCGTCGATCATGACCCTAAGCGTCCCAGAGTGCACCCAGCGCCAACAGATCGCCCCGGTACTCGATCCGCTCCGCCCAGTCGGCCGGCCAGGCGTCCGCGCCCAGCCAGGCGCCCGCGAACGCGCCGGTGAGGCAGGCGATGGAGTCGGAGTCGCCACACGAGCAGGCGGCCCGGCGCAGGGCGGTGACGGGTTCGTCGGGGAAGAGCAGGAAGCACAGCAGTCCGGTGGCGAAGGCCTCCTCGGCGATCCAGCCCGCGCCCGTGGCCAGGCACGGGTCGGTCTCCGGCGAGACGGTCCGCACGGCCTCCTGGAGGCGGTCCAGGACCGCCAGGCACTCGTCCCAGCCGCGCGCGACGAAATGCTCGGGGCTGGGGTCCTGGGACCTGGTCCACAGGTCGCCCAGCCACGTGTGGTCGTACCGGGTGCGGTGGTCGAGCGCGTAGGAGCGCAGCCGGCCGACCAGTCCGGTCGGGTCGACGCCCTGTGCGAGCAGGTGGACGGCGTGGGCGGTGAGGTCGGAGGCGGCGAGCGCGGTGGGGTGGCCGTGGGTGAGGGCGGACTGCAACTGGGCGGCGCCGGAACGCTGTTCGTCGCTCAGACCGGGGGCGAGTCCGATCGGGGCGACCCTCATGTTGGCGCCGCAGCCCTTCGAGCCGACCTGACTGGCGTCCTGCCAGACCCGCCCCTTCTCCTTCAGCAGGGCGCACGCGGTCAGGCAGGTGTTGCCCGGCGCCCGGTTGTTGTCGGGTGAGTCGTACCAGTCCACGAACTCCTCGCGCAGCGGCCGCTCCAGCCGCTTCGGGGCGAGGAAGCCGCGCTCCACGGCGGTCCGCAGGCCACGCCCGAGGGCGAGGGTCATCTGCGTGTCGTCGGAGACGAGCGCGCGTCGTGGCAGCTCCATCTCCCGCCAGGGTCCGTACTTGGCGAGGATCGACGGTACGTCGCTGAACTCGGTCGGGTAGCCGAGGGCGTCCCCGAGGGCGAGGCCCACGAGTGCCCCGGTGGCCGCACGTTTGGACATAGGATCACCATCCCCCTTTATCGTCACCCTGACAATAAAGGGGGATGGTGATCACTGCAAGGCGTTCTAGAGGTCGACTTCCTTCATCAGCATGCCGACCTCGGTGTTCGACAGGCGGCGCAGCCAGCCCGACTTCTGGTCGCCGAGGGTGATCGGGCCGAAGGAGGTGCGCACCAGCTTCTCGACCGGGAAGCCGGCCTCCGCCAGCATGCGCCGCACGATGTGCTTACGGCCCTCGTGCAGGGTCACCTCGACCAGGTAGTTCTTGCCGGTCTGCTCCACGACCCGGAAGTGGTCCGCGCGCGCGTAGCCGTCCTCCAGCTGGATGCCGTCCTTCAGGCGCTTGCCGAGGTCGCGCGGGATCGGGCCCACGATGGCCGCGAGGTAGGTCTTCTTCACGCCGTACTTGGGGTGCGTGAGGCGGTGCGCCAGCTCGCCGTGGTTGGTGAGCAGGATGACGCCCTCGGTCTCGGTGTCGAGGCGGCCCACGTGGAAGAGGCGGGTCTCGCGGTTGGTGACGTAGTCACCGAGGCACTGGCGGCCCTCCGGGTCCTCCATGGTGGAGACGACACCGGCGGGCTTGTTCAGCGAGAAGAACTGGTACGACTGCGTGGCGACCGTCAGGCCGTCGACCTTGACCTCGTCCTTCTCCGGGTCGACCCGGCGGCCCTGCTCCAGCACGATCTCGCCGTTGACCTCGACCCGCGCCTGCTCGATCAGCTCCTCGCAGGCCCGCCGGGAGCCGTAGCCGGCACGCGCGAGGACCTTCTGCAGCCGCTCGCCCTCCTGCTCGGCGCCCGGGAAGGTCTTGGGCAGCTTGACGTCCTTCTTGCCCGCGTACCGCTCCCGGTTGCGCTCCTCGGCGCGCGTCTCGTACTCCCGCGAGCGCGCGGGGGCCGTACGTCCGCCCCCCTGCTGGGGCTTCTTCGGACCACCCTTGGCGCCGCCGCGGGCGCTGCCGCCACGCCCGGACTTGGGGCCGTCCTGGGAGGCGCCGGGGCCCACGTCGTAGCGGCGCTCCTCGGGGCGGGGCCTGCGGGGACGGCCCTGCCCCTGCCGCTCGTCCCGGTTGTTGCCGGCGCCGCGGTAGTTACCGCGTCCGCCACTCTTGCCGCTGCCGCTGCTTCGCATCAAAGTTCCGTCTTAGTCGTCTGCGTCCTCTACGCCGGGCGCGTCCGGCGCGTCCGGGTCGAACGACGGAACCCCCTCCTGGGTCTCGGCCTCGATCGCCTCCGCCTCCGGGAGGAAGGGCGCGAGCTCCGGAAGCTCGTCCAGGCCACGCAGGCCCATCCGCTCCAGGAAGTAGTTCGTCGTCCTGTACAGGATCGCACCTGTTTCGGGTTCCGTGCCCGCCTCCTCGACCAGACCGCGCTGCAGCAGGGTGCGCATCACACCGTCGCAGTTGACTCCTCGTACGGCGGAGACGCGGCTGCGGCTGACCGGCTGGCGGTAGGCGACGACCGCCAGGGTCTCCAGCGCGGCCTGGGTGAGCCGGGCGGTCTGGCCGTCCAGGACGAGCCGCTCGACGGCCGGCGCGTACCGCGCGCGCGTGTAGAAGCGCCAGCCGCCCGCGACGTAGCGCAACTCGAAGCCGCGGCCCTGCACGGTGTACTCGTCGGCCAGCTCCCGCAGCGCGTCCGCGACCTGCCGCCTGGGCCGCTCCAGCAGCCTCGCCAGGTGCTCCTCGGTCGCGGGCTCGTCCACGACCATCAGCATCGCCTCCAGGGCGGGCTTGAGGTCGAGACCGGACACGGCCCCCAGCCCCGCCGGAACCTCCGTGGTCTGCTCGCTCACGGCTTCTTCTCCTCCTTGGGCGGCTCGGGCGGCCGGTCGAACTCGTCGGTGACCATCGGTGCCGTGTCGGCGTCCCCGCCGGTCCAGCGCACGAGCAGCTCCCCGAGCGCGGCCTCCTGTTCCAGGGCGACGGCCTTCTCCCGGTACAGCTCCAGCAGGGCGAGGAACCGGGCCACGACGGTCAGGGTGTCGTCGGTGTCCTCGACCAGCGCCCGGAAGCTCGCCTCCCCCAGCTCCTTCAGCCGCGCCACCACGATCCCGGCCTGCTCCTGCACGCTGACCAGCGGGGCGTGGATGTGGTCGACGTAGACCTGGGGCTTGGGCCTGGGCTGCATCGCCTTGACCGCGAGCCTGGCGAACCCCTCGGGGCCGATGCTGATCACGACCTCGGGCAGCAGTTCGGCGTGGTGCGGTTCCAGGCCGACGGTACGGGGCCGGCGGCGGGCCTCGTCGTCGAGGCGCCGGTTGAAGATGTCGGCGATCTGCTTGTACGCGCGGTACTGCAGCAGCCGCGCGAACAGCAGGTCCCGTGCCTCCAGCAGCGCGAGGTCGGCCTCGTCCTCGACCTCGGCGGTGGGCAGCAGCCGGGCCGCCTTCAGGTCGAGCAGCGTGGCGGCCACGACGAGGAACTCGGTCGTCTGGTCCAGGTCCCAGTCCGGCCCCATGGCCCGGATGTGCGCCATGAACTCGTCGGTGACCTTGGAGAGGGCGACCTCGGTGACGTCCAGCTTGTGCTTGGAGATCAGCTGGAGGAGCAGGTCGAAGGGGCCCTCGAAGTTGGCGAGCCGGACCTTGAAGACACCGTCGCGGGGTTCTTCGGGTTCGGGTGCCGCTTCCCGTTCCGGCCGCGACGCCGGAACGGCCTCGGGAGCAGGTGCGGACGCGGGCTCCGCCTCGGGAGCAGGTGCGGACGCGGGCTCCGCCTCGGGAGCAGGTGCGGACGCGGGCTCCGACTCGGGAGCAGGTGCGGACGCGGGCTCCGCCTCGGGCGCGGGTGGTTCGGGTTCCGGTGCGGGTGCGACCCCCGGGCCCCGCCCCAGCGCACGCCGGCGGCCGGCTCCGGCGCCGGGGAGGGGAACGTCGTTCGAGGTCATGGCCCCCGCAGGCTACCCCTACCGCCCCCGCAGCCGCCGTACCAGGATGCTCGCGTCCCCGCGGGACTCCAGGTCTGCCAGGACCACGGCCACCGCCTCGCGGACGATGCGCCCGCGGTCCACCGCGAGACCGTGTTCGCCCCGCAGCACCAGCCGGGCGTGCTCCAGGTCCATCAGCTCCTCGGCCGACACGTACACCGTGATCTTCTCGTCGTGCCGCTCGCGCCCGCTGGGCCGCCGCGCCGCCGCCCGCCCCCGCTTGCGCGGCTGAGCGGCGCCAGAACCTTCCTGCGCCGCCTGCCGCCTGGCCGGCCGGGTGCGCGACTCGCCGGCGTCGGCGGGTTCCGCCTCCGCCGCGGCATGTTCCGCTCCTTCTCCGTCGCCGCCCTGGACGGGCACCGACTGCGGCGCGTCCTCGGCGGCGGCCATGTCGTCGCTCTCCCCCGCGGGAGCCGGCACCCGGGCCTCACCACCTGCCGTGCGCCGGGGAGACGACGGCTGAAGTGCCGTCCCCCCTGTCGTACGGAAGAGTTCGTCGGCCCCGGGCAGACTCACTCGGCGTGACACCGGGCGAGCACCTCCCTGGCGAGCTGGCGGTAGGCGGCGGCACCGACGGAGTTGGAGGCGTACGTGGTGATCGGCTCACCGGCGACCGTCGTCTCCGGGAAGCGCACCGTGCGGCCGATGACCGTGTGGTAGACGTGGTCGTCGAACGCCTCGACCACACGGGCCAGGACCTCGCGGCTGTGGACCGTGCGCGAGTCGTACATCGTGGCGAGGATGCCGTCCAGTTCGAGCTCGGGGTTGAGCCGCTCCTGGACCTTCTCGATGGTCTCGGTCAGCAGGGCCACACCGCGCAGGGCGAAGAACTCGCACTCCAGCGGCACGATCACCTTGTGAGCGGCCGTCAGGGCGTTCACGGTGAGCAGGCCGAGCGAGGGCTGACAGTCGATCACGATGTAGTCGTAGTCGGACATCAGCGGCTTGAGCGCCCGCTGGAGGGTCGACTCGCGCGCGACCTCCGAGACCAGCTGGACCTCCGCGGCGGACAGGTCGATGTTGGAGGGCAGCAGGTCCATGTTGGGGACCGCTGTCTTCAGCAGGACCTCGTCCGCGGACATGCCCCGCTCCATGAGCAGGTTGTAAACGGTGAGGTCGAGTTCCATCGGGTTGACGCCGAGTCCCACCGACAGCGCGCCCTGCGGGTCGAAGTCCACGAGCAGCACGCGCCGGCCGTACTCCGCGAGCGCGGCACCCAGGTTGATGGTCGACGTCGTCTTGCCGACGCCGCCCTTCTGGTTGCACATCGCGATGATCGTCGCGGGGCCGTGGTCGGTCAGCGGGCCCGGGATCGGGAAGTACGGCAGCGGGCGTCCGGTCGGACCGATGCGCTCACGGCGCTGGCGGGCCGCGTCGGGCGCGAGCGTGGCCGCGTACTCCGGATCGGGCTCGTACTCGGCGTCGGGGTCGTAGAAGTGCCCCTCGGGCAGTTCGTCGTAGTCGGCGAAGTGGTTGTGGGGCGCGCCACTTCCGTCGCCGGCCATGGCGTTCACGTGATGGCCATCCATGCTCTGGTGTGCTGTCCGGGCGGTCTGCGGTCCCGGACTCTGGTGGGCTGCGAAGGTGCGCACAGCTACGGAGCCGACAGCCTCGAATCCCGTGGGGCCCTGGCCCCGTACCGGCATTCCTGGTTGACCACCCCCGGGAGAAAATGTCGACTCATTCACAAGTCGTCTTACCTCCTTGGTGACCAGGAAACTTCTAGACAAGGTCAGCGTGGCACCATGCCGACGGTTGGCGACTCTATGGCGTGTCGGCGGTCCGCAGCAACACAATCCGCCGGACCCGGCAGGATGTGTCGGCAATGAAACATCCCGCTGTCAAGGGCGTACGGCCGTCGCACAGCAGGTTTCACCGGTGTGCGAATCGGTCGAAGGGTTACGTTCGAGGCGAGTTGACCGAGAGTCGCAAAGTGACCATACACACATCCGGCCGGACCTTGTCGGGCAAGGTCCGGCCGGGTGCGCGGGGTTGACGAGGTGTGTTGACGAATCGCCTTTTACCTGATGGTGACTTAGCGATTCATCAGGTCACAGGACTCGGCCGGGGGGTCAGCCGAGCAGGGACTCCAGCGCCACATGCTCCAGGCCGTGCGCCTCCGCGACCTCCCGGTAAACGACCTTGCCGTCATGGGTGTTGAGACCCTTGGCGAGCGCGGCGTCGCGGCGCAGCGCCTCGACCCAGCCGTTGTTGGCGAGGGAGACGATGTACGGAAGCGTCGCGTTGGTGAGGGCGTTGGTGGAGGTGTTGGGCACCGCGCCGGGCATGTTGGCGACGCAGTAGAAGACCGAGTTGTGCACCTGGAAGGTCGGCTCGGCGTGCGTCGTCGGGTGGGAGTCCTCGAAGCAGCCGCCCTGGTCGATCGCGATGTCGACAAGAACACTTCCGGGCTTCATGCGGGCCACCAGCTCGTTGGTGACCAGCTTCGGGGCCTTGGCGCCCGGGATGAGGACCGCGCCGATGACGAGGTCGGCGTCGAGGACGGCCTTCTCCAGCTCGAAGGAGTTGGACATGATCGCCTTGACCTTCGTACCGAAGATCTTGTCGGCCTCGCGCAGCTTGTTGATGTCGCGGTCGAGCAGGGTCACGTCGAAGCCCATGCCGACGGCGACCTGGGTGGCGTTCCAGCCGGAGACACCGCCGCCGATGACCACGCACTTGGCCGGGGTCACGCCCGGGACACCGCCCGGCAGCACGCCACGGCCGCCGGCGGCGCGCATCAGGTGGTAGGCGCCGACCTGCGGGGCGAGGCGGCCCGCGACCTCGGACATCGGGGCGAGCAGCGGCAGCGCGCGGCTCGGCAGCTCGACGGTCTCGTACGCGATGGCCGTGGTGCCGGACTCGATGAGCGCGTCCGTGCACTCCTTGGAGGCGGCCAGGTGCAGGTAGGTGAAGAGGATCTGGTCCTTGCGGAGGCGGTGGTACTCCTCCGCGATGGGCTCCTTGACCTTCAGCAGCAGGTCGGCGGTGGCCCACACCTCGTCGGCGGTGTCGAGGATCCCGGCACCGGCGGAGACGTACTCCTCGTCCGTGATCGAGGAGCCGAGGCCGGCGCCCCGCTCGATGACGACCTGGTGGCCGTTGCGCACCAGCTCGTGCACACCGGCGGGGGTGATGGCCACCCGGAACTCGTTGTTCTTGACCTCGCGGGGGATGCCGACCTTCACGTCGATCACGGTCCTTGGCTCAGAGGGTATGGGGGGTGCATTACATGACATACCCAGGCATGCAGAGCACACCGGGAGACACCGCAGGAGAACGTGCGGCAGAGCCAGTTTAATGAAGGCGTTCCGCCTGTCTAGCCTTTCATTGCATCAATCTTCGCTGGATGTACTGCGGATTTCGCAGGCGTTAGCGTCCTGATTCGGACTTTCCTCGGTGTTCTGGGCCTCCTCGTCCAGCATGCGCCCGGCCGCCGCACGGTGCAGACGGGCGGCGGTGGGGTCACCGAGGTGCTCCAGGGTGTCGGCCAGCCGCAGCTGCACCGCGGCCTGCAGCCGGACGTCCTCGGCGCGGCGCGCCCACTCCACCGCCTCCTGGCAGGTGCGCAGCGACTCCTCGAACCGCCCCGCGTACTCCTGCACCCGGGCCAGTTCGCTCAACGCCCGCGCGTGGGCCGCGACATCGCCGCTCCTGCGGTGGCCGGCGACGGCGGCCCGCCAGTTCCTGAGGGCCTCTCCGTAGCGGCCCGCGTAGGTGTGCGTGGTGGCGATCCGGCCGTACAGCCGGGCGACCTGCTCGCGCTCGCCGCGGGCCAGCCGCTCGGCCAGGGCCCGGCCGAACCAGTCGGCGGCCCGGTCGTAGTCCCCCAGCTCCTGGTACGCGCCACCTACGGATTCCATTGCGCGACCGGTGGCGTAGGGGTCGTTCGCCCTGCGTCCGGCGTCCAGGGCCAGCCGGTACCGTGCCAGCGCGGCCCGGGTCCGGCCGGTCTGCGCGTCCACATCGCCGAGGTTCAGCAGCGCCGCGGCCTTCTCCCGGACCAGTCCGCGCCGCTCGGCGACATCGAGGACGAGGCTGTGCACGTCGTACAGGTCGGCGGCCGCGGCCTGGGTGCCGACATGCGCGACCATGGCCCTGACCAGCTGGGACATCAGCCGCCGGGCCAGGGTGTCCAGCTCGCCGTCGGCCACCGCGAGACGCGCGGACGCCAGCAGCGCGGGCCGCCGGACACGCAGCCAGTCGGCTGCCGCGCGGGGATGGGGGAAGCGCACCTCGCGGGGCATCGCGTTCAGCTTCTCCCGGGCCTGCGGGCTGTCCGTCTCGGTGATCGCCCGGCAGGACTGCAGCAGCCGCACGGTCCGCTCCAGCATCCGGGCCCGGGCCAGCTGCAGCTCCGCGGGCCGCTCATGGCTCTCGGCGAGGGCGCGCAGCAAGGGGTGCAGACAGCCGGGGACGTCGTAGAGGGGCAGCGGGGAGTCCACGGCGCGCAGCAGGCCGAGGGCGACGAAGTCGTCCAGGACGGCGCGGGCCGCGCCGAGCGAGCAGCCGGCGAGGGCCGAGGCGGTGTGCGGGTCGATCAGGCCGGCCGGGGCGAGGGAGAGCAGCGGCAGCATCCGGGCGGCCGGGCCGGACAGCTCGCCGCGGACGTGCCGGAACACGCGCGCCAGCGGGGTGCCGTCCGTGCCGTCGTCGGCGGTGTGCAGCCGCTTGGCCAGGTCGGAGACGGCGGACTTGGGTCGGGCGGCGAGCCAGCCGCCGGCCAGGACGAGCGCGGCCGGGTGGCCCTGGCAGGCCTCGACCAGGCTCTCGGCGGAGCGCGGGTCGACCGTGATGCGGACCGCGCCGGTGTAGCGGGTGAGCAGTTCCACCGCGGATTTGGTGTCCAGGCCGCCCAGGGTGCAGGGCCGGACGTCCGCGATGCCGGTGAGCGGGCCCGAGGAGACGGCCACCACCAGGCAGTCCGGGGCTTCCGGGAGCAGTGCGTCGACCTGCTCGGCGCCGGCCGCGTCGTCCAGCAGCAGCAGGGCGCGCCGGTCGGCGAGGGCGGTGCGCAGCGCCGCGGTCAGGTCGTCCTCGGCGGCGCCGGCCGGGGCGGGCAGTTCCAGCGCCGCGAGCAGTTCACGGGCGGTGCGCGCGAGGGGGACGGGGGTGCCGTCGGGCTCGCTGAGCCGGGCCCGCAGCACCCCGTCGGGGTAACGGTCCGCCACCCGCTTGACGAGTTCCTCGGCGAGGGCGGTGCGGCCGGAGCCGGGGCGGCCCGCGATCAGGAGCACGCGCGCGCGGGGTGCCTTGCGGCCGGAGAGGGTGTCCAGGCCCGCGCGCTCGATGTCGGCGCACAGCTCCTTCAACTCCCTTGTGCGGCCCAGGAAACGGTCGTCCGCGTGCGCCGACAGCCGCACGAAACCTGTGTCCACCGCCTGATCCGTCACGGGCCACACTCCCGTCCCACCACACGCGCGAGCCCGCCGGATCTTCCCGGTGCGGGCGTTGCAAAAGCCTAGTTCACGCTCTGCGACGTGCCGGGAGGAGCGTGGCGGACGGGTCCCCTGATCGGATCAGGCGATCGTCACACCAGTACGCCGTACGGGTGCTGTTCAGGACGTGAAGGGGCGGGCCGGCCAGGGCGCGCCGGCCGGGCGCAGTGCGTCGAGGCCGTCGCCGCCGCGCGCGGCCACCAGGGAGAGGACACCGACGACCAGGCAGTTGTTGTGCACGTCGCCGGCCAGGACACGGCGCACCAGTTCCTCGACCGGTACGCGCGCCTGCTCCATGTCGGTCTCCTCGTGCTCCGCCGCGAACCGCTCGCCCTCCACGGCGGACAGGTCCCGGGCGAGGAAGATCCGTACGGCCTCGTCGCAGCCGCCGGGCGTGGTGTAGACGTCGGTCAGCACCCGCCAGTCCTCGGCCTTGACGTGCGCCTCCTCGTACAGCTCGCGCTGGGCGGCGTGCAGCGGGTTCTCGCCGGGCACGTCGAGCAGGCCGGCCGGGATCTCCCACAGCCTGTGGCGCACCGGGTGGCGGTACTGGTTGATCAGCAGCACCCGGTCCTCCTCGTCCAGGGCGAGGACGGCGACCGAACCGGGGTGGACCTGGTAGTCACGGCGGGCCACCGAGCCGTCGGGCATGACCACGTCGTCGGTGCGCACGGAGGTCTTGTTGCCCGTGAAGGGGGTCTCCGTCGCCCGGATCTCCCACGCCTCGGCGGTGTCCTTGATCGTCATACCTGTCCTTCCCCACGTGCACGAGCGGCCGGGGCACGATCGTTTTGAATCCTCGTGCCCCGGCCACCGTACAACTCTTGTGTTACTGCGAGATCTTCCGCTCCACGGCGGCCTTCACCAGGCCGGCGAACAGCGGGTGCGGACGCGTCGGCCGCGAGCGCAGCTCGGGGTGCGCCTGCGTGGCGACCAGGTAGGGGTGGACGTCACGCGGGTACTCCACGTACTCGACCAGCTTGCCGTCCGGCGAGGTGCCCGAGAACAGGATCCCGGCCTTCTTCTCCAGCTCCGCGCGGTAGGCGTTGTTCACCTCGTAGCGGTGACGGTGCCGCTCCTCGATGTACTCCTTGCCGTCGTACACCTCGCGCACGATCGAGCCCTCGGCCAGCTTCGCCGGGTACATGCCCAGCCGCATGGTGCCGCCCATGTCGCCCTCACCGGCGACGATGTCCAGCTGCTCGGCCATGGTGGAGATGACCGGGTGACCGGTGGCCGGGTCGAACTCGGTGGAGTTGGCGTCCGGGATGTCGGCGAGGTTGCGCGCGGCCTCGATCACGATGCACTGCAGGCCGAGGCAGAGGCCGAGCAGCGGGATCTTGTTCTCACGGGCGAAGCGGATCGCGCCGACCTTGCCGAGCACCCCGCGGTCGCCGAAGCCGCCCGGGATGCAGATGCCGTCGACGTCGCCGAGCTGGGCCTTGGCGCCGGCCGGGGTCTTGCAGTCGTCGGAGGTGACCCACTTGATCTTCACGCGGGCGCGGTTGGCGAAGCCGCCGGCGCGCAGCGCCTCGGTGACCGACAGATAGGCGTCGGGCAGGTCGATGTACTTGCCGACCAGTGCGAGGGTGATCTCGTGGTCGGGGTTGTGGACGCGGTCCAGCAGGTCGTCCCAGGTCGTCCAGTCGACGTCGCGGAACGGCAGGTCGAGCTTGCGCACGACGTAGGCGTCCAGGCCCTCGCCGTGCACGGTCTTCGGGATGTCGTAGATCGAGCGGGCGTCCGGGCAGGCGACCACGGCGGCCTCGTCGACGTCGCACATCAGCGAGATCTTGCGCTTGATCGCGGTCGGGACCTCGCGGTCGCAGCGCAGCACGATCGCGTCGGGCTGGATACCGATGTTGCGCAGCGCGGCGACGGAGTGCTGGGTCGGCTTGGTCTTCAGCTCGCCGGACGGGCCGATGTACGGCAGCAGCGAGATGTGCACGACGAAGACGTTGTCCCGGCCGACCTCGTGGCGGACCTGGCGGACGGTCTCCAGGAACGGCAGCGACTCGATGTCGCCGACGGTACCGCCGACCTCGGTGATGACGACGTCCACCTCGTCGGTGGCCATGCGCCGGATACGGTGCTTGATCTCGTTGGTGATGTGCGGGATGACCTGCACGGTGTCGCCCAGGTACTCGCCGCGCCGCTCCTTGGCGATCACGGTCGAGTACACCTGGCCCGTGGTGACGTTGGCGGAGCCGTCCAAGTCGCGGTCGAGGAAGCGCTCGTAGTGTCCGATGTCGAGGTCGGTCTCGGCGCCGTCGTTGGTGACGAAGACCTCACCGTGCTGGAAGGGGTTCATGGTGCCCGGATCGACGTTCAGGTACGGATCCAGTTTCTGCATCACGACGCGCAGGCCGCGGGCCTTGAGCAGCATGCCCAGGCTGGAGGCGGTCAGGCCCTTGCCGAGCGAGGAGGCGACACCCCCGGTGACGAAGATGTGCTTGGTCGTCGTGGCTGTGCTGTTTCGGAAAGCAGCGGGCGGCATGGCCAAGAGGGGGCTCCCGTGGTCGCGGTCTGTCGTGCGGTGCGGCTCCCGGCCCGGAGATCTCCGGGGGTGCCGTCGCTGCGGTTCGGGGGTTTCAGGCCCACCGGTCCACGGGCTACCAGGGTATCAGCGCCTGGACGAGATGGCTTCCGGCCACGCTCCGCGCTCACCCGGGCACGGGCGGCTCGCGTACCCTCGGGGTACGGGGCGCGGGCACGGAGCGGGTCGCCCCATGCGTCAGCACGGGCACGCACAGGTCACATGGTTATCACCTGCTGCTCACCCGTTCGGCCCACACGGGTTGCCCGGAGCGGCACGCAGATCATCTACGTGCGTCGTATCCTGCTCGGACACTCGCTGCCGAGCCCGGCCGGAACGACGGCACACCCCCGCCTGCACCACCCGGAACAACGAGAGCGCGGCAGTTCGTTGAGCAAAGACTGTCGTGTTGCCTTAAGGATCGGCGGGCTGCTTTGCTTCACCGCTCAACGACGCATAACAACGACCCCTTGACCGCACTAGCGACAGCCCCCTGTGCGGGGGTGACGTGGCCGTTCGACTGGAGTTGCACGTGGCCGGGCGCATCGAAGACTACGCACTCATCGGAGACATGCAGACCGCTGCACTGGTCTGCCGGGACGGCACAGTGGACTGGCTGTGCCTGCCCCGCTTCGACTCGCATGCCATCTTCGCCGGCCTGCTGGGCACCGAGGAGCACGGCTTCTGGCGGCTCGGCCCGGCTCACGCGGCCGACGCGCAGCCGCCCACGGCCGCCCGGCGGAGCTACCGGGGCGACTCGCTGATCCTGGAGTCGGAGTGGGACACCCCGCGCGGCACGGTCCGCGTGACCGATTTCATGCCCCCGCGTGAGGGCGCGCCGCAGCTGATCCGGATCGTGGAGGGCGTCACCGGCCGGGTGCCGATGCGCTCGGCCCTGCGCATGCGTTTCTCCTACGGCCGTGTCGTGCCCTGGGTGCACAAGCACGAGGGCCGCACGGTGGCGGTCGCCGGACCGGACTCGGTGTGGTTCGACACGGAGGCCGAGACCTACGGGAAGTCGCTGACGACGTACGCCGACTTCACCGTCGCCCCGGGTGACCGGATCGCGTTCACCATCTCGTGGCAGCCCTCGCACAAGGAGCCGCCGGCGCTGCCGGAGCCGGAGACCTCGCTGGAGGCGACGGAGGACTTCTGGCGGGAGTGGGTCGAGCACTGTACGTACCACGGGCCGTACCGCGAGGCGGTGGTCCGTTCCCTGATCACCCTGAAGGCCCTGACGTACGCCCCCACGGGCGGCATCGTCGCCGCGCCGACGACCTCCCTGCCGGAGGACATCGGCGGCGTGCGCAACTGGGACTACCGCTACACCTGGCTGCGCGACGCCGCGATCACCCTGTCCTCCCTGCTGCGCACCGGGTACCGCGAGGAGGCCCGCGCCTGGCGCGAGTGGCTGCTGCGGGCGGTCGCCGGCGACCCGGAGAACCTGCAGATCATGTACGGCATCGCGGGCGAGCGCGAGCTGGGCGAGGCCGAGCTGGACTGGCTGCCGGGCTACGAGCACTCCGCCCCGGTCCGGGTCGGCAACGGCGCGGCGCACCAGCTCCAGCTGGACGTGTACGGCGAGGTCACCGAGGCCCTGCACCTGGCGCACATGACGGGCCTGGCCCGCAACGACTACGCCTCCCTGCTCCAGCTGAAGCTGATCCGCTACCTGGAGGACCACTGGCAGGCGCCGGACGAGGGCATCTGGGAGGTGCGCGGCCCGCGCCGGCACTTCGTGCACTCCAAGGTGATGGCCTGGGTCGCGGTGGACCGCACCATCAAGCTGATCGAGTCCGGGGACGCGGACGGCCCGCTGGAGCGCTGGAAGGAACTGCGCGACGACATCCACCGGGACGTGTGCGAGAAGGGCTACGACAAGGAGCGCAACACCTTCACGCAGTCCTACGGCTCCCGGGAGCTGGACGCCTCCCTGCTGCTCATCCCGCAGATGGGCTTCCTGCCCCCGGACGACAAGCGGGTGATCGGCACGATCGAGGCGATCCAGCGCGAGCTGTCCACACCGGACGGTTTCATCCTGCGCTACCCGACCGAGGGCGACCACGCGGGCGTCGACGGTCTGCCGGGCGACGAGGGCGCCTTCCTGGCCTGCTCGTTCTGGATGGCCGACGACCTGGCGATGATCGGCCGCGTGGACGAGGCGAGGAAGCTCTTCGAGAAGCTCCTCGCGCTGCGCAACGACCTCGGCCTGCTGGCGGAGGAGTGGGACCCGCGCCTGCAGCGGCAGGTGGGCAACTTCCCGCAGGCGTTCAGCCATGTGCCCCTGATCGACACGGCACTGCGGCTCACGGCGTCCGGGGCGTACGGGGGTTAGCGGCCCCTAGGCTGGAAGGTGACCCCTCCTGGAAGGGGGCGCGGCCATGGCCACCCGTTCCAAGGCGCACACAGCCCTCGCCGCACTCCGTGCGGACCTGACCGGCGACGTGTTCGCCCCGGGGGACCCCGGTTACGACGACACCAGGGTCGTCTCCAACGCCATGATCGACGCTCGCCCGGCCGTGATCGCGCAGTGTGTGGACGCGGCCGACGTCGTCCGCGCCGTCCGCTTCGCGCGCGAGCTGGACCTGCACATCGCGGTGCGCGGCGGCGGGTACGGCCTGGCGGGGGCCCGGGTCGACGGCGCGCTCGTGGTGGACCTGCGCCGGATGCACGGGGTGACCGTCGACCCGGCGGCCGAGGCGGTCCGGGTCGAGGGCGGCGCCACGACGGGCGACCTGGACCGGGCCACCCGGCCCTACGGCCTCGCGGCCACCGGCGCCCCGGCTCCGGCCACCGGGGTCGGCGGCTTCGTGCTCGGCGGCGGCACGGGCCGGCTGGACCGTGCCTTCGGTCTCGCCGTGGACGACCTCATCGGGGTCGAGCTGGTGACCGCCGACGCCGAGCGCGTGCACGCCAACGCCGACGACGACCCCGAGCTGTTCTGGGCGCTGCACGGCGGGGGCGGCAACTTCGGCGTGGCGACGGCCCTCACCCTGGGGCTGCACGAGCTGCCGGAGTTCTCGGTGGCGCTGCTGCTGTACCCGCCGGAGTGCGGCCCGGACGTGGTCCGCGCCTTCCGCGAGCTCGTCCGTACCGGTCCGGACGAGGTGAGCGGCGCCGTGATGTATCTGGCCCGGGACCGGGTGCTGTGCGGCGCGCTGCTGACGTACGCGGGCGGGGAGGCGGGGTTGCGCGCGCTCGCCGGGCCGCTGCTGGCGCTGCCGCACACGGCGGAGCTGACCGGTGCCGGGGCACAACGCCCGCTGTACTCCCCGGGCCCGCGGGCGCACTGGTCGGCGGAGTGCCTGACGGACCTGCCGGACGAGCTGGTGGACGTCTTCTGTGCCCGAGCGCAGGCCATGCCGGTGCCGGGCGGCTTCCGGCACATCCTCCTCCCGCTCGGCGGTGCGGTCGTCACCGGCCCGGCCGACTACCCGGTGCCGTACCGGGAGGCGCCCTGGCTGGTGCACCCCTTCGCCCGCTGGACGGACCCGGCCGATGACGAGCGTGCCCTCGCCCGGGTGCGGGACGCGTGCGCCGACGTCCGGCCGTGGCGCACCGGTGCCGTCTGCCTCGACCTCATCGGCGACGAGGGCCCGGACCGGGTGCGGGCGGGTTTCGGTGCCGGGAACCTGCTCCGGCTCGAGAAGGTGAAGCGCCGCTACGACCCCGACAACGTCTTCCGCTTCAACCACAACATCAAGCCGGTGTAGCCAGGAGATGTTCTCCGGGCGTTCCCGCAGGTAGCGTCCGCTGCATGGACAGCCGTACGGACAATCGACCCGACACCCCGGGCGCCGGGATCACCGTGCAGCGGGCACTGGAACTGCCCGGGCTGCGCAGCGGGCTGCCGGAGATCCTCGCGGGTGCCGACCGGCTGGGGCGCACCGTGCGCTGGGTGCACGCGGGCGAGGTGCCGAACATCGCCTCGCTCCTCAAGGGCGGCGAGCTGCTGCTCACCACCGGCTACGGCCTCGGCACCCGCCCGGCCGAGCAGCGGGCGTTCGTGCGCACCCTCGCCGAGCGCGGGATCGCCGCTCTGGTGGTGGAGCTGGGTCCGCGCTTCACCCGGTTGCCGGCGGCCCTGGTGGACACCGCCCGCAGCGCCGGTCTGCCGCTGGTGCAGCTGCACCGCGAGGTGCCGTTCGTGACGGTGACCGAGGAGATCCACACCGAGATCGTCAACGGCCACTACGCACTGCTGCAGCGCGCCGAGGAGGTGCACCGGCGCTGCACCGAGGCGCTGCTGGGCGGCGGCGGGGTGCCGCAGGTACTGGGCATCCTGGCGGACTTCAGCGGCAACCCGGTGTTCCTGGAGACGGCCGACGGCCGGCTGCTGTACGCCGCCGGGGAAGGGCCTGAGGGCGCCGACCCGCTCCAGGTGTGGGAGGGGCTGCGCGGCCCGCACAAGGACGCCCCGCCGCCCGCCGGTTCGGTGCTGGTGGACGTGCCCGGCGGCGGCCCCGGTACGGCGGGCTCGGTGCGGGCCCGGCTGGTCCTGCTGCCGGTCCGTGCGCCCCTGGCCCCGGTCCACCGGATCGCCGCCGAACGGGCCGCGGGCATCCTGGCCGTCGTCCTGATGCAGGCCCGGCAGGAGGAGGAGCTGGCCGCCCGGGGGCGTGGTGACTTCCTCACCGATCTCGCGGAGGGCCGGATCACCGCCGAGGACGCCCCGGCGCAGGCCCGGGTGCTCGGCTTCAAGCCCGGCGAGGGCCCGCTGCTGCCCGTGGTGATGCGGATCGGGGACTCGTTCTCCCCCGGGGGTGGCTGGGCGGTGCTGGCCCGGGCGGTGTCCGAGGAGCTGGCCGCGGTGGGGGTGCCGGTGCTGCTGGGGGTGCGGCCGGTGGAGGGCCGGGTGCTGGTGCTGCTCGGACTGCGCTCGGAGTCGGAGCGCTCGGCGGTCGCCGACCGGGTGGCGGCGGCGCTGCGGGCAGGCGTGGAGCGGGCCGGGATGCGCCGGCCGGGCTCGCCGCCGCCGGTGGTGGTCGTCGGTGTGGCGGGCGGCTGGGCGGCCGCGTCGGCCGGGCTGCGGCACGCGGCGGAGACGGCGACGGCGGCGCAGGGCCTGACCGACCGGCCCTGGTACGACGCCCGCCGCCTCGACATCGACCTGCTGATGTGGCGGCTGCGCGACCATCCGGACCTCGCCGCGTTCGTGGACCGCGCGATCGGCCCGCTGCGCGACCACGACCACCGCTCCAGGCCGCCGCTGCTGCCGACCCTGGAGACCTATCTGGCGCACGCCGGCCGCAAGGCAGAGACCGCCCGCGAACTGCACCTCAACCGCCAGACCCTCTACAACCGCCTCGCCCGCATCGGCGAGTTGCTGGGCACCGACCTCGACGACCCGCAGACCGTCCTGGCGTTGAGCCTGGCGCTCAGGGCGCGCCGACACGTCCCCTAGGCCAGGGGCCTGGGCTGCGTCAACTCGTCGTACACGCTGAGGACTTGGGCGACCGTCTCGTCCTCGGTCGGCCATCCGGCGGCCTGCCGCAGGCCCCGCTCGCGCAGCTCCTCCCGGCGCTCCGGATCCGCCAGGAGCCGTACGACGGTGTCCGCGAGCGCCTCCGGGTCGCCGTACGGGACGAGTTCGGCCGCGTCGCCGACGAGGTCGGGGATCCCGCCGACCCGGGTCGCGACGAGCGGCACACGCGCGTACAGCGCCTCCTGGGCGAGCACGGACCGGGACTCCCAACTGCTGGTCAGCAGCGCCAGATCGGCGGCGGCGAGCAGCTCGGGCACGTCCTCGCGGTGCCCGATGAGCCGCACCGGCAGCTCCTCTTCCTCGATCCGCCGCAGCAGCACCGCCCGCAGCGGCCCTTCCCCGGCGATGACGACCAGCGGCACGGGGTCCAGGTCGCGCCAGGCGCGGGCCGCGTCGAGCAGGACGTCGTAGCCGCGCTGCTGGTCGAGGGAACCGACGGCGATGAGCAACGGGCGGCCGGTGGCGCCGAGTTCGGCCCGTACCTTGGGGCGCAGCCGGTCGGGGTCGTCGAGGACGACGGGCCGGCGCTGCCCCGGCAGGGCGACGGCGGCGAGCCGGGCGTCCCGCGCCCCGGTCCGCCTGGCCCGGTCCACCAGGTCGGGGCTGGTGCCGAGGACCACGGCCGCCGTGCGCATCACCCGCCGTTCCAGCAGCCGCAGCAGATGCGCCCGGGGGCCCTGCGCATGCGTCCGGTTGTGCCAGGTGACCACCAGGGGGGTGGGCCGGCCGCTGAGCGCGAGGACGGCACGGAACGAGGCGTGCAGCCCGTGCGCGTGCACCAGGTCGGCGTGTGCGCAGGCCGTGCGCAGCGCGGCCACCGAGACGGGGTCGCTGCTGCGGGGTACGTGCACGTGTTCGGCACCGGCGCCGATGAAATCGTAGGCGCGGTCGGCCTCGACGGGGGCGCACACCGTAACCCGCACGCCCCTCGCCACGAGCCCCTCGGCCAGCGAGCGCACATGCGCACTGCTGCCGGCGTTGCCCCCGCCCAGCACCTGCACGGTGCGCAGCGGCGACTGGCCGTGCGGTGCGTTGCTGCTCAGAGGGGTCACGGGGCCGGCGCTCCTGGTTCTGCGTGGGCGGTCACGAGGAAACGTACAGAAGGTAGCGGGCTCAGGGGGGCGGAAGGACGTACCCCGCGCGCCTCCCGCGCGGACCGTGTGCCCTCAAGCATGCCAGGAGGACCCGCCGTTACGGGAAATCCGGCGGGCGCACAGTGCGGCGGGCCGGGGCAATGCGCCGGAGCACGTCACCCACACGGGTGAGCGGCGCCTCCGCACGGACGACCGGCCCCCACCGCATACGGCAAGGTCAGACGCTCACAACGCCCGCGCCCAGGAACTCACCCGGTCCCCGTGCACCGTGGCGGCCACGACGGCGACGGCGTGCGCGAGAAGGCCGGGGCGCTGGTTGCCGGCCACGACGGCCGCCCCCAGCGCCGCGCCGAGGGCGTGCGCCCCGGTGTCCCCGATCATCGTGCGCTCGCCGAGGTCCTCGGGCAGGACGGCCGCGGCGGCGCCGACCGCGGCGGCGGCCAGCTCCCCCGCCGGGCCGCCGCGCAGCAGCCCCGGCGCCCCGAGCGCGAGCACGGCACCGGCCGCCCGGCCGGGCCGTACGTCGAGAAGATTGACGACGTGTGCGGCCCCGGCGATGACGACACCGGCGAGCACCTTGTCGGCGAACCGCTCCTTCATCAGCGCGCCGGCCACCAGCCCGGCCGCCGATATCCCGAACAGCTTCACGGCCCCGCTGGTGACCTCCCCGTCCCGCAGGGCCCCCAGGTGCGCCCGGAACCCGCGCCGTGGATCCCCGGCCCCGGCGACGTCGTCGTACGCTCCGCACACCCCGGCCGCGAGCACGGCGAGCCCGGCACCGGGGTGCGCACGGACGGCCCCGACGGCGACCGAGACGGCGCAGGCGGGCCCGGCGTACAGGTCGACGGTCCGGCCCGCGTGGTTCGTCCGCCGCCAGCGCTCCGGCCCGCCGGGCGCAGCGGTACGGAGCAGGGTCCGGCCGGCCCGGGTGAGCGCGGCGGACAGGAGGAACGAGCGGGACCTTCGCTTGGCGATCATCCCGCCACCCTAGAACCCGCCCGCCGGCCGGCCCACGCGCCGTGTACGCCCGCCTACAGGTCGGCCCGCGCCGTGGCCAGCAGTTCCTCCGCGTGTGCGCGGGCCGTCTCGGAGTCCTCCTGGCCGGCCAGCATCCGGGACAGCTCGCGAACGCGCTCCTCGCCCTCCAGCACCTTCACGCCGGAGCGGGTGACCGACCCGTCGTTGGTCTTCTCGACCAGCAGCTGCCGGTCGGCGAAGGCGGCGACCTGGGGCAGGTGGGTGACCACGACGACCTGCGCGGTCCTGGCGAGCTTCGCCAGCCGCCGCCCGATCTCGACCGCGGCCTTGCCGCCGACACCGGCGTCGACCTCGTCGAAGAGATACGTCGGCACCGGGTCGGTGCCCGCGAACACGACCTCGACGGCGAGCATCACCCGGGACAGCTCACCGCCGGACGCCCCCTTGGCGATGGGCCGCGGCGGGGCGCCCGGGTGCGGGGCGAGCAGCAGCTCGACCTCGTCCACGCCCGACGGCCCGTACGCGACCGTACGCCCGCCGACCTCGACGCCCTCCGGGTCCTCGGTCTGGCGGATGTCGAAGGACACGCGCGCGTGGGGCATCGCCAGCGAGGCCAGCTCGGCGGTCACGGCGGCGGCGAACCGCTCGGCGGCCTCCGCCCGGGCATCCGTCAACGCCTGTGCCAGACCGCCCAGTTCGGTCCGCAGCGCGTCCCGCTCGGCGGTCAGCTCCTCGATCCGCTCGTCGTCGCCGTCCAGCTCGGTCAGCCGCGCGGCACTCCGCTCGGCCCAGTCGAGTACGGCGCCGACGTCGTCGCCGTACTTCCGGGTGAGGGCGGTGAGGGCGGCCCGGCGCTCCTCGACGGCGGCCAGCCGCAGCGGATCGGCGTCGAGGTCGTCCGCGTACCCCGCCAGCTCCCCTGCGACATCGCCGAGCAGGATCCCGATCTCCCCGATCCGGTCGGCGAGGGCGGCCAGCGCCGGATCGTGCGAGCGCACGGCCTCCAGCGCACGGTGGGCGCCCGCGACGAGGGTCGAGGCGTCGATCCCCTCGGGGTCCTCGGGATTGCCCGCGAGAGCGGCGTGCGCGGCCGTAGCGGCGGACGACAGCGCCTCCGCGTGCCCCAGCCGCTCGGCCTCCTCGGCCAGCTCCACGTCCTCGCCGGCCCGCGGCTCGACGGCGGCGATCTCCTCCAGGCCGTACCGCAGCATGTCGGCTTCCTGCGCCCGCTCACGCGCGCGCGTGACGATCTCCTCCAGTTCGGCGGAGACGGCTCGCAGCCGCCGGTGGGCCTCGGAGTACTTGGCGAGCGGCACGGCGACGGCGTCGCCCGCGTACCGGTCCAGGGCCTGCCGCTGCCGGGACAGCTTCAGCAGCCCCTGCTGGTCGGTCTGCCCGTGCACGGCCACCAGCTCGTCGGCCAGCTCCGCGAGCAGCCCCACGGGGACGCTGCGCCCGCCCAGGTGGGCCCGGGAGCGCCCCTCGGCGGAAACGGTACGGCTGATCAGCAGGGCCCCGTCGTCCAGCTCGGCCCCGGCCTCCTCGGCGCGTACGGCGACGGCGGCGTCCGCGGGGACGGTGACCCGTCCCTCCACGACCGCCTTGCCGGCCCCGATCCGCACGAGCGCCGGGTCCGCCCGCCCACCGAGCAGCAGCCCCAGACTGGTGACCACCATGGTCTTGCCCGCACCCGTCTCACCGGTGACGGCGGTGAACCCGGGCGACAGCTCGACGACGGCATCGTCGATGACCCCGAGCGACCGTATCCGCATCTCCTCCAACACGGAACAGACCATACGAGGTCCGGGGCGGGGAGTGCACACAGGCCGCTCTTTCCGGTGATGCTAGTGGGGCGCCCCTCGCCACCCGGTGGTCGGCAACGCGAACTTCGCCACCAGCCGATCGGTGAAGGACGAATGGTGCAGCCGCGCCAACCGCACCGGTACGGCCCCCCGCCGCACCTCCACCCGCGCCCCCGGCGGCAGCTCGACGGTCCGCCGCCCGTCACACCACAGCACGCCCGGCGGAATGTGCGGCAGGACCTCCACCGCGAGCACCGAGTCCGGCGACGTCACCAGCGGCTTGGCGAACAGCGCGTGCGCGCTGATCGGCACCATCAGCAGCGCCTCCACCTCGGGCCACACCACCGGTCCGCCCGCGGAGAAGGCGTACGCCGTGGACCCGGTGGGCGTGGAGAGGATCACCCCGTCGCACCCGAACTCCGACACCGGCCGCCCGTCGATCTCCAGCACGACTTCCAGCAGCTTCTCAGCGCCGGCCTTCTGCACGGCCGCCTCGTTCAGCGCCCAGTCGGTGTGCACGATGTCCCCGTTGCGGTGCACGACGACGTCGACGGTCATCCGCTCCTCGACCTCGTACGACCGCGCCACCACCCGGTCGACCACCCGATCGAGGTCGTCCCGTTCGGCCTCCGCGAGGAATCCCACCCGTCCGAGGTTGACGCCGAGCATCGGCACCCCGGACGCCCGGGCGAACTCCGCCCCGCGCAGCAGTGTGCCGTCGCCGCCGAGCACGATCAGCAGCTCGCACCCGTCGAGGCACTGCGGGGTGGCCTCCTTGACCAGCTGCACCTCGTCCGGCAGCGGCAGGTCGCGCGCCTCCTCCTCCAGCACCCGCACCCCGATGCCATGCCGCAGCAGGCCCTTGACGACGAGTTCCGCACTGCGGATCGCCGCGGGCCGCCCGGTGTGGGCGAGCAGGAAAACAGTACGCGCCAGGTTCTGTGTCAACGCGGCCCCTCCGCCACTGCACGGTCGACGTCGGCCGGGTCCACCTCGGGTGCCCCCGCCCGCAGCCAGAGAAAGTACTCGACGTTCCCCGAGGGCCCGGGCAGCGGACTGGCGGTGACAGCCTGCACCCCGAGTCCCAGCTCCCAGGCCTTCTCGGCCACTCCCCGCACGGCCTCCGCGCGCAGCTGCGGACTCCGTACGACACCCCCGCTGCCGAGACGCTCCTTGCCCACCTCGAACTGCGGCTTGACCATCATCACCAGGTCGGCGTCCGGCTTCACGCACCGCTTGAGGGCCGGCAGCACCAGCCCGAGCGGGATGAAGGACAGATCACCCACGACAAGATCCACCGGTTCCCCATCGATCGCCTCGAGCGTCAACTCGCGTACGTTCGTACGGTCCTTGACGGTGACGCGTTCATCGCTCTGGAGAGACCAGGCGAGCTGTCCGTATCCGACGTCCACGGCGACGACGTGTGCGGCGCCCGCGCGCAGCAGGACGTCGGTGAAGCCGCCGGTGGAGGCGCCGGCGTCCAGCGCGCGCCGGCCTTCGACGACGAGCCCCTGCGGGACGAACGCCTCGAGCGCGCCGGCGAGCTTGTGTCCGCCCCGGGAGACGTAGTCCGGGTCGCCGTCGTCGGCCTGCACGACGATCGCGGCGGCCGTCTCCACCTGGGTGGCCGGCTTGGTCGCCACGGTCTTGCCGACGGTG
Organism: Streptomyces sp. NPDC001135; assembly: GCF_053598395.1. NCBI lineage: Bacteria > Bacillati > Actinomycetota > Actinomycetes > Kitasatosporales > Streptomycetaceae > Streptomyces > Streptomyces sp. NPDC001135. The sequence goes on along the minus strand of NZ_JBSFKD010000020.1, from coordinate 8,393 downwards.
ACCCGCCCGGCGGCGATCAGCTGGCTGGCGTGCTCACGCGAACGCGCGAGCTTCCGGCGGACCAGCTCCGCGTCCAGACGGCGACGTGCGACTCCTGCCACGTTCGGTTCAGCTCCTGCTTCGGTACGACGTCTGCGACGCCGGGTACGACGGTGAGGGCGCCGGAGGTCCCGGGCGGGCGTCGAGCGCGGTGAGCGCGTCGCGCAGCCCCCGGTGTACATCCTCGTACACCTCGACCTGCCCGTCGGTGGCGAGGTGGTCGGCGTCACCCAGCCGCTCCAGCTGCGCGTCGACCTCGGCGTTGCCGGTGGGGGTGCGCGGGACGTTCAAAGGGGCGGGCGCCGCGGGGTCGTACGCCTCCGGTGCCTCCACTGCCTCCACCGGGATCTCCGTCTCCGGAACCGAGTCGCTCATGCCCAGACGCTACCGCGAACCGCTGGGGTACCGTCGTGGGCGATGGCCACGATCGAGGAGTGCCGCGCCGCACTGGGAAAGCTTTCGGACAACATGCAGGGCGCCGAGGGTGACGTTCGCGCGGCCGCCGCCCTGGACCGCTCGGTGAGCTGCCACATCACCGATCTGGACGTCACCTTCGTGGGCCGGATGACGGGCGGCCGGATCGAGGTGGACGAGACCCACCCCGGCCCCCCGCGGACCAAGGCGCAGATCAGGCTCGCGCTGGCCGGGGACCACCTGGTGGCCCTGGTGGCCGGCGAGTTGAACTTCGCGACCGCCTGGGGCTCGGGCCGGGTCAGGCTGGAGGCGAGCCTGCTGGATCTGTTCCGGCTCAGGAAGCTGCTGTGACGCTCTTCCCGGCACGTGCCTTCCGCGCCGCCGGCACCACCAGGGGGGTCCCGGTCTCCGGGTCGTCGATCACCTGACACCGCAGCCCGAACACCTGCTCCACCAGCTCGGCCGTGACGATGTCGTTCGGAGCGCCCTCGGCGATCACCTCGCCGCCGCGCAGCGCGATGAGGTGGGTGGCGTAGCGGGCGGCGTGGTTGAGGTCGTGCAGGACGGCGACCAGCGTGCGGCCCTGGGTCTCGTGCAGCTCGGCGCACAGGTCCAGGACGTCGATCTGGTGCTGGATGTCGAGGTAGGTGGTCGGTTCGTCCAGGAGCAGCAGCGGGGTCTGCTGGGCGAGCGCCATGGCGATCCACACCCGCTGCCGCTGCCCGCCGGAGAGCTCGTCGACGTACCGCTCGGCCAGCTCGGCGACGCCGGTCTGCCGCATCGACTCCCGCACGATCCGCTCGTCCTGCGCCGACCACTGGCGCAGCAGGCCCTGGTGCGGGTAGCGGCCCCGGCCGACGAGGTCGGCGACGGTGATGCCGTCGGGCGCGATGGACGACTGCGGGAGCAGGCCCAGGGTCCGCGCCACCTTCTTGGCGGGCATCGACTGGATGACCTGCCCGTCCAGCAGCACCCTGCCCTCGCTCGGCCTGAGCATCCGCGACAGCGCCCGCAGCAGCGTCGACTTGCCGCACGCGTTCGGGCCGACGATCACCGTGAAGGAGTTGTCGGGGATCTCCACCGACAGCTGTTCGGCGATGACGCGCTGGTCGTAGGCGAGGGTGACGTTCTCGGCGGACAGGCGGTTCACAGTGCTCCTAGTCGTGTCGGTGGTCGTGCCGCTCATATCCGGCCCGCCCTGCGCTCGGTGACCAGCAGCCACAGCAGATAGCAGCCGCCGAGGACACCGGTGACCACGCCGACGGGCAACTGGTCGGCGCCGAACGCGCGCTGCGAGGCCCAGTCCGCGGCGACCAGCAGGGTGGCGCCCATGCACAGGGAGGGCACCAGGTTCGGGCCCGGCGACCTGGTCAGACGGCGGGCGAGCTGCGGCGCGGTGAGCGCGACGAAGCTGACGGGTCCGGCGGCGGCGGTGGCGGCGGCGGTGAGCAGCACGGCGGAGACCATCAGCACCAGCCGGACACGCTGCACCCGCACCCCGAGGGCGTTCGCGACGTCGTCGCCCATCTCCATCATCCGCAGCCCGCGCGCGTTCACGAGGACCAGCGGGACGAGGACGGCGCACAGCGTGAGCAGAGGCCAGACCTGGTCCCAGTCACGGCCGTTGAGGGAACCGGTCATCCACACGACCGCGCGGGCCGCGTCGACCAGGTCGGCCTTGGTGAGCAGATAGCCGTTGACGGCGGTCATGACCGCGGAGACACCGATGCCGACCAGAACGAACCGGTACCCGTGCACGCCCTGCTTCCAGGCGAGCAGATAGACGGCGAGTCCGGTCCCCAGGCCGCCGACCAGCGCGCCGAAAGTGACCTGGGTGGCGCTGCCGGACATCAGCACGATGACGACCAGCGCACCGGCCGTCGAACCCTGGGAGAGGCCCAGCACGTCCGGGCTGCCGAGCGGGTTGCGCGAGACGGACTGGAACAGCGCGCCACCGAGGCCCAGCGAGGCACCGACCAGCAGACCCACCAGGACGCGCGGCAGCCTCAGTTCGTTGACGATGAAGTCCTGGTACGCGGTGCCGTTCCCGGCGAGGGTCCTGAGCACATCGCCCGCGGGTATCTTCGCGTCCCCGGTGCCGATCAGCGCGACGCCCGCGGCGCCGGCGGCGGCCAGCAGCAGGACGACGACGATCAGGGCCCGCAGGTCCAGGCGCAGGGAGAGCCCGCCGGGAGTGCGTACGGCCCGGTTCATGGAGCGGGTCTTCACAGCTGGGCCGTCCTGCGCCGTCGTACGAGAAGGATGAAGACCGGGCCGCCGATGAGCGCGGTGACGATACCGACCTGGAGTTCTGAAGGGCGGGCCACGACCCGGCCGACGACGTCGGCACCGAGCAGCAGCACCGGGGACAGGACCGTGGCGTACGGCAGGATCCAGCGCAGGTCGGGGCCGGTGAAGGAGCGCACCGCATGGGGGACCATCAGGCCGACGAACACGATCGGACCGCAGGCGGCGGTCGCGGCACCGCACAACAGGGTGGCGGCCAGCATGGCCAGGGCACGGGTGCGGCCCAGGTGGGCGCCGAGGGCACGGGCGGTGTCCTCGCCCATCTCCATGGCGTTCAGCGGCCGAGCCAGCGCCAGTGCGAGGACCGTGCCGACCGCGAGGAACGGCAGCACCTGCAGGATGGTCGCGTCGGTGGCGGAGGCCAGGGATCCCACCGTCCAGAAGCGCATCTTGCCCAGCGCCGCGTCGTCCATGATCATCACGGCCTGGAGATAGCCGTACAGGGCGGCGCTGACCGCCGTACCGGCGAGGGCGAGCCGTACCGGGGTGGCGCCCCGGCTGCCGCCGAGGAACCACACCAGCGCGCCGACCGCCGCCGCCCCGAGGAAGGCGAACCACACATAGCCGGTGAGGCTGGTGACACCGAAGTAGGTGAGGGCCGTGACGACGGCGGCGGAGGCACCCGCGTTGATCCCGAGCAGTCCGGGGTCGGCCAGCGGGTTGCGGGTGAGCGCCTGGAGCACCGCGCCCGCGAGGCCGAGCGCGGCACCGGCCAGCAGGCCGAGGACCGTGCGCGAGAGCCGCTCGTCGACGACGACGTCGCCGTAGGTCCCCGTGTCGTGGAACAGGCCGTGCCAGACCTGGTCCGGCGACAGCGCTTTCGCCCCGATCGCGATGCTCGCCACGGCGACGAGCACCAGGATCGCGACGGACAGCAGGAGCCCAAGGGCCTTGACCGCCTGGCGGGTTGGGGGCGCGGGGGCGGTCTCCGCGCGCTGTTCCGGAGGACTGTCGACCAACACGAGGTTAGGTTAGCCTACCCTCGCTCCCCTTCACGATCCCCGGGGCGCCGGCTTCTCGATCCCCGGGGCGCCGGCTTCTCGATCCCCGGGTGCGCCCGTGCCGGAGCCCGAGGGCGCGGGGTGCGTACGTGTCAGAGGCCCAGCCGCGCCAGCGCCTTCCCGCCGTCCAACGCGCAGGACTCGTCCCCGGCCGCCGACCAGGCCGCCGCACACAGGGCCCGCAACCCGTCCAGCGCCTCGCCGTCCCCCTCCAGCCCCAGCCGGTCCGCCCCGGCCGTCGCCGTGAACCCGCCGCAGCGAAAGCCCCCCTCGACCGCGGTGACCTCCGGCTGCCCGGTGAGCAGTCCCCGCAGGTCGGCGTCCACATAGGTCGGCCGGTGCCGCGGCGGCGCCGCGAGCAGCTGGGCGCCGTCCGTGACACCGGTCAGCACCAGCAGGGAGTCCACCTCGCCGTTGAACGCACCCTCGATGTCCGTGTCGAGCCGGTCCCCCACCACCAGCGGCCGCCTCGCACCCGTCCGGATGATCGTCTCGCGGTGCATCGGCGGCAGCGGCTTGCCCGCCACCTGCGGCTCGGCACCCGTCGCGATCCGCACCACCTCCACCGCCGCCCCGTTGCCCGGCGCGATGCCCCGCCCGCTCGGAATCGTCAGATCGGTGTTGGAGGCGAACCACGGCACGCCGCGCGCGACCGCGTACGACGCCTCCGCGAACCGCCCCCAGGTCAGATCCGGGCCGCCGTACCCCTGCACGACCGCCGCCGGATCGTCGTCCGCCGACTCCACCGGCGTCAGCCCCCGCTCGCGCAGCGCCACCCGCAGCCCCTCACCACCGATCACCAGCACCCGCGCCCCGGCCGGCACCTGCTCACTGATCAGCCGCGCGACCGCCTGCGCCGACGTGATGACATCGGCGGCACCCGTCGGTATCCCCAGCTCCGTCAGATGCTCCGCCACCGTGTCCGGGGTGCGCAGCGCGTTGTTGGTGACGTACGCCAGACGCATCCCGCCCGCGCGCGCCACCGCCAGCGAGTCCACCGCGTGCACGATCGCGTTCCCGCCCGCGTACACCACCCCGTCCAGATCGAGCAGCGCCGTGTCGTACGCCTCGCTCAGGGGCTGCCCACTGCCCTCGGGCCTCGTCCTGACCGCCTGGCTCATTCCACATCGCTCCTCGTTCACCGACGTTCAAAGGCTTCCATCGCCTTTCCCCCGATCATCCCGCACGCCACTGACACACGTACGATGCCGGGATGAACACTGCAGGTCACTCGGAAGCAACGGCGCGCCGAGGCCTGGAACTCACCCCGTTCCGCGGCCTTCGCTACGACCCCGACCGGGTCGGCAGCCTGGCCTCCGTCACCTCACCGCCGTACGACGTCGTCGTCCGTCCCGACGGGGTGCACCACCTCCAGTCGGCCGACCCGCACAACATCGTTCGGCTGATCCTGCCCCAGGCCGACACCCCCAGCACCCGCACCGAGCAGGCGGCCGACACCCTGCGCCGCTGGCTGGACGAAGGCATCCTCGCCGCTGACCCGGAACCCGGTCTGTACGTCTACGAACAGCGGGACGGGGGCGACATGCTGCAGCGCGGTGTCATCGGCGCGCTGCGGGTCTCGGAGCCCGCCGAGGGCGTGGTGCTGCCGCACGAGGACGTCATGCCGCCCGTGGTCGCCGACCGCGCGGCCCTGATGCGGGCCACACGCGCGAACCTGGAGCCACTGCTGCTGACCTACCGCGGCGACGGCACGGCCGCCGAGGTCGTCGAGCGCACGGCGGAGAAACCCCCGCTGCTCGACACGACCACGGAGGACGGCTACCACCACCGCCTGTGGTCCGTGACCGATCCCACCGACCTGGCCCGCATCCAGTCCGACCTCGCCCACCAACAGGCCCTGATCGCCGACGGCCACCACCGCTGGGCCACCTATCTACGGCTGCGCGCGGAGCACCCCTCCCCCAGCCCCTGGGACCACGGCCTGGTCCTGCTCGTCGACACCGCCCGCTACCCGCTGCGCGTCCGCGCCATCCACCGCCTGCTGCACGGCCTGCCGGTGGCGGACGCGCTCGCGGCCGTCGAGGGCCTGTTCCGGGTACGGCACCTGGACGCACCGCTCACCGAGGCCCTCGCGGTGCTCGCGGACGCGTCCTGCGCGGGCAACGCCTTCCTGCTGGCCGGCGACGGCGCCTTCCACCTGCTCGACCGTCCGAACCCGGACCTGCTGGCCCGGACGATCCCGGCGGACCGTCCGGCCGCCTGGCGCTCCCTGGACGCCACGGTCCTGCACGCCACGCTGCTGGACCACGTCTGGCACATCCCCGAGGACTCCGCGGCCCACATCGCCTACATACACGACACGGCCGCGACGGTCACCAAGGCAGAACACGACGGCAGTACGGCCGTCCTGATGCACCCCGTCCGCGAGGAGGTCGTACGCGACCTGGCCCGCCAAGGCGTGACGATGCCCCGCAAGTCGACGTCGTTCGGCCCGAAGCCGGCGTCGGGGCTGGTGCTGCGGGCCCTGGACATCTGAGTGCCCTGAACGCGGAAGAGGGCAGGCCCCCTTGGGTGCCTGCCCTCTTCTCGTCTCACCCGGCCAGGTCAGTCCTCGTCGCCGTCCTCCTGCGACGGCTTCTCGGACGCACCCGACGCACCCTCGTTCTCGCTCTCGCTCCCGCTCTCGTCGAGGGCGTCGACGAACTCCACGCCGTCCAGCTCGGCGAGCCGGTCGGAGGCGTCCGTGCTGCCGTCCCGGTCGGCCTCCACGGCCTTGGCGAACCATTCCCGCGCTTCGGCCCCCCGGCCGGCGGCCTGCAGGGCGTCGGCGTAGGCGTACCGCAGACGCGCGGTCCAGGGCTGGACCGAGTTGGAGGCCAGCTCCGGACTCTGCAGGGTCACGATGGCCGCGTCCAGCTGGCCCATGTCACGCCGGGCACCGGCCGCGACGAGCCGCATCTCGACCTGACCGGCCTTGTCCAGCTTGTGCACCTCGGGGGCACCGGCCATGTCCAGGGCCTTTTCCGGCCGCCCGAGCCCACGCTCGCAGTCGGCCATCACCGGCCACAGCTCCACGGTGCCGGTCATCCGCCGCGCGGCCCGGAACTCGCCGAGGGCCTCGGAGTACTTCTGGTTCGCGTACGCCGCGAACCCGGCGGCCTCGCGTACGGCGGCCACGCGGGACGCCAGGCGCAGGGCCACCCTGGAGTAGCCGTAGGCGCCCTCGGGGTCCTCGTCGATGAGCCGAGCCACCATCACCAGGTTCTTGGCGACGTCTTCCGCGAGCGTCTTGGGCAGGCTCTGCAGCTCCTGCCGGACGTCCTTGTCGATCTCGTCGCCGGTGACGTCCTCCGGGATCGGCAGCCGCTTGATCGGCTCCCGGTCGCGGTCACGGTCGCGGTCGCGGTCACGCTCGTCGCGGAAGCGGCCACCGCCCCGGCGGTCGTCACGCCGGTCGTCACGCCCACGGAAGCCACCGGGCCGACCGCCGCGATCGTCACGACGGGGCCCACGGCCACCACGGTCGTCGCGGCCCCGGAACCCACCGCGGTCGCCGCCTCGCTCACCCCGGTGATCGTCACGGCGGTCATCCCGGCGGTCGTCACGGCGGAAGCCGCCACGGTCGCCACGGTCGCCGCGGTTGTCGTCGCGATCGCGCCGGCCGTAGCCACCACGGTCGTCGTCACGGCGGTAGGCCGGACGGTCGTCGCGACGGAAACCACCACGGTCATCCCGACGGTCATCCCGACGGTCGTCACGGCGGTCGTCACGGCGGTCGTCGCGACGCGGCCCACGGTCACGGTCGTCCCGCTGGAACGCCGGACGCGAACCCCGGTCGCCCTCACGCCGGTCGTCCCGCCGGCCGTAACCGCCACGGTCGTCGTCACGGCGGTAGGCCGGACGGTCGTCGCGACGGAAACCACCACGGTCATCCCGACGGTCGTCACGGCGGTCATCCCGGCGGTCGTCACGGCGGAAGCCGCCGCGGTCGCCACGGTCGCCGCGGTTGTCGTCGCGATCGCGCCGGCCGTAGCCACCACGGTCGTCGTCACGGCGGTAGGCCGGACGGTCGTCGCGACGGAAGCCACCCCGGTCGTCACGCCGGTCATCCCGACGGTCGTCACGGCGGTCGTCGCGACGCGGCCCACGGTCACGGTCGTCCCGCTGGAACGCCGGACGCGAACCCCGGTCGCCCTCACGCCGGTCGTCCCGCCGGCCGTAACCGCCACGGTCGTCGTCACGGCGGAAGCCACCCCGGTCATCCCGACGGTCATCCCGACGGTCGTCACGGCGGTCGTCACGGCGGAAGCCGCCGCGGTCACCACGGCTGTCGCGGTTGTCGTCGCGATCGCGCCGGCCGTAGCCACCACGGTCATTGTCGCGGCGGTAGCCACCACGGTCGCCCCGGTAGCCACCACGATCAGCGCGGTCACCACTGTCCCGTCGCCGCTGGTCGCGCTCCGGTCGGTCGTCGGGCGAGTTGGTGGACATGGTGACTCCTGTCTTCGGTACCGCAAGCATTGTAAAAACAAAAGGACCCCTGGTCCCAGCTGAACGCTGGGACCAGGGGTCCTCCAAAGATTGTTCGGCGGTGTCCTACTCTCCCACAGGGTCCCCCCTGCAGTACCATCGGCGCTGTGAGGCTTAGCTTCCGGGTTCGGAATGTAACCG
>NZ_JBSFKD010000019.1:168743-171382 GCF_053598395.1 Streptomyces sp. NPDC001135 | reverse complement strand
ATATAAGATGTCCCCCGCAACCGAATTGAGGGAGAATTGAGGTCGGAATGACCAGTTCCGGTAATAGCTCCTGGTTGATTATTTCCTATTTGTTAGCCACCCCGGGAGGCCGCTCCGCCACGCGCCGGTACCCCGCCCCGGGGAGGTACGCCGCCGCGCGGCACCGGCGTGCCGGGGGAGGTGCGCCGCTGGGTGCGCTGCTGCTCGGGGTAGGTGTCGGCGAGCCGCCCGGCGGACCGGTCCGTCTCCGCGGTGCGCGGCGCGGGCGGCCGTACGTCGGCCAGGCCCTGTGCCTCACGCGCGGCGATCTCCTTGAGCCGCAGCGACAGCTGCAGCGTGCTGGGCCGCTCCTCGGGGTCCTTCGCCAGGCAGGCCCGGACCAGCGGGGCGAGCGCGTCCGGGACGCCGCTCAGATGCGGTTCCTCGTGCACCACCCGGTACAGCATCACCTCGGAACTGCCCTGCCCGAAGGGGGAGTCCCCGGTGGAGGCGTAGGCGAGGGTCGCGCCCAGGGAGAATACGTCCGTCGCCGGGGTGACGGCCGCTCCGCGCACCTGCTCGGGCGCGAGGAAGCCGGGGGAGCCGACGGCCGTACCGACGTGCGTGAGCGTGGAGGCGCCGGTGGCCCAGGCGATGCCGAAGTCGATGATCCGCGGCCCCTTCGGGGACAGCAGGATGTTGGAGGGCTTGAGGTCCCGGTGGACGACACCGGCCTCGTGCACGGCGACCAGCCCTTCGGACAGCGCCGCGCCGATCGCCGCGGCATCGGCCGCGCCGAGCGGGCCCTCGTCGGCGACCTTGTCGTGCAGGGAGGGCCCGGGGACGTACTGTGTGGCGAACCAGGGCCGCTCCGCCTCCAGGTCCGCGGCGACCAGCCGGGCCGTGCAGCCGCCCCTGATCCGCCGGGCCGCCGAGACCTCACGGGCGAACCGCGACCGGAATTCCTGGTCCTCGGCGAGATCGGGCCGGATCACCTTCAGGGCGACCCGCTGTCCCTTCTTGTCCGAGCCGAGGTAGACCACGCCCATCCCGCCCGCGCCGAGCCGTCGGTGAAGCCTGAACGAGCCGACGACGCGCGGGTCCTCGCGCCTCAGGCGCATCATCGCCATGTTCATCCCCGCTGCCCGGTCCCTGTGACGTGGCACAGCTTACGTTTCCACGGCCGCCTGCGCGCAGAGGCCGCGCCCTCCGGGGCCGACGGATTGTGCCGGTCCCCGCTACGAGGTGATGTGCGCTCAGGAAGGCGCCGCGCGCGGGGACATTGGGTCGCCCGTTCTCCCAACCGATCTTCACCGCAAGGGCGTTGAGAGCGCGAGGGGGCAGGTGGTGCCGGTTCATGTCCCCGCCGGGCGGACACCCGGTGGCGACGCGGGGCCAGGCTGCGGTACGGAACACGACCCGCACACAGCGCACCGCCTCCACCCCTCCGGAGTGATCGAAGTCACTCCTTCCGGCCTGCTGGACGCTTCCGAAATGACCGGACACAGCGGGCACCCCCTCCGGGAAGACCCCTAGACCCGGACCCACGTCTCCACCCAGGGGAGTACATCCCAGGTCATGGCTCATCCTCCGGGAGGCCCGGCAATCGGTACGAAGGCATGACGCCCGGTGCCCGCCCCGCGCCTAGATTTGAGGTCAAGCGGCGGGTGCAGCACTCGTCCCCCGAGGTCAGACACCCGCCGCTGCCGACCACAACAGACACGGTCAGGAGAGGGACCATGGCTCATACGGCACCGCGACGCCCGGCGTTCGCACCACGCCGGACGGGCCGCCGTCACCCCTTGGTGGCGACGCTCATGGCCCTTCCCCTGGCGGCCCTGCTCCTGCTCGTCTTCGACGGCTGGGAGACGGTGGCCACACAGGCGTCGTCCGTGGGTGCGATGCTGGGGCGCTGAGCGGCGACCCCAGGCCCGGAAGAGCGGTCCGGGCGGGGACATCCATCCAGGAAACCCCGTGGGGACGGGGGTGCGGCGGACGGCAAAATGCCGGCGCAGCTGGGGAGCTGCGCCGGCATTGCTTTCTCCGCCCCGCACCACAACCGCACCACGGTCCGCCGCCCACCCGGCAGCGCGCCGACGCGCCTACCCGCGACCGACCACCACACACAGCAGTGCCGCCGACCGCAACGCCCCAGGCACCTGCCGCGGCCACACCCCTCGCTTACGAGCCCGTCACCCACCCGTCAGCGGCCGACATGTCTCCGGAGCTGCGTGCGGTCGCGCCGCGGCCCGCCGTCCACCTGGGAGCGGTCGCCATGTCCTTGGAGCTGCGTGCGGTCGTGCCGCGGCCCGCTGCCCACTCGTCGGTGGCCGTGATGCCGCCGTAGCTGTGTGCGGTCGTGCCGCGAGACCGCCGTCCACCTGGCAGCGGCCCGTGTGCCGCCGTGGCTGTGTGCGGTCGTGCCGCGAGACCGCCGTCCACCTGGCAGCGGCCCGTGTGCCGCCGTGGCTGTGTGCGGTCGTGCCGCGAGACCGCCGCCCCCGTCAGCAGCCCTCATCCCCTCGCAGCTGCGTGCGGTCGCGCCGCGAAAGCGCAGCCCACCCGGCAGCGGCCCCTCGTGCCGCCGCAGCTGCGGGAGTCGTGGGGGGCCGCCGGGCGGGAGGGGCGGGGGGGGGGGGCCGCCGCCCGGGGCGGGCGGC
>NZ_JBSFKD010000019.1:140250-168734 GCF_053598395.1 Streptomyces sp. NPDC001135 | reverse complement strand
GGGGACCCCAAGGCACGGGGGGAGGCACGGGGGGCGCTGGAGGTCCCGCCTCCGGGGAGGCACCCCGCCGGCGCGGGCAAGCGACACCTACCCCCGCCCCGCACCAGCCCCGGGCACCAGGAAACCCCGCCCAGCACACCAACCCCTGGCACCCGCCCCGGCACCACGCAGCCCGCACCCACGTACGCTCACCCGGACACCCCGACCACCGAGGCCCCCGTTGACCCTCCTCCCCGCTCTCACCGCACAGGCCAGAGCCGCCGCACACCCGTACCCCGGCGGAGCCCCCTGCGCCTGCGGCGAACCAACCGTCCCCCTCGCCGAGCGCCCCGACGCCACCGTCGTACGGCACGCCGACACCGTCGCGAAGGCGCACGCCCCCGGTACCGACCCCGCCGAGCTGACCCTCCGCCTGGCCGTGGCCGCCCACCTCCCGGACGTCCTCCTGTCCCCGCTCACCCCGGCCCCCGCCCCCTTGCAGGACCGCCTGGTGACGTTCTGGCCGTACGGCGCCCCCGTGGATCCCGACGACCCCGACGCGGCCCCCTGGGAGGCCACCGCCACCCTCCTCGCCCACCTGCACCGGACCACACCGCCCCACGGCCTGCCCCCGATGCGCGGCCCCGCCAAAGCGGCCCGGGCCGTCGCCCGGCTCCACGCGGCCCTGCACGCCGAACCCCCTGCCGGGCCCCAGCCCCGGCACCAGGCCGAACCCCGTGCCGGGCACCGTTCCGGATCCTCCGCTGAACCCCCTGCCCGGCCCGATTCCGGATCCTCCGCCGAAGCCCCTGCCGGGTCCGATTCCGGATCCTCCGTCGAACCCCCTGCCCGCCCCCATTCCGAACCCTCTGTCGAATCCCATGCTGAGCCCCGTGCCGAGCTCCACGCGGCAGCCGGCCCCGTCCTCGCCGCCTGGGCCGCCCTCCCCGCCTGGGCCCGCGCCGAGGCCCCCATGCCCGGCACCCCCGCCCTCTGCCACGGCGACCTGCACCTCGGCCAGCTCGTCCGCCACCCGGCCCCGGACGGCCCCTGGCGGCTGATCGACATCGACGACCTGGGAACCGGGGTCCCCGCCTGGGACCTCGCCCGCCCGGCCGCCTGGTACGCCTGTGGGCTCCTCCCGCCCGACGCATGGACCCGTTTCCTCGGCGCGTACCAGCGTGCAGGCGGCCCCGCCGTACCCTCGACCGGCGATCCCTGGCCCGCCCTGGACGTCCCGGCCCGCGCGCTGACCGTGCAGACGGCCGCCCTCGCCCTCGCCAAGGCGCTCACGGCCGGCCGTCCGCTGGACGAGGTGGAGCAGGCACTCGTCGACGCATGTGCCCGAATGGCCCCGATTCCGCACCAGTTGGCGTCGACAGACGCGGGCACGGACACGGACTAGGCTGCAACCGACCGGGGCTGGACGGAGTCTGTCCCGGAGAACCACGAAGCAGGACCGACCGGCGAGGAGTTGAGCCGACCATGCACTGTCCGAAGTGCCACGCCCCGATGAACACCTACAACCGCAGCGGCGTCCAGATCGAGCAGTGCAGCGGCTGCCGGGGCATCTTCCTGGACTACGGCGAGCTGGAGGCACTGACCCAGCTGGAGTCCCAGTGGTCCAAGCCCGCCCCGCCGGCCCCGCCCGCCGCCCCGCAGGCCTACCCGGCCCCGCCCGCGCCTGCCTGGGGCGCCCCGCACGGCGGTCACCACGGCGGTCATCACGGCGGCCACGGGCAGTACGGCCACCATGGCCACCACGGCCACAAGAGCTGGGCCCACATGCTCTTCTCCAGCTGAGCCGCCCGGGGGCACGAAGAAGCCCCCGGCCGTACGAGACGGCCGGGGGCTTCTTGCTGTGTGGACGATACTGGGATTGAACCAGTGACCTCTTCCGTGTCAGGGAAGCGCTCTCCCGCTGAGCTAATCGTCCGCGGGCCGTGACCCGAAGGTCACGGACAGTGCGCGATACTGGGATTGAACCAGTGACCTCTTCCGTGTCAGGGAAGCGCTCTCCCGCTGAGCTAATCGCGCGGGTGGGGATCTTCGAGAAGCCCCGTGGACCTTGCGAGAAGATCCAGTGGACGATACTGGGATTGAACCAGTGACCTCTTCCGTGTCAGGGAAGCGCTCTCCCGCTGAGCTAATCGTCCTTGGAGGTGGAGACGGGATTTGAACCCGTGTAGACGGCTTTGCAGGCCGTTGCCTCGCCTCTCGGCCACTCCACCAGGAGTGTAGGGGATCGGGACGACCCCTTCTTCCTTCGAGCGGACGACGAGGCTCGAACTCGCGACCTCAACCTTGGCAAGGTTGCGCTCTACCAACTGAGCTACGTCCGCCTGTCGTTTCGGTCCGCTTCCGCGTCCCGGCGACGTGTTGAACTCTAGCGGATTCCCGGGCCAGTACAAAAACGCGTTTGCGCAGCGTGCTGCGGTGCCTCCGACGGACGACGTGGTCAGGCCCCCTCGCGGTCACCCCGAGGTCACCTTTCGGACACCCGCCCTAGACTCGACCTCGTGCTCCACCACCCTTCCCGGCTCCCTGCTCTGGCCCGCTTCGGCGACCGCCTCGCCACCGGCCTCCTCGATGTCACCAGCGACCCCGCCGCCCTGGACTCCACGGGCTTCTGGGCCGTCTGCGCGGACTTCGAGGGACGTCTGACCTGCGCCCGCTTCGCGGACGTGCGCGAGGAACCGGTGCCCGCCCCGGTGCCGGGCGGCTGGCAGGGCCCGGCGGCCGGGGACTGGGCATCCTCCCTGGACCGGGCCGCGTACACGGCGGCCGTCCGCCGGATCCGCGAGCACATCGCGGCCGGCGAGGTCTACCAGGCCAACCTCTGCCGGGTGCTCAGTGCGCCGATCTCGCCGGACGCCGACGTGGACGCCCTGACCGCCCTGCTGGCCCGCGGCAACCCGGCGCCGTATGCAGGAACGATTCGGCTGCCGGGACACGGTGTGGAGATCGCCACCGCCTCACCCGAGCTGTTCCTGCGCCGGGACGGCCGGGTCGTGGAGTCGGGGCCCATCAAGGGCACCGGACGCACGGAGGCGGACCTCCTGGAGAAGGACTACGCCGAGAACGTGATGATCGTGGACCTGGTCCGCAACGACCTCGGGCGTGTCTGTACGACCGGGAGCGTGTCCGTCCCCGACCTGTGCGCCGTGGAGAAGCACCCGGGCCTGGTCCACCTGGTCTCCACCGTCCGCGGCGAGCTGCGGGACACGGCCGGCTGGCCGGACCTCCTCGCCGCCGCCTTCCCGCCCGGCTCGGTGACCGGCGCGCCGAAATCGAGCGCCCTGCGGATCATCGAGGCCCTGGAGACTTCCCCGCGCGGGCCGTACTGCGGGGGCGTCGGCTGGGTCGACGCCGACCGCGGCACCGGCGAGCTGGCCGTGGGCATCCGCACCTTCTGGATCGACCGGCCCGACGGCGCCGCGGCGGTGCTGCGCTTCGGCACCGGCGCCGGCATCACCTGGGGGTCCGACCCCGAGGGGGAGTGGCGGGAGACCGAGCTGAAGGCGTCACGGCTCCTCGCAGTAGCGTCGGGAGCGTACGCGGCAAGTGGAGGGGTGTACTCATGAGGATCTGGCTGGACGGCGCGCTGCGCGACCCGGACTCCGCCCGCGTCTCCGTCTTCGACCACGGGCTGACCGTCGGCGACGGCATCTTCGAGACGGTGAAGGCGGTCCACGGCAGGCCCTTCGCTCTCACCCGGCACCTGGAGCGGCTGAGCCGCTCTGCCCGGGGCCTCGGCCTGCCCGAGCCCGACCACGACGAGGTCCGGGAGGCGTGCGCGGCCGTCCTGGAGGCGAACCCGATGCCGCTCGGCCGGCTGCGGATCACCTACACCGGCGGCCACGGGCCGCTCGGCTCCGACCGCGGCGAGCAGGGCCCGACCCTCGTGGTCGCCGTCGGCGGGACCACCCGCCGCCCGGACACCACCGCCGTGATCACCGTCCCGTGGACCCGCAACGAGCGCGGTGCGCTGACCGGCCTGAAGACCACCTCGTACGCCGAGAACGTCGTCGCCCTCGCCCGCGCCCATGGACGCGGTGCCTCGGAAGCGCTGTTCGGGAACACGATCGGACAGCTCTGCGAGGGCACCGGGTCGAACGTCTTCGTCGTCCTGGACGGCGAGATCCACACCCCGCCGGTCGCCTCCGGCTGCCTCCTGGGCATCACCCGTGCGCTGACCGTCGAGTGGACCGGGGCCAAGGAGACCGACCTGCCGCTGGACGTGCTGGAGCGCGCGGACGAGGTCTTCCTCACCTCGACGCTGCGGGACGTGCAGGCCGTGCACCGGATCGACGACCGCGAGCTGCCCGGCGCCCCGGGCCCGGTGACCGCGAAGGCGATGCAGATCTTCGACGAGCGGTCCGGGCAGGACCTGGATCCCTGAGCCGGGACAGTGCCGTGGGGCCTGGACTCCTGAGCCGGGGCAGTGCCGTGGGGCCTGGACCCCTGCTCCGGGACAGTGCCGTGGGGCCTGGACCGGCCCGCGCACCGGCGGCCCTGGGCCCCGAAAACGGGCTGACTTGGCGCTCGGCTATGGGTAGAACACCTGTGATGACCACAACCCTGCGGCCGGTCGAGCCGCTCCAGCGCAACGCCGACGGCACCCGTTCCCGCCGCTACCAGGTGTGTGTGAACAGCCGTCCGGTCGGCGAGATCCACCTCGGCACCTCGCCGTCCCTGGGCGACTCGGTGGCCCGCGTCGTCGACCTGTGGATCGCCGAGCCCGACCGGCGGCGCGGCCGGGGCACGGTGGCCGCGCTCGCCGCCGAGGAGGTGGCCCGCGGCTGGGGCTGCACCCACATAGAGACCCGCGTCCCCGCCTCCGCGGACATCGCCCTGCGGCTCTTCGGCGCCCTGGGCTACACCCCGCGCAACCGCGGCATGGAGAAACGCCTCGGCACCACCCCGCCCGAGCTGCCGCCCGGCAGCAGCGCGCGACCCATGACCCAGGCCGATTTCGACGCCTGGCGGGAGTACGAGAGCGAGCACTACGCGCGCACGTGGATCGAGCGCGGTCTCCCCGAGGCCACGGCCCGCGCCAAGGCCCGCAGCGACCACGAACGTCTGCTGCCGCACGGGTCGGCGACCGACGGCATGCTCTTCAGCGTCCTGGAGCACGAAGGGTCCCGGGTGGGCACCCTGTGGGTGGCCCTGCAGGACGGCAAGGCGTTCGTGTTCGACGTCGCGGCCGACCCGGCCCACCGCGGCCGAGGTCACGGCCGCACGCTCATGCTGCTCGCCGAGCGCCAGGCGATCGAGGCAGGCCGGCCGGTCCTCGGCCTCAACGTGTTCGCGGGCAACTCCCCGGCCGAGCGGCTGTACGAGTCGCTCGGTTACGAGACCACGGAACACTCCCTCGCCAAGCCCCTGCTGTAGGGGACGGGCCGGGCCTCAGGCCTCCCGGCCGCCCAGCAGCCGGTCGGCGATCTCCTCGATGCGCTCGCGCAGCCCCTCCTGGCTCTTGCCGCCGTCGAGGCGTTCGCCGCCGATGACGTACGTCGGGGTGCCGGTCACCCCGATCGCCTTGCCCTCGGCCTGGTCGGCGTCCACGATCAGGATGTGCCGGCCGTCGATCAGCGCGGTGTCGAACTCCTCGGCGTCCAGCCCGAGTTCACGGGCCACCCCGACCAGGAAGGGTTCTCCCTGACGGTCCAGCTCCTCGACCCGCTCCAGTACGGCCTCCACGTACGGCCAGCCCTTGCCCTGCTCCAGCGCTTCCTCGGCGGCCTGCGCGGCGGCGAAGGCGTGCTTGTGCTTCTCCAGCGGGAAGTGCCGCAGCCGCAGTTCCAGCCGGTCGCCGTAGCGGGCACGCAGGGCACGGACGTCGTCCAGGGCGGTACGGCAGTCGGGGCACTGCAGTTCGCACCAGACGTCGAGGACGAGGGCGTCGGTGTGTGCGGGGGAGGAGTCGCTCATGCCGACCAGTCTTCCAGGCCGGCCGCGGGCGACCCAATCGGGACGGTTACGGCGGCCGGGCCCAGGTCCCGGGGGAGTACGGCACCGGACCGGCACTCCAGTAGGAGGTGACCCGGAGATGTCCCTGATGTCCCGCTGGAGCGTGGCATCACGAGGACGAGGCGGTGCAGGATGGAGGGGACGCAGGCGGTGCGCCGGGCCGGTGTGCCGCGTCCGCGCACTGCGCGCCTTCCACCCGACCCAGCCGCCAGGAGGACCGGATGATTGCCGAGACCGTCTGCTCCGCCGTGTCCGCGGCGGGCCTGGGCATCGCGGTGGTCACGGCCTACCGCAAGCGATTCCTCACGGCGGCCCGCATCGCGGCCTACTCGCTGGTGCCGGTCGGCCTGGTGATGACCGGGGTCGTCGGCTGGCTCGCCGACACCGCCTTCAGTCCCAGCGCCTGGGCCGGCTTCGGTGTGCTGGGCGCGGCCTGGCTCCTGTTCGCGGGCACCCGCGCCGTCGAACGCCGGCGCGGCGGCACCCGCGCCCAGCGCAGAGCGGCCCGCGGCGACCAGGCCGAGACCGTGGCCCCGCAGGCCTCCGCGCCCTCCCTGGGTGCGGGCTCCCGGCCCGCGACCGGCTCCGCCACCGCCCCCCGTGCCACCGCCCCGCGCGCCACCGGCTCCGCCGACGACTTCAGTGACATCGAGGCCATCCTGAAGAAGCACGGCATATGACGGCAGCGTGCCGCCGCGGGCGTGTCCACGGCCCGCAGGCGCCTTCGGGCTGAAACGACACAGAGTGTCGCGCGGAGATCCGGAACCGTTCACAAGTCGAATCAAGTCGGACGAGACGGTGCGGAATGCGGTAACTCCCGCATACCGCGAGCGCGTTGATCGCGCGGAGGGTCTCTTCTGCGCCATCATCGGCCGCGAGATGCTGGACACAGAGAGCGAGGCCGCGCCGCCGAAGGACGAGCCGCGCGGGTGCCTCTTCGCCCTATCCCAGCCACCGCTGATGATCTTCCTTGCGGTGATCGGGTGTCTGCTCCTCATGGCTGCGCTGCACGACCTGCTGTTGCTGTGAGCCGTACACGTCCGTCCCGGCGTCACCCGCCGGGACCGACGTCGCCCGGACCCGGGTCCGCGCAGCCGACGGCGCTCCCCCGGCGGCGATCACCCCGTCGCTTCCTTCCGGCGGGCCCGGTACGCGGCCACGTGCAGCCGGTTCCCGCAGGTGCGGCTGTCGCAGTAGCGGCGGGAGCGGTTGCGGGAGAGGTCGACGAAGGCGCGCCGGCAGTCCGGGGCCTCGCAGCGCCGCAGCCGTTCCTGCTCCCCGGCCACCACGAAGAAGGCGAGTGCCATCCCGCAGTCGGCGGCGAGGTGGTCGGCCACGGAGGCGCCGGGCGCGAAGTAGTGCACATGCCAGTCGTAGCCGTCGTGGTCCGTCAGACGGGGGGTGGTGCCCGCGGCGGCGACCAGCTCGTTGATCAGCCCTGCGGCGGAGCGGGCGTCCGGTGCGGCGAAGATCGCCGCGAAACGCCCCCGGACCCTGCGCACCGCCGAGAGGTCGAACTCCGACAGCGCGCCGACATCGCTGATCTCGTGGTTTCGCACGAAATCCGCGAGAGCCGGGACATCGGGCAGTCCGTCGGCCGCCGCGTCGTCCTCCGGCGCGGTGTTCACCAGATCGACCACGGTGTCGAGGGCACACCGGGTGTCGTGGGTGATCAGCACGTTTCGCTCCCTGGCCTGAGGGTCGGGCGGACGCCCGCCGATGCTGGCCGATGGTAGCGACAACCCCGCCCGCCGCACTGTCCGCCGCCCGACTCGCTTGCCGGTAGAACGCCGCCGTGCCCACGGCGGTTCCCGGTCCGGGCACGGCGGCGGCCGGGCGCGCACAGGCCGACGCCGCCCCGTGAGCGCTCACGGTGACGGCGCCGTTCTGTGCCGTATGCGGTTGTCTTGGCCCGAGCCGTCTCCCCGAGTGGACGGCGCCGGGCTGCTTTCGGAGGCCGCGACCTAGCTCTCCGCCAGGATGTGCGAGAGCTCCTGATCCAGATCGAAGTGCCGGTGTTCCGTGCCGGGCGGCACGGCGGCGTCGGTTCGCTTCAGGAAGGACTCCAGGGCCCGCGCCGGGGCCTCGAGCAAGGCCTCCCCCTCCGGGGAGCTGAGGGCGATGCACACGACGCCCTGACCATGGCTGCGCGACGGCCAGACGCGGACGTCGCCGGTGCCGGTGGGCCGGTGGAGCCCCTCAGCGAGGAGGTCGCGGGCGAACACCCACTCGACGGTCTCCTCGGCTCCGGTGTGGAAGGTGGCGTGCACGGCGTAGGGGTCGGCCGTGTCGTACCGCAGGCCTGCGGGGACAGGCAGGGAGGACTCGCTCGACACAACGAGGCGCAGGTGCAGCTCGCAGCTGACCGTGGTGTTCATAAGCGCCAGGGCCTTTCGCTCAGTGTGCGCTCGGGGATTCGCACGTCGGCGAAATCGACATGCCACCTACGATGCCGTTGTAAACCCCTCTGAGGGTTTTGCGTGTCTTTACGTAACTCTTCCGGCCGAGAACTCGTACGAGACCTACGTCCATTCCGGTGACCGGATTCACTCCGGTAGGGTTTGTCTGTATGAATACGGGGAGTGACGAGCCGGGCGAGGTCGCCGTGGTGGCGGAGAAGGCGAAGGCGGGCCGGAAGGAAGCCGAGGAAGCCGGGGGCGCAGACGGTGGCGGGCTCGGCTCCCGGGCGCCGGAATTCGTCAAGGCCCGCCGGCTGCTGCATCTGAGCTGGCAGGTCGGTGTCTTCGTGATCGGCCTGGCGGTCGTCGTCGCCGGCGTCGTGATGCTTCCGCTGCCGGGGCCCGGCTGGGTGGTGATCTTCGGCGGCATGGCGATCTGGGCGACCGAGTTCGTCTGGGCGCAGCTCGTGCTCCGCTGGACCAAACGCAAGGTCACCGAGGCCGCCCAGCGGGCCCTCGACCCCAGGGTGCGCCGGCGCAACATCACGCTGACCGTGATCGGGCTGGTGACCGTGGCCGCGCTGGTGGCGGTCTACGTGTGGAAGTTCGGCCTCGTCGTGCCGTGGAAGATCAAGGATCAGTGATTCCGGCTCCGCCCGGCCGTCCGTCGCCTCGGCCCCTGGTCGGAGGCACCCCCTGACATGGGGTAATGTTCTTCCTGTGCCCGGGCGATTAGCTCAGTGGGAGAGCGCTTCGTTCACACCGAAGAGGTCACTGGTTCGAACCCAGTATCGCCCACCCGGACCGACGGCCCACCTGCAGGACAGCAGGTGGGCCGTCGGCGTATGCGCGCACGGGGAGCGCAGGCGGGCGAGGGGCAGGGGGAGCGGTCCGTGGCGTCCGGCGTCCGACCCCACGGCGCCGGCAACCACCTCCTGGTGTCCGCACCACGGCGGCGAGACGGTCCCCCTCCCGGTGTGCGAACCCATGGGGCCGCCGACGGGAGCCGACTCCTGGAGGACGGGGCCGGCACCAGCCGACCCCCCGCGGCACCGGGGTGAGCGGTCGGCGCCTGACGCCTCGGGTGCCCGACCGCGCCGACACCGCCCGTTGACCTGGCCGTTCTCCCTCGCGCTCGTATCTGCGGTACCGGCGGTTCCGAGGAGGCGGCTCCGCTTCGGACACGGCCTGCGGGGCGGTTCGACCCTGCGAAGGCCCCGCGTGTTTTGCCGAACCGGCAACAAGGCTCGTGTGCGGCCGACCGGTCGCACGAACATCATGACGGCGGGCAGCGAGGGCCGAGCCGGCCACCGGCCGCACTCCGGCAGATACGCGGCCCACCTCTGCGCCCACCCTCCGACCAGCACGCCCACGCACCACGCCCACGCCGCACGCCCACACACCACGCCGACCGAGCCGCTCCTGCATCAACGCCCACACCCGCCGCGCACGAACGGGTCGGCCCCGTTACGCAGCGCCACACCGTCCAGCCGCCACCCTCCACCGAGCCGACTCCCAGCCGCCCCCACCCGCTGTCCTCGGCTCCGGACCGCC
Organism: Streptomyces sp. NPDC001135; assembly: GCF_053598395.1. Classification (NCBI taxonomy): domain Bacteria; kingdom Bacillati; phylum Actinomycetota; class Actinomycetes; order Kitasatosporales; family Streptomycetaceae; genus Streptomyces; species Streptomyces sp. NPDC001135. The sequence goes on along the minus strand of NZ_JBSFKD010000019.1, from coordinate 158,829 downwards.
TCCCAGAGTCGTTCTCCGAACCGAGCCGCCTCCTCGCAAGCCGTCGTTCCCCGGCCTGGAACGGCCTCTTCCCCAGCCGTCCTCCCCGTCCGAGCGAGCCTCCGAGCGGCCCCCTGGTCCGCGACACGCCCCGCCCACCCCCAGTCCCCCTCCGGCCCCTCAGCCGTCCGTTCCCGGCACGCGCCACACGCGTAGCCCCCGGAGCTCCCCGCCGCACTCCGCCCGAGCGGAGCCCCGCACACACCCCCGCCGTACACCGCCCGAGCCGAGCCCCGCGCACCGCCACACTTCTCCACCCACCCCAGCCCGAGGAGCCCTCCATGCCCCACCCCCCGCCCACCCATCACCTGGTCCCCTCACCGGCCGGCCGTCTCCACCTGGTCGAGCAGGGCCATGGCCCCCTGGTGCTGCTGGTCCACGGGTTCCCGGAGTCCTGGTACTCCTGGCGGCACCAGCTGCCGGCCCTGGCCGCCGCCGGCTACCGCGCCGTGGCCGTCGACGTCCGGGGCTACGGCCGTTCCTCCGCTCCGACGGCCGTGGACGCGTACCGGATGCTCGACCTGGTCGCGGACAACGTCGCCGTGGTGGAGGCGCTGGGGGAGGAGTCCGCGGTCGTCGTCGGCCACGACTGGGGCGCCACGATCGCCGCCACCTCCGCCCTGACCAGGCCCGACGTGTTCCGGGCCGTAGGTCTGCTGGGCGTGCCGTACAGCCCGCCCGGCGGCCCGCGGCCCAGCGACGTCTTCGCGCGGATGGGCGGTGACGAGGAAGAGTTCTACGTCGCGTACTTCCAGCGGCCGGGCCGGGCAGAGGCGGAGATCGAGCCCGATGTGCGCGGCTGGCTCGCGGGCTTCTACGCCGCCCTGTCCGCCGACACCATGCCCGCCCCGGGCGCCCCCGACCCGCACTTCGCCAGGTCTGGCGGCACCCTGCGTGAACGCTTCCCCACCGGCCCGCTGCCGGCCTGGCTGGGCGAGGATGACCTCGACTTCCTGGCCGGGGAGTTCGAACGGACCGGTATGACCGGGGCGCTGAACCGTTACCGGAACATGGACCGGGACTGGGCGGACCTGGCCGATTACGGGGGAGCCCCGATCACACGGCCGTCGCTGTTCATCGGCGGCGGTGCGGACCCCTCGCTCGTCTGGCTGGCCGACGCGGTCAAGGCGTACCCCGAGACCCTGCCCGGCCTCCGCAGCTCGCACATCCTCGACGGCTGCGGGCACTTCGTCCAGCAGGAGCGTCCGCGGGAGACGAACCGGATCCTCATCGACTGGCTCACCACCCTGCCCGGCCGCGCCTCCCCGCCCCCATGAGAAGATCAAGGTCAAGACCGACTTCCAGACCTACCAGTCCTTCTGGGAGAAGTTCCAGACCCAGGCCGCGGGCGGAAATCCGCCGGAAGTTTTCCAAAAATGCCGTCACCTTTCTCCGGAAGTACGACAAGCGAGGAATTCTCCTCGACCTCAAGTCCCAGCTGCGGGCAGGAAATCTGACCCCGGATCACTTTCGGGACGGAGTGACGAAGGTCGGCGAGGTCGACGGAAAGCAGCTCGGAATTCCCGTCGGTTCCAACACCATGGCGCTGTCATCGACAAAACGGTGTTCCGGAAGGCCGGCGTGGAGCCGCACCCCGGGTGGACCCGGGACGACTACTTCAAGGCCGTGAAGGCCATCCACGACAAGACGAAGGTCCCCGGGGACACCGGCTACTTCGCCATCATGTACCTGTACGACCTCTACCTCCGCCAGAACGGCAAGGCGTTCTTCACCAAGTTCGGACTCGGCTCCGACCGGGCCGACCTGACGGAGTGGTGGACGGACGGCGGCAACCGCGTCAAGGCCGGCATCGTCACCGACCCGCAGGTCGTCGCCCACGGCTACACCGAGTCCGCGCCCTGGAAGCGAGGAGCTGACCGGACCGGCCACCCTGGTCGAGGGCAGCGAGGCGGGCTGGGTGTCCAGCAACGACACCACGCTCCACGGCCTCGCGGCCATCGAGGACCTGGCTCTGCTCGGCGACAGGATGCCGTAGCCGGTGGGCCGGTGAGCCGGTGAAGGGGAGCGCCGTCGCACGGGCGGCGGCGCTCGCTCCCCGAGTGTGACCGGTACCCGGACCCGGCACATGAGTACGCGTACTCAGATTTATGCACGGCACCGGTACGGGCAGACTCGCTCCATGGACTGGACCCGGTACCGCTTCCGCAGCCTGTGGCCCCTGCCCGCGCCGCCCGCCGCCGTGTACGCGGTGCTGGAGCGGCCCGAGGACTATCCCCGCTGGTGGCCGCAGGTGCGGTCGGTGACCCGGCTGGACGAGACGACCGGCGTCCTCACCATCCGGTCCGTGCTGCCGTACGCCATGACCTTCACCGCACGCCGGACCCGCCACGACCCCGACGCCGGTGTGCTGGAGGTCACCCTGTCCGGTGACATCGAGGGCTGGGCGCGCTGGACGGTGACCGCGGAGGGCTCCGGGACCCTGGCCCGCTACGACCAGGAGGTCCGGGTGCGCAAGCCCCTGCTCCGGCGGCTCGCGGTACCGGGCCGCCCCGTCTTCCGGGCCAACCACCGCCTGATGATGCGGGCCGGACGGCGCGGACTGCTGCGGCACCTGCAAGCGGTTTGAACGAAGGGCGCGGGGACCTGTATTGTTCAGTGCGTTCCCGGGCGATTAGCTCAGTGGGAGAGCGCTTCGTTCACACCGAAGAGGTCACTGGTTCGAACCCAGTATCGCCCACCGGGAAAGGCCGGTCCGCAGCAGCGGGCCGGCCTTCTGCGTGCCCGGCGGGCTCATGCCGCCGCCGGCAGCTCCGGTCGCAACGGCCAGTCCGTGTGGACGATCTCCTCCGACCCGCTGCGCGCGAACCACGCCTGCAGGCCGCGCGCCTGCGCCGCGTGCCAGTTGGCCTGGAGCGTGTGCAGCTCGGCGGGGGAGAGGCGTTCGAGACGGGTGGCGAAACGGCGGCCCAGGGCCCGTACGACCTCCAGGGCGGCCAGCGCGTCCGCACCCGCGTCGTGCGCGCCCTGCAGCGTCACGCCGTAGTGCTCGCACAGGTCCGTCAGCGTGCGGCGGCCCTTGCGGTAGCGGTCCAGGTGTTTGTCCAGCACCCGCGGGTCCAGCACCCTCAGCGGCACCGACTCGAACCAGCGGTCCAGCGACGACGCCCGGTGCCGGCGCAACTCCCGGTCCAGCAAGGTGAGATCGAAGGGCGCGTTCATCACCACCAGCGGGCGGCCCATCGCCGCGTGCTCCGCCAGCTGCTCGGCTATCTCGTACATCACCGGCGCCGGCCAGCGGCCGTTGTGCTGCAGGTGCTCCTCCGTCAGCCCGTGCACCGCCGTCGCCTCCTCGGGCACCGGCACCCCCGGATTCACCAGCCAGCGGGAAACCCGGGGGCGGGTTCCCGGCGCGTCCTGGACGACGACGGCGGCCGACACGATCCGGTCGGTCTCGACGTCCACGCCCGTCGTCTCCGTGTCGAAGGCGGCCAGCGGCCCCTCGTACCAGTACGTCATCCCAACCCAACTCCTTGTTCACCCAAGGCAGGTGACGTTCCGTCTTCTGCCCGTTTGGTGATACCCGGGCCGTTTGCGCCGTACGCCGGGAGGAGACAACAGGAGTACGGGTCTTTGCAGTTCAGCGGCCCGCAGCGGGGAAACTCATTGCTTGGAAGGCTGTTGGCCATGGCCACTCTGCAGCCCGAGCGGGGCGGGCTGCTGCCCGATCGCACGGGCCCCCTCCGCGGCACGCTCGCCACCACCGCCTGCATGGAGACACTGCAGGTCGGCTATCTGCACGCGGTCGCCGCCGCGGCCGGCTGCTCGCTGTCCCAGCCCTTCCCGGACAACGGCATCGACTGGCACGTCAGCCACAGCGCGCCCGGACACACCGTCGACGACGAGGTCACCATCAAGGTGCAGCTCAAGGCCACGTACCAGGTCGCGCCGAACCCACCGGGGCGCTCGTTCTCCTTCACCCTCGACAACGACCACCTGCGCAAGCTCGCCCGCACACCGGTCTCGGTGCACAAGATCCTGGTCGTCATGCTGGTCCCGCGCGCGCAGGACGACTGGCTGCGCGCCAGCCACGACCGGCTCGACCTCAGGCACTGCTGCTACTGGGTCAACCTCGCCGGCCACGCCGTCACCGGCCGGCACCGGACCACCGTGCGGATACCGACCGCGCGCATCTTCGACGACCGGGCGCTCTGCGAGATCATGACGCGGGTCGGGACGGGAGGCAGACCATGAGGAGCCGTCCGTACGAGGAGCTGCCGCGCCAGGTCCGGCCGCATCCCGACGACCTCGCCTGGCACCGGCCCCCGGACCCCGCCCAGGTCGACCCCGCCGTCCTCGGCGCCCTGCTGCACCGGCACGGCTGGCAGCGGCGCGGGGGAGCGGCGGGCCGGTACGGCCGCTGGACCCCGCCCGGCCCGGGCGGCGGCGGGACCAGCCTCCTCGTGCCGGAGAGCCGGGCCTTCCCGGACAGCGACGACCTGCTCGGCGAGGCCCTCGACGCCCTCGCCCGCAGCGACACACCCGCCGCGCGCGAAGTGCTGATCTCCCTCGCCGTGCCCAGCGACGAGATCCGCTGGTGGCGCGACGCCCCGAGCGGACCGGTGGGCGCCGCTTCCTGGACGGCCGACGAGCAACTGCGCGGCGGTGCCCGGCAGATGCTGCTCGCCGCCGCGCTCGCCACACACGCGCGTGCCGGCTACTACGGCGCCCGCCACCGCCGCTCCGCCGCCGCGCTCCTTCAGGACGTCCTCGTCGGCCCCGCCGCCGAGGGCCGCCACCTCACCGCGTTCGTGCCCGTGCCCACCGGCCGTCCCCTCGCCGTCCGCCTCCACCAGGCCCTGTACGCCGCCCGCGAGGCCATCGACTACCAGCGGGCCACCGGCGGCATGGACGCCTTCGACGGCGCGGTCGAGGCCGGGGTCAGCCGCGAACTGACCGAGGCGCTGGCCGCGCTCGTGCGGGGCACCGAGGGCGCCCGGATCACCGTCGCCTGGGCACCCGGCGCCGGCGTCCCCGAGGGCTGCGCCCCCTGTGCCGAACCCGTCGAGTTCTCGCCCGGCGACCTGCCCGTGCTCCGCGAGGCCGCCGCCCGCTACCTGCGCGCGGAACCCTCCGTGCCGGTCCGGATCACCGGCGCCGTCGTCCGCATGCGCCGCTCCGGACCCGGCGGCGAGGGCACCGTACGGCTGCGCGTCCTCGCCGGCGCCGAGGTGTCGCACGTCCGGGTCACCCTGGACGAGGAGGACTACCGCATCGCCGGCCACGCCCATCTCGTCGGACTCCCGGTACGGGTGCACGGCCGGCTGGAGCGCCGGGGCGGCTTCCGCCGGCTCACCGGTGCCTCCGGGGTCGTGCCCGTGCAGGTGGACGAGGGCGAGCGGGACCGGCTGATGAAGTCCCTGCAGGAGAACCTCGACTTCTTCGAGGAGGCGTGCGGGGACAGGGGCACAGGAGGGTACGGGGACGAGGACTGAGGGAGTAAGGGGACGGGGACCGAGGGTGACCGTTTCGCGGTCGGTGCCGTCGGGTCGGTACGATCGCCTGTGCGCGCGCTCCTGGTATGGCGCCGCACCCACCTTCAGTCAGGAGAGACCGGTGTCAGACGTCCGTGTGATCATCCAACGCGATTCCGAGCGGGAAGAACGCGTGGTGACGACGGGCACTACGGCCGCCGACCTCTTCGCGGGCGAGCGCTCGATCATCGCCGCGCGCGTGGCCGGCGAGCTGAAGGACCTCGCGTACGAGCTGTCCGACGGTGACGAGGTCGAGGGTGTCGAGATCTCGTCCGAGGACGGCCTGAACATCCTGCGCCACTCCACCGCGCACGTCATGGCGCAGGCCGTGCAGGAGCTGTTCCCCGAGGCCAAGCTGGGCATCGGTCCGCCCGTCAAGGACGGCTTCTACTACGACTTCGACGTCGAGAAGCCGTTCACGCCCGAGGATCTCAAGGCCATCGAGAAGAAGATGCAGGAGATCCAGAAGCGCGGGCAGAAGTTCGCCCGCCGTGTCGTCACCGACGACGCCGCCCGCGAGGAGCTGGCGAACGAGCCGTACAAGCTGGAGCTGATCGGCCTCAAGGGCTCCGCGTCGCACGACGACGGCGCGGACGTCGAGGTCGGCGCCGGCGAGCTGACGATCTACGACAACCTGGACGCCAAGACCGGCGACCTGTGCTGGAAGGACCTCTGCCGGGGTCCGCACCTGCCCTCGACCCGGCTCATCCCGGCGTTCAAGCTGATGCGCAACGCGGCCGCCTACTGGCGCGGCAGCGAGAAGAACCCGATGCTCCAGCGGATCTACGGCACCGCCTGGCCGTCCAAGGACGAGCTGAAGGCGTACCTGGAATTCCTCGCCGAGGCCGAGAAGCGCGACCACCGCAAGCTGGGCAGCGAGCTGGACCTCTTCTCGATCCCCGAGCAGATCGGCTCCGGCCTCGCCGTCTTCCACCCCAAGGGCGGCATCGTCCGCCGGGTCATGGAGGACTACTCGCGGCGCCGCCACGAGGAAGAGGGCTACGAGTTCGTCTACACCCCGCACGCGACGAAGGGGAAGCTCTTCGAGACGTCCGGGCACCTGGACTGGTACGCCGAGGGCATGTACCCGCCCATGCAGCTCGACGAGGGCGTGGACTACTACCTCAAGCCCATGAACTGCCCGATGCACAACCTGATCTTCGACGCGCGCGGCCGCTCCTACCGCGAACTGCCGCTGCGCCTCTTCGAGTTCGGGACCGTGTACCGGTACGAGAAGTCGGGTGTCGTGCACGGCCTCACCCGCGCCCGCGGCTTCACGCAGGACGACGCGCACATCTACTGCACCCGTGAGCAGATGTCCGAGGAACTGGACAAGACGCTCACCTTCGTCCTCGGCCTGCTGCGCGACTACGGCCTGACCGACTTCTACCTGGAGCTGTCCACCAAGGACCCGGAGAAGTTCGTCGGCTCCGACGAGGTCTGGGAGGAGGCGACCGAGACCCTGCGCCAGGTCGCCGAGAAGCAGGGCCTGCCCCTGGTCCCGGACCCGGGCGGCGCCGCCTTCTACGGCCCGAAGATCTCCGTCCAGGCCAAGGACGCGATCGGCCGCACCTGGCAGATGTCGACCATCCAGCTCGACTTCAACCTGCCCGAGCGGTTCAACCTGGAATACACCGGCCCGGACGGCTCCAAGCAGCGGCCGGTCATGATCCACCGTGCGCTGTTCGGCTCCATCGAGCGGTTCTTCGCCGTCCTGCTGGAGCACTACGCGGGTGCCTTCCCGGCGTGGCTGGCCCCCGTCCAGGCGCTCGGCATCCCGATCGGCGACGCGCACGTGGAGTACCTGGAGAAGTTCGCGGCGGCGGCCCGGAAGAAGGGCCTGCGCGTCGAGGTGGACTCCTCCTCGGACCGCATGCAGAAGAAGATCCGCAACGCCCAGAAGCAGAAGGTGCCCTTCATGGTCATCGCGGGCGACGAGGACATGTCGAACGACTCGGTCTCCTTCCGCTACCGCGACGGCTCCCAGGAGAACGGCATCCCGTTCGACGAGGCCATCGCGAAGATCGCGAAGGTCGTGGAGGACCGGGTCCAGATCTGACCCACCCGCTCGACAAGGCCCCCGGGGATCGTCTTCCCGGGGGCCTTTCCCGTCGTCAGCGGCGACGCCATATGCTGCACAGCATGACGAGTGAGCCGGAGCAGCAGATCGGAGTGGGGACGCAGGACGCGTTCCAGCGCCTGTGGACGCCCCACCGGATGGCGTACATCCAGGGCGAGAACAAGCCGAGCGGCCCCGGGGCCGACGACGGCTGTCCCTTCTGCTCGATCCCGGCCAAGTCCGACGAGGACGGACTGGTCGTCCGGCGCGGTGAACACGTGTACGCGGTCCTCAACCTCTACCCGTACAACGGCGGCCATCTGATGACCGTGCCGTACCGGCACGTCGCCGACTACACCGAGCTGACCGGGCCGGAGACCGCCGAGCTGGCCGAGCTGACCAAGCAGGCGATGAGGGCCCTGCGCAGCGCGTCCGGCGCGCACGGCTTCAACATCGGCATGAACCAGGGCACGGTCGCCGGCGCCGGCATCGCCGCCCACCTCCACCAGCACATCGTCCCGCGCTGGGGCGGCGACACGAACTTCATGCCGGTCGTGGGCCACACGAAGGTGCTGCCGCAGCTGCTGGCGGACACCAGGAAGATGCTGGCGGAGGCATGGTCGGCGTAGCCGACAGGTGCCCTCTGCCGAGGGCACCGCTCACGCGTCGTACAGGTCGGCCTTCCTCGGCGCCGGGTCCTGCACCAACCCGCTGAGGATGCCCGACCGCGTGCCGAACTTCTCCGTGTTCACGCCGTTCTCCTCCAGCACCCTGATCGCCGCCGAATGGACCACCCGCAGGACCGGTGTGGCCGCGCGCAGCGCGTCGTCGGCCATGAAGCGGTGCCGCCACGGCTGGTCGGCCCAGGCGTGCCGCAGACCGAACGGCTCCGGCAGGGCCAGTGAGCCGCCGAGCCAGTTGAGCAGCGGTGGGTACCAGGTCAGCGGGGCGCGCGCGGCGAGCCGGACCACCTCGTCGGTGGGGACCAGCGGCAGCATCACCTTCCGGGTCTCCCAGGGCTTGAGGGACTTGGCGACCTCCTTGCTCGGCGGTTCCGGCTTGGAGGTGAACAGCGGGTTCACCGGTCCCAGAGCGTGCCCGGTGACCTCGATGCGCAGTGTCTCGTGCAGCACCGTCACCGTGATCAGCATGGTGAGGACCAGCTGCCCGTCCCACAGCGTCCACTGCACGCCCAGATAGTGGCGGTCGCCGCTGCCGAACTGCTGCTTGTTGCAGATCTCCTGTATGGCGTGCGGCTTGACCTGGAAGGCCTCGACGTCGGTGCCCTCGGGCCTGGCCACGTCCGTGGCCTTCTCGCCGATCGGGGTGACGATCCAGTGCCGTATCGACGGCTTCGGGAAGCCGCCGGTGTTCAGCGGGCCGCGCTCCAGGAGGGCGAGCTGGTCGTGGATCGCGCGTACGACGTCCCAGCTGCGGAAGGGGTGGATCTCCCGGGTGGGGTCGGCGGGAACGAGGTCCTCGGCGAGCTGCCAGGCACCCCAGCGGGTGCCCATGCCGAGTATGCCCTTGGGGCCGGCGTAGAAGACCGAGTTCGACTGCTGCTCGGAGGTGAGCCGGGCCAGTGACTGGCGCAGCTCCTCGGCCGCGGTCTGGTTGGGTCCGCGCGGCACGGCCTCGGGGACCTTGGCGCCGACGCTGGTGCCCGAGAGCAGGCCGCCCCAGCGGGCCCGCAGATCCCTGGCCGTGCGTTCACAGATCCGCTTGGCCCAGAACCAGCCGAGCACGGGCAGCACGACGCACGCCCGGGCGTACCACGCCCAGAAGCCGCTGAACGGCATCTTGATCAGGAACAGCGCGGCGAGCACGCCGACCCCGAGGAGCAGCACGGTGCCGAGCGTCCCGGCCCGCCTGTCGTCACGCCTGGCGACGAACATGCGCAGCTGGAAGACGAGCAGCCAGGCGATCAGGCCGGGCAGGAAGAGCACTCCGCACAGGACCGTCACGGCGGTCAGGCGGTTGTCGCGCTCCCTGCGGATGTTGTTGGCCGCGAGGCAGTGCTCGACCACGAACTGCGGCTCGGAGCCGAAGGACTGGATGAGCGGCTTGCGGCCGGGAGCGAGCATCCGGGCGACCACGGCCCGCGAGAACGCCTCACCCAGATTGGGCCTCAGCAGCTTGATCTTGCCGGCCTTGACGGTCGACTGGTGCCATTCGTTGTCGGCCTTCTTGATCTCCTCGATCGGGCCGTCCCGGTACGCCGCGGAGGCCAGCGCGGAGGTCGCCGCCTGGCCCTCGTCGCCCGAGACGGGCACCTGGGGCCCGTCCCACTCCGTTCCCAACGACATTCCCGCCCCCATCGCCGCCGGCCTTGCTTCTGCGGCCTTCCCGACTTCCTCGCTCCGCACACCTGTTGAACAGGCCCTCGTTGCGATCAGCGTATCCGCCGCCACCGACAGTCCGCGGGCGGACGGCCGAAGCCGCCCGCCCGTGCGCCGGGTTGTGCGCCCGATGACACTCCGTCAGCTAGCCGTTGTCGCCCGCCTGTTCACGGATCCGCTCGGCGATCTGCGGCGGCATCGGCTCGTGCCGGGCGTAGGAGCGGTCGAAGCGGGCCGTGCCGTGCGACAGCGAGCGCAGGTCGACGGCGTACCGGCCGATCTCGAACTCGGGCACCTCGGCCCGGATCACGGTCCGGCCCGACCCCACCTGTTCGGTGCCGAGGACCCGGCCACGCCGGCTGGACAGGTCGCTCATCACGGAGCCCACGTAGTCGTCGCCGACCAGTACGGACACCTCGGCCACCGGCTCCAGCAGATGGATCCGCGCGTCCGCCGCGGCCTCGCGCAGCGCCAGCGCGCCCGCGGTCTGGAAGGCGGCGTCGGAGGAGTCCACCGAGTGCGCCTTGCCGTCGAGCAGCGTGACCCGTACGTCCACGAGCGGATAGCCGGCGGCGACCCCCTTGGCGGCCTGGGCCCGCACGCCCTTCTCCACGGACGGGATGAACTGACGCGGTACGGCGCCGCCGACCACCTTGTCGACGAACTCGATGCCCGAGCCGCCCGGCAGCGGCTCCACCTCGATCTCGCAGATGGCGTACTGCCCGTGCCCGCCGGACTGCTTCACGTGCCGCCCGCGTCCGGTGGCCTTGTTCGCGAACGTCTCCCGCAGGGAGACCCTGTGCGGGACGACGTCGACCTGGACGCCGTAGCGGCTGCGCAGCCGTTCCAGGGCGACGTCCGCGTGGGCCTCGCCCAGGCACCACAGGACCACCTGGTGGGTGTCCTGGTTCTGCTCCAGCCGCATCGTCGGGTCCTCGGCCACCAGCCGGGACAGGCCCTGCGAGAGCTTGTCCTCGTCGGCCTTGCTGTGTGCCTGGATGGCCACCGGCAGCAGCGGGTCGGGCATCCGCCACGGCTCCATCAGCAGCGGGTCGTCCTTGGCGGAGAGCGTGTCCCCGGTCTCGGCACGGCCGAGCTTGGCCACGCACACCAGGTCGCCGGCGACGGCGTGCGTCACCGGGCGCTGCTGCTTGCCGAACGGCATGGACAGGGCGCCGACCTTCTCGTCGACGTCGTGGTCCTCGTGCCCGCGGTCGGCCAGCCCGTGCCCCGAGACGTGCACCGTCTGGTCGGGGCGCAGGGTGCCGGAGAAGATGCGCACCAGGGAGACGCGGCCCACGTAGGGGTCGGAGGAGGTCTTGACGACCTCGGCGACCAGGGGGCCCGCGGTGTCGCACAGCTTCAGCTCGCGCGGCTTGCCGTCGATGGTGGTGACCTCGGGCAGCGGGTGCTCGAACGGGGTCGGGAACCCGCCGGTGACCAGCTCCAGCAGCTCGACCGTGCCGAGCCCCTGTTTGGCGCCCTCGGCGGCGGGGGCGGCGGCCAGGACGGGGAAGAAGGAGCCGCGGGCGACGGCCCGTTCCAGGTCCTGGATCAGGGTCGTGACGTCGACCTGCTCCCCGCCGAGATAGCGGTCCATGAGGGTCTCGTCCTCGCTCTCGGCGATGATCCCCTCGATGAGCCGGTTGCGGGCCTCCTCGATGTCGGGCAGCTGGTCCTCGCCGGGCTCGGACTCCTTGCGCTCCCCGGTCGAGTAGTCGAACAGCTTCTGCGACAGCAGCCCGGTCAGCCCGGTCACGGGCGCGTGCCCGTCGGGACCCTCGGGGCCGCGCAGCGGCAGGTACAGCGGGAGTACGGCGTCGGGGTCGTCGCCGCCGAAGGCCTCCGCGCAGATCCGGGTCATCTCCTCGAAGTCCGCGCGGGCGGCCTCCAGGTGTGTGATCACGATCGCGCGCGGCATCCCGACGGCCGCGCACTCCTCCCAGACCATCCGGGTGGAGCCGTCCACACCGTCCGAGGCGGAGACGACGAAGAGGGCCGCGTCCGCGGCGCGCAGACCGGCCCTGAGCTCCCCGACGAAGTCCGCGTATCCGGGGGTGTCGAGCAGGTTGATCTTGATGCCGTCCCATTCGACCGGCACCAGGGAGAGCTGTACGGAGCGCTGCTGCCGGTGCTCGATGTCGTCGTAGTCCGAGACGGTGCCGCCGTCCTCCACGCGGCCCGCCCGGTTCAGCGCCCCCGCGGTCAGCGCGAGGGCCTCCACCAGAGTCGTCTTGCCCGAACCGGAGTGGCCGACCAGCACCACGTTCCGTACGGACGCGGGCTGATCGGCCTCCAGAGCCCTGCCGGCGGCCCCGGGGTGGTGTGTCTGAGTCTTGTCGCCCATGATCCTGCCTCCCGTGCACGGTGAGGTCACTGTGGGCGCGGACACGCGGGACCCGCGTGCACTTGGCGGCTCCGGCGACGCCCGCGGTTATTCGAGCTTTCCACTCCCGTCACGCGGCGTCCATACGAACGACAGCCGCGGACGCCGATCGCGCCGCCGCACGCCCGCGCGCGGCGGCGTACGCCGGTTCGCTCCACGGGCTGCGGGTGCCCGCCCGTCAGCCACGCGCGCGCGTGGCTACGATGGGCCAGCCGGAGGCCACCAGGGCCGCGGCGACACCGACCGTCGGGAAGGCCATGCTGAACAAGTACGCGCGTGCATTCTTCACGCGTGTCCTCACACCGTTCGCCGCGTTTCTCATCCGCCGGGGCGTGAGCCCCGACACGGTCACGCTCATCGGCACGGCCGGTGTGGTCGCGGGAGCGCTGGTCTTCTACCCCCGGGGCGAGTTCTTCTGGGGCACGGTCGTGATCACCCTGTTCGTCTTCTCCGACCTGGTCGACGGCAACATGGCCCGCCAGCTGGGCCGCTCCAGCCGCTGGGGCGCCTTCCTGGACTCCACCCTCGACCGGGTGGCCGACGGCGCCATCTTCGGCGGCTTCGCGCTCTGGTACGCGGGCAACGGACACAACAACGCCCTGTGCGCCGTCTCGATCTTCTGCCTGGCCAGCGGCCAGGTGGTGTCGTACACCAAGGCGCGCGGCGAGTCCATCGGACTGCCGGTCGCCGTCAACGGCCTCGTCGAACGCGCCGAGCGGCTGGTGATCTCGCTGGTCGCGGCCGGTTTCGCCGGCCTGCACAAGTTCGGTGTGCCGGGCATCCAGTGGCTGCTGCCGATCGCCCTGTGGATCGTCGCCGTCGGCAGCCTCGTCACGCTGATCCAGCGGGTCGTCACGGTCCGCCGCGAGTCCGCCGAGGCCGAGGCGGCGGCCCAGCAGAACGCCGAGGCCGCGCAGTGAGCGCCGCCGAACGGCTCACCGACGCGCTCTACGGCGCCGGCTGGAGCACCGTCAAGAAGCTCCCCGAACCCGTCGCGGTCCGCCTCGGGCGGAGCATCGCCGACCTCGCCTGGAAGCAGCGCGGCAAGGGCGTACAGCGCCTGGAGTCGAACTACGCGCGCGTGCTGCCCGACGCCGGCCCGGAGCGCCTGCGGGAGCTGTCCCGCAGGGGTATGCGCTCCTACCTGCGCTACTGGATGGAGTCCTTCCGGCTGCCGGCCTGGAGCCGTGAGCGCGTGAAGTCGGGCTTCGACCCCAAGGACATACACCTCCTGACCGACGGGCTCGCCGCCGGCGGCGGCGTGATCCTCGCCCTGCCGCACATGGCCAACTACGACCTGGCCGGCGCCTGGGTCACCACCAAGCTGGGGACACCCTTCACCACGGTCGCCGAGCGGCTCAAGCCCGAGACGCTGTACGACCGTTTCGTCGCCTACCGCGAAGGCCTCGGCATGGAGGTCCTGCCGCACAGCGGCGGCTCCGCCTTCGGCACCCTGGCCCGCAGGCTGCGCGACGGCGGCCTGGTCTGCCTGGTCGCCGACCGGGACCTGTCCGCCTCCGGCGTCGAGGTCGGCTTCTTCGGCGAGAAGACCCGGATGCCCGCGGGCCCGGCCCTGCTCGCCCAGCAGACCGGCGCGCTGCTGCTGCCGGTCACGCTCTGGTACGACGACTCGCCCGTCATGCAGGGACAGGTCCACCCCCCGGTCGAGGTACCCGAGTCAGGTACGCGGGCCGAGAAGACGTCTGTCATGACACAGGCGCTGGCCGACGCCTTCGCCACCGGGATCGCCGACCATCCGGAGGACTGGCACATGCTCCAGCGGCTGTGGCTCGCCGACCTCGACCCCGCGAAGGGACCCTCGTGAGAATCGGGATCGTCTGCCCGTACTCCTGGGACGTGCCCGGCGGCGTCCAGTTCCACATCCGCGACCTCGCCGAGTACTTCCTCCGCCTCGGCCACGACGTCTCCGTGCTCGCCCCGGCCGACGACGACACCCCCCTGCCGCCGTACGTCGTCTCGGCCGGCCGCGCGGTCCCGGTACCGTACAACGGCTCGGTGGCCCGCCTGAACTTCGGCTTCCTGTCGGCCGCGCGGGTGCGGCGCTGGCTGCACGAGGGCGCCTTCGACGTGGTGCACATCCACGAGCCGACCTCGCCCTCGCTGGGCCTTTTGACCTGCTGGGCGGCCTCCGGCCCGATCGTGGCCACGTTCCACACCTCCAACCCGCGCTCCCGGGCGATGATCGCCGCGTACGCCATCCTCCAGGCGGCCCTGGAGAAGATCAGCGCGCGGATCGCGGTGAGCGAGTACGCCCGCCGGACGCTGGTCGAGCACCTCGGCGGGGACGCGGTGGTCATCCCCAACGGCGTCGACGTCGACTTCTTCGCCAAGGCCGAGCCCAAGCCCGAGTGGCAGGGCGACACGATCGGCTTCATCGGCCGTATCGACGAGCCCCGCAAGGGCCTGCCCGTGCTGATGAAGGCCCTGCCGAAGATCCTTGCCGCGCGTCCGCAGACCCGGCTGCTGGTCGCGGGCCGCGGCGACGAGGAGGCGGCCGTCGAAGACCTGCCGAAGGAGCTCCGGTCGCGCGTCGAGTTCCTCGGCATGATCGGCGACGAGGACAAGGCACGCTTCCTGCGCAGCGTCGACCTGTACGTCGCGCCCAACACCGGCGGCGAGAGCTTCGGCATCATCCTGGTCGAGGCCATGTCGGCGGGCGCTCCCGTCCTCGCCTCCGACCTGGACGCCTTCGTGCAGGTCCTGGACCAGGGCGAGGCCGGCGAGGTCTTCGCCAACGAGGACGCCGACGCGCTCGCCGAGGCGGCCGTACGGCTGCTGGAGGCCCCGGCGCGCCGCGAGGAGCTGCGCGAGCGCGGGAGCACGCATGTGCGGCGGTTCGACTGGTCGACGGTCGGCGCGGACATCCTGTCCGTCTACGAGACGGTGACGGCCGGCGCGGCGGCGGTCGGCGCGGACGAGCGGGCAACGGGCCTGCGGGCGCGGTTCGGCCTGGCCCGGGACTGAGACCGCGCCCGTCCGTCCGGCCGGGTCTGTGGCTGTGGCTGTGGGGTGCGGTTCGGGCTGGTCCGGGAACTGAGGCGGGGGTCGTCCGGCCGGGTCTGCGGCTGAGGCTGTGGGTGCGGTTCGGGGGCGACCGGGACGGCGGTCGTGGTCGTCCGGACCGGCCCGTGACCGGCGCCGGGCAGCCGATAGCCTTCCGCCGTGACCGCAACCCTCATCTGGATCCTCGTCGCACTCCTCGCGATCGGCGTGTACCTGAGCTGGACGGCCGGGCGCCTGGACCGGCTGCACGTGCGGATGGACGCCGCGCGGGCCGCGCTCGACGCACAGCTGCTGCGGCGGGCCTCCGTCACGCAGGAACTCGCCACCTCGGGCGTGCTGGACCCGGCCGCCTCGATCGTGCTGTACGAGGCCGCCCACGCGGCCCGGCAGGCGGAGGAGGAGCAGCGGGAGGTCGCCGAGAGCGAGCTGAGCCAGGCCCTGCGCGCGGTCTTCGAGGACCCGGCCCAGGTGGAGGCCGTACGCGAGGCCCCGGGCGGCGAGGAGGCGGCCCGTGAGCTGGCCGAGGCCGTCCGCCGGGTCCCGATGGCCCGCCGCTTCCACAACGACGCCGTGGGCGCCGCCCGCAGGCTCCGCGAGCACCGCAAGGTCCGCTGGTTCCGGCTGGCCGGCCACGCCCCGTTCCCGCTGGCCTTCGAGATGGACGACGAGCCCCCCGCGGCCCTGGTGGAGCGGGCCTCCTGAACCCCGGGGGAACCCTCCCTGGACGAAAAGGATCCACCGGCTTGCCATTGGCCCTTGCTGTGGCCTGGTCCACTCGCGTTTCCTCGGTGAGGCAGTAACCCTCTTTCCCTTCAGTGAGGTCACCCGTGTCCACCATCGAGAACCAGGCTCCCGAGACCGGCACCGCCCGCGTGAAGCGCGGCATGGCCGAGCAGCTCAAGGGCGGCGTGATCATGGACGTTGTCACGCCGGAGCAGGCGAAGATCGCCGAGGACGCGGGCGCCGTCGCCGTCATGGCCCTGGAGCGGGTCCCGGCCGACATCCGCAAGGACGGCGGCGTGGCCCGTATGTCCGACCCGGACATGATCGAGGGCATCATCGACGCCGTCTCGATCCCGGTCATGGCCAAGTCCCGCATCGGCCACTTCGTCGAGGCCCAGGTCCTGCAGTCCCTCGGTGTCGACTACATCGACGAGTCCGAGGTCCTCACCCCGGCCGACGAGGTCAACCACTCCGACAAGTGGGCCTTCACCACCCCGTTCGTGTGCGGTGCCACCAACC
Source organism: Streptomyces sp. NPDC001135 (assembly GCF_053598395.1). NCBI lineage: Bacteria > Bacillati > Actinomycetota > Actinomycetes > Kitasatosporales > Streptomycetaceae > Streptomyces > Streptomyces sp. NPDC001135. The sequence goes on along the minus strand of NZ_JBSFKD010000019.1, from coordinate 142,248 downwards.
TGGGCGAGGCCCTGCGCCGCATCGCCGAGGGTGCCGCGATGATCCGCTCCAAGGGCGAGGCCGGTACCGGCAACGTCGTCGAGGCCGTCCGCCACCTGCGCCAGATCAAGAACGAGATCGCCAAGCTGCGCGGCTTCGACAACCACGAGCTGTACGCCGCCGCCAAGGAGCTGCGCGCCCCGTACGAGCTGGTCAAGGAGGTCGCCGAGCTGGGCAAGCTCCCGGTGGTCCTCTTCTCCGCCGGTGGCGTGGCCACCCCGGCCGACGCCGCCCTGATGCGCCAGCTCGGTGCCGAGGGCGTGTTCGTCGGCTCCGGCATCTTCAAGTCCGGCGACCCGGCCAAGCGCGCCGCCGCCATCGTGAAGGCCACCACCTTCTACGACGACCCGAAGATCATCGCGGACGCGTCCCGCAACCTCGGCGAGGCCATGGTCGGCATCAACTGCGACACCCTCCCCGAGACCGAGCGCTACGCCAACCGCGGCTGGTAACCCACCCGGTACGGACCTCACGGACCTTCAGGTACTGAACCCCATGAACACTCCTGTCATAGGCGTCCTGGCCCTCCAGGGCGACGTACGGGAGCACCTCATCGCCCTGGCCGCGGCCGACGCCGTGGCCAGGCCGGTGCGGCGCCCCGAGGAACTCGCCGAGGTCGACGGCCTGGTGCTGCCCGGCGGCGAGTCCACCACCATCTCCAAGCTGGCCGTCCTCTTCGGTGTGATGGAGCCCCTCCGCGCGCGCGTGCGGGACGGCATGCCCGTCTACGGCACCTGCGCCGGCATGATCATGCTCGCCGACAAGATCCTCGACCCGCGCTCGGGCCAGGAGACCATCGGCGGCATCGACATGATCGTGCGCCGCAACGCCTTCGGCCGCCAGAACGAGTCCTTCGAGGCCGCGCTCGACGTGAAGGGCATCCCGGGCGATCCTGTGGAGGGCGTCTTCATCCGCGCCCCCTGGGTGGAGTCCGTGGGCGCCGGTGCCGAGGTGCTCGCCGAGCACGACGGCCACATCGTCGCCGTGCGCCAGGGCAACGCGCTCGCCACGTCGTTCCACCCGGAACTGACCGGCGACCACCGCGTGCACTCCCTGTTCGTCGACATGGTGCGCGCCAACCGGGCACCGGAGTCCTTGTAGGATCTCTGGAGTTCCGTACAGAGATTGGTTACGCGAAGGAGACAGGCAGATGTCCGGCCACTCTAAATGGGCCACGACGAAGCACAAGAAGGCCGTGATCGATGCCAAGCGCGGCAAGCTCTTCGCGAAGCTGATCAAGAACATCGAGGTCGCGGCGCGGATGGGCGGCGTCGACCTCGACGGCAACCCGACCCTCTACGACGCCGTCCAGAAGGCCAAGAAGCAGTCGGTCCCGAACAAGAACATCGACTCCGCGATCAAGCGCGGCGGTGGTCTCGAGGCCGGCGGCGCCGACTACGAGACGATCATGTACGAGGGCTACGGTCCGAACGGTGTCGCGGTGCTCATCGAGTGCCTCACCGACAACCGCAACCGCGCCGCCTCCGACGTCCGCGTCGCCATGACCCGCAACGGCGGCAGCATGGCCGACCCGGGCTCCGTGTCGTACATGTTCAGCCGCAAGGGCGTCGTCATCGTCCCCAAGGGCGAGCTGAGCGAGGACGACGTGCTCGGTGCCGTCCTGGACGCGGGCGCCGAAGAGGTCAACGACCTCGGCGAGACCTTCGAGGTCATCAGCGAGGCCACCGACCTGGTCGCGGTACGCACCGCCCTGCAGGAAGCCGGCATCGACTACGACTCCGCCGAGTCGAGCTTCGTCCCGTCCGTCCAGGTCGAGCTGGACGAGGAGGGCGCCAAGAAGATCTTCAAGCTGATCGACGCGCTCGAGGACAGCGACGACGTGCAGAACGTGTTCGCCAACTTCGACGTGAGTGACGAGATCATGGAGAAGGTGGACGCGTAACGCTCCGCGCGTACGGCGAGCTTTCCGGCGGGCCGGTGGGACACGTCCCACCGGCC
>NZ_JBSFKD010000019.1:27505-140240 GCF_053598395.1 Streptomyces sp. NPDC001135 | reverse complement strand
GCTTCGACGGGCCCCCTTCGCGTACGGTTGACGGCTGCCCAGCACGTCAGAAGGGGGCCCGGTGGGACACGTCCCACCGGCCCGCCGACGTTGTCAGTGGCAGCCGTTAGCCTGGCGTCGTCCGTGGATCACCGCAAAGAGGGAGGGGCGGCGTGCGCGTACTGGGGGTGGACCCCGGCCTGACCCGTTGCGGAGTCGGCGTCGTCGAGGGAGTCGCGGGGCGTCCGCTGACCATGCTCGGGGTCGGGGTCGTACGGACACCGGTGGACGCCGACCTCAGCCACCGCCTCCTCGCCGTCGAGCAGGGCCTCGAGCAGTGGCTCGACGAGCACCGGCCCGACTTCGTGGCCGTCGAGCGCGTCTTCAGCCAGCACAACGTGCGCACGGTGATGGGCACCGCCCAGGCCAGCGCCGTGGCCATGCTGTGCGCCGCCCGGCGCGGCATCCCCGTCGCCCTGCACACCCCGAGCGAGGTCAAGGCCGCCGTCACCGGCACCGGCCGTGCCGACAAGGCGCAGGTCGGGGCCATGGTCACCCGGCTGCTCCGGCTCTCCGCACCGCCCCGGCCGGCCGACGCCGCCGACGCCCTCGCGCTCGCCATCTGCCACATCTGGCGCGCCCCCGCGCAGAACCGGCTCCAGCAGGCGGTCGCCCGCCACACCGTCAACGCAACGAAAGGCCGTACGGCATGATCGCCTTCGTCAGCGGCACAGTCGCCGCGCTCGCCCCCGACGCCGCGGTCGTCGAGGTCGGCGGTGTCGGCATGGCCGTCCAGTGCACGCCGAACACGCTGTCCACGCTCCGCCTGGGCCAGCCCGCCAAGCTGCACACCTCCCTGGTCGTGCGCGAGGACTCCCTCACCCTGTACGGCTTCGCCGACGACGACGAACGCCAGGTCTTCGAGCTGCTCCAGACCGCGAGCGGCGTCGGACCGCGCCTGGCCCAGGCGATGCTCGCCGTCCACACCCCGGACGCGCTGCGCCGCGCCGTCGCCACTGGCGACGAGAAGGCCCTCACCGCCGTGCCCGGCATCGGCAAGAAGGGCGCGCAGAAGCTGCTCCTCGAGCTGAAGGACCGGCTCGGTGAACCCGTCGGCGCCCCCGCGGTCGGTGCCCCGGTCACCCAGGGGTGGCGCGACCAGCTGCACGCCGCCCTCATCGGCCTCGGCTACGCCACCCGGGAGGCCGACGAGGCCGTCGCCGCGGTGACGCCGCAGGCCGAGGCCGCGGGCGGCACCCCGCAGGTCGGGCAGCTGCTGAAGACCGCCCTGCAGACCCTGAACCGCGCCCGCTGACCCCACGACGATCGAGGCACACGCATATGAACTGGGACGACACCACCGACACCCCCGCCCCCGAGCGGCTCGTCGGTGCGTCCGCCGACCGGGAGGACCAGGCCGTCGAGGCCGCCCTGCGCCCCAAGGACCTCGGCGAGTTCATCGGCCAGGAGAAGGTGCGCGAACAGCTCGACCTCGTCCTGCGGGCCGCACGCGCGCGTGGCGCCACCGCCGACCACGTGCTCCTCTCCGGCGCGCCCGGCCTCGGCAAGACCACCCTGTCGATGATCATCGCGGCCGAGATGGGCGCGCCCATCCGCATCACCTCGGGCCCCGCCATCCAGCACGCCGGTGACCTCGCCGCGATCCTCTCCTCCCTGCAGGAGGGCGAGGTCCTCTTCCTCGACGAGATCCACCGCATGTCCCGGCCCGCCGAGGAGATGCTGTACATGGCGATGGAGGACTTCCGCGTCGACGTCATCGTCGGCAAGGGGCCCGGCGCCACCGCCATCCCCCTGGAGCTGCCCCCCTTCACCCTGGTCGGCGCGACCACCCGTGCGGGCCTGCTGCCACCCCCGTTGCGCGACCGCTTCGGCTTCACCGCGCACATGGAGTTCTACGAGCCGCACGAACTGGAGCGCGTCGTCCACCGCTCGGCGAACCTGCTGGACGTCGAGATCGAGCCGGACGGCGCCGCCGAGATCGCCGGCCGCTCCCGCGGCACGCCGCGCATCGCCAACCGCCTGCTGCGCCGCGTCCGCGACTACGCCCAGGTCAAGGCGGACGGCCTGATCACCCGTGAGATCGCCGCGGCCGCCCTCGCCGTCTACGAGGTCGACGCGCGCGGTCTGGACCGCCTCGACCGCGCCGTCCTGCAGGCCCTGCTGAAACTCTTCGGCGGCGGCCCGGTCGGCCTGTCCACGCTCGCCGTCGCGGTGGGGGAGGAGCGGGAGACCGTCGAGGAGGTCGCCGAACCCTTCCTCGTCCGCGAGGGACTGCTCGCCCGCACCCCGCGCGGCCGGGTCGCCACGCCGGCCGCCTGGGCGCACCTCGGCCTCACCCCGCCCCACGCGGCGACCGGGGGGAACGGACAACAGGACCTGTTCGGGACCTGACGGCGCCATGATGGATGTGTGACGGCCGAGGCATTGGCACCGGCAGGAACCCAGGTGCCATGCTGAGCGTTGTTCCATGCGCGCGGACTCGCTTAGACTCCGCCGATGCCGCCCTTGCGGGCGGCGCCGACCCACACCCCCGTCAACAGGCCGCTCTCCGTCGCGGTCGCGCGAAGGAAATTCCGTCCCGTGAATGCCTTTACCCTTCTCCCCTTCATCGTGCTCATCGCGGCCATGTTCCTGATGACGCGCTCGGCCAAGAAGAAGCAGCAGCAGGCTGCCAACATGCGGAACGAGATGCAGCCCGGCTCCGGTGTCCGCACGATCGGGGGGATGTACGCGACCGTGAAGGAGGTCAACGAGGACACGGTCCTCCTCGACGCCGGCCCGGGCGTCGACCTCCTCTTCGCCAAGAACGCGATCGGCGCCGTCCTCACCGACGACGAGTACAACCGCATCGTCCACGGCATCGAGCACGACCTGAAGTCCGACGCCGACGTCGTCCCGGACGACGCCTCCTCCCTCACCGAGAGCGAAGAGTCCGACTCGCCCGCTGCCGCCGCCTCCGACGACAAGGCCGTCGACCTCGGTAAGAAGGACGCTGCCGAGGACGACACCGACGCGGCCGAGGCCGCCGAGGCCAAGGCGGAGGACGAGCCGAAGAAGACCGACGGCGACTCCGACGCGAAGTAGTCACGCCCCGGTGGTGCGCTACGCGGCATAATCACGCCCCGCGCACCACCGGGCGTCTGTTTCCCGCACGGAACAGCCCGACACATGTCATGGCCGACCGCGCCGACCGGCGCGGGGCGGCCCGAGAGGGAGTACGAGAAGGTGGCAGCACCTAAGAGGGGCCGGAGCGCGAGTGCCCAGAGCAAGCCGGGGCGCTCGCTGGCCCTCATCCTGATCGCCATCGTGGCGCTCACCGGAGGCATGTTCCTCTCCGGGAACAAAACTCCGCGTCTCGGTATCGACCTCGCCGGTGGTACGAGCATCACGCTCAAGGCGAAGGCCGACCAGGGGTCCGCGATCAACAAGGCCAACATGGACACGGCGGTCGACATCATGAACCGCCGTGTCAACGGCCTCGGCGTCTCCGAGGCGGAGGTGCAGACCCAGGGGAACGACAACATCATCGTCAACATCCCCAAGGGCACCAACTCCAAGGAGGCCCAGCAGCAGGTCGGCACCACCGCCAAGCTGTACTTCCGCCCGGTCCTGGCCAGCGAGCCCAGCCTCCCCGCCGGGAAGAGCCCGTCGCCGAGCACCTCCCCGAGCGGCAGCTCCTCGCCGAACCCGAGCACGAGCCCCTCCGCCTCTTCCTCCTCCAAGGAGAAGGCGTCCTCGTCCTCCTCGGGCTCGCCGTCCCCGACGGCCTCCGCGACCTCCCAGGGCCGCGCCGTCACCGACGCGCTGAAGGCCGGCTCCACTCCCTCGCCGGGCGCGTCCCCCAGCGGCAGCACCAAGCCGTCGGCCACGCCGTCCGCCAAGCCGTCCGGGTCCGCCACCGGCAACGCGGCCGCCGCCAAGCTCCAGGCCCAGTACGCCACCCTGGACTGCACCGACCCCGCCCAGCGGGCCAAGGTCGGAGGCGCCGCCAAGCCCGGCGACCCCACGATCGCCTGCGGCCAGATCAAGAAGGTCTGGTACAAGTACGTGCTCGGCCCGGCCGCCGTCGACGGCACCGAGGTGAAGAAGGCGCAGGCCATCTTCAACACCACGGGTGCCGCCGGCTGGCAGGTCCAGATGACCTTCACCTCCTCCGGCGCCAAGAAGTTCGCGGACATCACCGGCACGCTGGCCCAGAAGCAGCCGCCGCAGAACGAGTTCGGCATCGTCCTCGACGGTGAGGTCGTCTCCAGCCCGTTCGTGCAGACGGCCATCACCGGCGGCCAGGCGGAGATCTCCGGCAGCTTCACCCAGCAGGACGCCCAGAGCCTCGCCAACATGCTGTCGTACGGCGCCCTGCCGCTGTCCTTCCAGGAGCAGTCCGTCACCACCGTCACCGCCGCGCTCGGCGGTGAGCAGCTGCACGCCGGTCTGCTCGCCGGCGCGATCGGCCTCGCGCTGGTCGTGATCTACCTGGTGGTCTACTACCGCGGCCTGTCGATCGTCGCGATGGCCTCGCTGCTGGTCTCCGCGATCCTCACCTACGTGATCATGTCGCTGCTCGGCCCGGCCATCCACTTCGCGCTGAACCTGCCGGCGGTCTGCGGCGCCATCGTCGCCATCGGTATCACCGCGGACTCGTTCATCGTGTACTTCGAACGCATCCGGGACGAGATCCGTGAGGGCCGCTCCCTGCGCCCCGCCGTCGAGCGGGCCTGGCCGCGCGCCCGGCGCACCATCCTGGTCTCCGACTTCGTGTCGTTCCTGGCCGCCGCCGTCCTGTTCATCGTGACCGTCGGCAAGGTCCAGGGCTTCGCGTTCACGCTCGGCCTGACCACCGTGCTCGACGTCGTCGTCGTCTTCTTCTTCACCAAGCCGCTGATGACGCTCCTCGCCCGCCGCGCGTTCTTCGCCGACGGCCACAAGTGGTCCGGCCTCGACCCGAAGAGCCTGGGTGCCAAGCCGCCGCTGCGCCGCACCCGCCGTCCCGCCGGCCCTGCCGCCGGCTCTGTCGACCCGAAGGAGGCCTGAGCCATGTCGAAACTCGGCAACCTCGGCGCTCGACTGCACCGCGGCGAGATCTCGTACGACTTCGTCGGCAAGCGCAAGATCTGGTACGGCATCTCCATCCTGATCACCATCACGGCCATCCTCGGCCTGGCGGTGCGCGGGCTGAACATGGGCATCGAGTTCAAGGGCGGCGCGGTCTTCACCACGCCGACCAGGATGAGCACCTCGGTGGCCCAGGCGGAGACCTACGCCAAGGACGCCTCCGGTCATGAGGCGATCGTGCAGAAGCTCGGCAACGGCAGCCTGCGCATCCAGATCGCCGGCATCGACACCGGCGAGTCCGACAAGATCAAGCAGGAGCTGGCCAAGGACCTGAACCTCAACCCCGAGAAGCTCGCCGCCGACCTGGTCGGCCCGAGCTGGGGTGAGCAGATCGCCAACAAGGCCTGGGAGGGCCTGGCGATCTTCATGGTCCTCGTGGTGATCTACCTGGCCATCGCCTTCGAGTGGCGCATGGCCGTCGCGGCCCTGGTCGCGCTGATCCACGACATCACCATCACGACCGGTATCTACGCCCTGGTCGGTTTCGAGGTCACACCCGGTACGGTCATCGGTCTGCTGACGATCCTCGGTTACTCGCTCTACGACACGGTCGTCGTCTTCGACAGCCTCAAGGAGCAGACGAAGGACATCACCAAGCAGACCCGCTGGACCTACAGCGACATCGCCAACCGGTCGATCAACGGCACCCTGGTCCGCTCCATCAACACCACCGTGGTCGCCCTGCTGCCGGTGGCGGGCCTGCTGTTCATCGGCGGCGGCTTCCTCGGCGCCGGCACGCTGAACGACATCTCGCTGTCGCTGTTCGTCGGCCTCGCGGCCGGCGCCTACTCGTCGATCTTCATCGCCACGCCGCTCGTCGCCGACCTCAAGGAGCGCGAGCCCGCGATGAAGGCCCTCACCAAGCGGGTCCTGGCCAAGCGCGCCCAGGCCGCCGCCGAGGAGGACCTCGCGGCCGACCGTGCCGACGACGACCCCGACGACACCGCTGCCGCCGTGGTGGGCCCCCGCAACCAGCCGGCGTCCCGCGGCCGGGGCCGTGGCCGACCCTCCGGGAAGCGCCGATGACCGACATCCAGGAGCTGCTGCTCAGCCGCATCCGTGACGTCGCCGACTACCCCGAGCCGGGGGTGATGTTCAAGGACATCACCCCGCTGCTCGCGGACGCGGCCGCGTTCACGGCGCTCACCGACGCGCTGGCCGAGATCGCCACGAACACCGGCGCGACCAGGATCGTCGGCCTGGAGGCCCGGGGCTTCATCCTCGGCGCCCCGGTCGCCGTCCGCGCGGGAATCGGGTTCATCCCGGTCCGCAAGGCGGGCAAGCTGCCCGGGGCGACCCTGCGCCAGGCGTACGACCTGGAGTACGGCTCGGCGGAGATCGAGGTGCACGCGGAGGACCTGGCGGCCGGTGACCGCGTGCTGATCGTGGACGACGTCCTGGCGACGGGTGGTACGGCCGAGGCGGCCATCCATCTCATCCAGCGCGCCGGCGCGGAGGTCTCGGGCCTGGCGGTGCTGATGGAACTCGGCTTCCTCGGCGGCCGTGCCCGGCTGGAGCCGGCCCTGGGCTCGGCTCCGCTGGAGGCGCTGCTCCAGGTCTGAGCGGATCGCAGCACAAGCGGCCCCGGTTTCGCCGGGGCCGCTTCGCGTTTCCCACCGGCACCACTGGTGGGGTGCGGAACCGGCCGAAGGCGCAGCCGAGGCCACTCGCAGGACACCCGCCACACGCCCCCCGACCACCTCGATGCCACCTCCCGGAATCCGGCGGCGGCCTCCCGTGTTGCACGAGTGGACGGTCCTCACTTCCGCCTGAAGGCGATGACCAGCCGCAGGATCGCTACCATGGGGTCTCCGGAGCCTGACCGGGGGACCCGGATCGCGCACGAGGAGCCCTCTTGCCAGACGAGGCCCAGCCACTGACCGCCGCCAAGCCCGAGCCCGCCTCGGCGCCAGCGGCCAAGCCCGCGCCGCACGCGTCCAACGCGAAGAACGACACCCGCGGGCCGATCGAGCACGCCCAGTCCGCGCCCGTCGAAAAGACTGCCGAGGCCTCGCGTCCCAAGCCGGTCCCGCCCGAGCGCCCGGTGCAGCCGCCGGTGGTGCGCCAGCCCGCCACCCAGAGCGCCCGCACCGGCTCCTCCAACCGCGTCCGCGCCCGCCTCGCCCGCCTCGGCGTCCAGCGCGCGAACCCCTACAACCCGGTCCTGGAGCCCCTGCTGCGGATAGTGCGCAGCAACGACCCCAAGATCGAGAACTCCACCCTCCGCCAGATCGAGCGCGCCTACCAGGTCGCCGAGCGCTGGCACCGCGGGCAGAAACGCAAGAGCGGCGACCCGTACATCACGCACCCGCTCGCCGTCACCACCATCCTCGCCGAGCTCGGCATGGACCCGGCCACCCTCATGGCGGGGCTGCTGCACGACACGGTCGAGGACACCGAGTACGGCCTCGACCAGCTGCGCCGCGACTTCGGCGACACCGTCGCCCTCCTCGTCGACGGCGTCACCAAGCTGGACAAGGTCAAGTTCGGCGAGGCCGCGCAGGCCGAGACCGTGCGCAAGATGGTCGTCGCGATGGCCAAGGACCCGCGCGTCCTGGTCATCAAGCTCGCCGACCGCCTGCACAACATGCGCACCATGCGTTACCTCAAGCGCGAGAAGCAGGAGAAGAAGGCGCGCGAGACGCTGGAGATCTACGCGCCGCTCGCCCACCGGCTCGGCATGAACACCATCAAGTGGGAGCTGGAGGACCTCGCGTTCGCGATCCTCTATCCCAAGATGTACGACGAGATCGTACGGCTGGTGGCCGAAAGGGCGCCGAAGCGTGACGAGTACCTGGCCATAGTGACCGACGAGGTCCAGTCCGACCTGCGCGCCGCCCGCATCAAGGCCACCGTCACCGGCCGCCCCAAGCACTACTACAGCGTCTACCAGAAGATGATCGTCCGCGGCCGTGACTTCGCGGAGATCTACGACCTGGTGGGCATCCGTGTCCTCGTCGACACGGTCCGCGACTGCTACGCCGCCCTCGGCACCGTGCACGCGCGATGGAACCCGGTCCCCGGCCGGTTCAAGGACTACATCGCGATGCCCAAGTTCAACATGTACCAGTCGCTGCACACGACGGTCATCGGGCCCAACGGCAAGCCGGTCGAGCTGCAGATCCGCACCTTCGACATGCACCGCCGCGCCGAGTACGGCATCGCCGCGCACTGGAAGTACAAGCAGGAGGCCGTCGCCGGTGCCTCCAAGGTGCGTACCGACGTACCGAAGGCCGGCAAGGGCAAGGACGACCACCTCAACGACATGGCGTGGCTGCGCCAGCTCCTGGACTGGCAGAAGGAGACCGAGGACCCCGGCGAGTTCCTGGAGTCCCTGCGCTTCGACCTGTCCCGCAACGAGGTCTTCGTCTTCACACCCAAGGGCGACGTCATCGCGCTCCCAGCCGGTGCCACCCCGGTGGACTTCGCGTACGCGGTCCACACCGAGGTCGGCCACCGCACCATAGGGGCGCGGGTCAACGGCAGGCTCGTACCGCTCGAATCCACCCTGGACAACGGCGACTTGGTGGAGGTCTTCACCTCCAAGGCGCCCGGCGCCGGACCGTCCCGCGACTGGCTCGGCTTCGTCAAGTCCCCGCGGGCGCGCAACAAGATCCGCGCCTGGTTCTCCAAGGAGCGCCGGGACGAGGCGATCGAGCAGGGCAAGGACGCGATCGTCCGGGCGATGCGCAAGCAGAACCTGCCGATCCAGCGCATCCTCACCGGCGACTCCCTGGTCACGCTCGCGCACGAGATGCGCTACTCGGACATCTCCGCGCTGTACGCGGCGATCGGCGAGGGCCATGTCTCCGCACAGAACATCGTGCAGAAGCTGGTCCAGGCCCTCGGCGGCGAGGAGGCCGCCACCGAGGAGATCGACGAGGCGGTACCGCCGACGCGCAGCCGGGGCCGCAAGCGCCGCTCCAGCGCCGACCCGGGCGTCGTCGTCAAGGGCGTGGACGACGTGTGGGTCAAGCTGGCCCGCTGCTGTACGCCGGTACCCGGTGACCCGATCATCGGCTTCGTCACCCGCGGCAGCGGCGTATCGGTTCACCGCAGCGACTGCCTGAACGTCGATTCGCTGTCCCGTGAGCCGGAGCGCATCCTCGACGTCGAGTGGGCGCCCACCCAGTCCTCGGTCTTCCTGGTCGCCATCCAGGTGGAGGCGCTGGACCGCTCGCGGCTGCTGTCGGACGTCACCCGCGTCCTGTCCGACCAGCACGTCAACATCCTCTCCGCGGCCGTCCAGACCTCCCGGGACCGGGTCGCCACCTCGCGGTTCACCTTCGAGATGGGCGACCCGAAGCACCTCGGCCACGTCCTGAAGGCCGTACGGGGCGTCGAGGGCGTGTACGACGTGTACCGCGTGACGTCGGGACGCAGCAGGTCGTAGAAACCGCGCAGGTGAACCCGGCACGGGAAAGGGCCCCGTACGCGCGTACGGGGCCCTTTCCCATGCCGGCTGAGGGTGTTAGCCGCCGAACTCCTGCAGGCCCTTCAGAGCCTGGTCCAGGAGCGCCTGGCGGCCCTCCAGCTCACGCTCCAGCTTGTCGGCCCTGGCGTTGTTGCCCTGGCCGCGGGCCTGCTCGATCTGCGCCTTCAGCTTGTCCACGGCGGCCTGCAGCTGACCGGTCAGCCCCTCGGCACGCGCGCGTGCCTCCGGGTTCGTGCGGCGCCACTCGGCCTCCTCGGCCTCCTGGATCGCCCGCTCGACCGCGTGCATCCGGCCCTCGACCTTCGGCCGCGCGTCCCGCGGGACATGGCCGATGGCCTCCCAGCGCTCGTTGATCGAACGGAAGGCGGCCCGCGCGGACTTCAGGTCGCCGATCGGCAGGAGCTTCTCGGCCTCCTCGGCCAGCTCCTCCTTCAGCTTCAGGTTCTCCGACTGCTCCGCGTCCCGCTCGGCGAAGACCGAGCTGCGGGCGGCGAAGAACACGTCCTGAGCGCCGCGGAAGCGGTTCCACAGGTCGTCCTCGTGCTCGCGCTGGGCGCGGCCCGCGGCCTTCCACTGCGCCATCAGTTCGCGGTAGTGGGCCGCCGTCGGACCCCAGTCCGTCGAACCCGACAGCGCCTCGGCCTCGGCGACCAGCCGCTCCTTGATGCGGCGGGCCTCCTCGCGCTGCGCGTCCAGCTGCGCGAAGTGCGCCTTGCGCCGCTTGGAGAACGCCGACCGGGCGTGCGAGAAGCGGTGCCACAGCTCGTCGTCGGACTTGCGGTCCAGCCGCGGCAGCCCCTTCCAGGTGTCCACCAGCGCGCGCAGCCGCTCACCGGCGGCCCGCCACTGGTCGGACTGGGCCAGCTGCTCGGCCTCGGTGACCAGGTCCTCCTTGGCCTTACGGGCCTCGTCGGACTGCCTGGCCCGCTGCGCCTTGCGCTCCTCGCGGCGCGCCTCGACCGTCTCCACGAGCTTGTCCAGCCGCCGCCGCAGGGCGTCCAGGTCGCCGACCGCGTGATGGGCGTCCACCTGCTCGCGCAGGTGGTCGATGGCGGCCTGGGCGTCCTTCGCCGACAGGTCGGTGGTCTGCACTCGCTTCTCGAGGAGGCCGATCTCGACAACCAGGCCCTCGTACTTGCGCTCGAAGTAGGCAAGCGCCTCCTCAGGGGAGCCGGCCGCCCAGGATCCGACGACCTGCTCGCCGTCGGCCGTACGCACGTACACGGTCCCCGTCTCGTCGACGCGGCCCCACGGGTCGCTGCTCACAGCGCCTCCTCCACATGATGCCTGCGGGGGGCCTCAGCACCCCCGGGCATCGTCCACAGTTTCGTCACGGCCAACATAGGCGACCAGCGGGTTACCTGTCCGCATCCAGCGCGACCGAAATTCCGCAGTTGGCCGTCATCGCCGTCAGGACTTCGTCACCGTCGCCTTGTTGATCACCACGGTCGCGTTCGGAGCGGTGTTCTGCGTGGTCGGGTCGGCGGGCTGGGAGCCGGCGGCGGCGATCTTCTGCAGCACCTTCATGCCGGCGTCCGAGATCGTTCCGAACGGCGTGTACTGGGGCGGCAGCGGGCTGTCCTTGTAGACGAGGAAGAACTGGCTGCCGCCGGTGTGCTTCTGACCGGTGTTGGCCATCGCCACCGTGCCCGCCGGGTACGTGTTGGCCTTCAGGCTCTTGTCCTTCAGGTTCTCGTCCGGGAGCGTGTAGCCGGGCCCGCCCATGCCGGTGCCCTGCGGGTCGCCGCACTGGAGCACGAAGATACCGGTCGTGGTCAGACGGTGGCACTTGGTGTGGTCGAAGTAGCCCTTGCCCGCCAGGAAGTCGAACGAGTTCACGGTGTGCGGGGCCGCCGCCGTCTTCAGCGCGACGTCGATGTCACCGCACGTCGTCGCGAGCTTCATCGTGTACTTCGCCGACGTGTCGATCGTCATCGCCGGCTCCTTCTTCCAGCTCAGCTTCTTCGCCGAGCCGGCCGCCGGCTTCGCGCACGGGTCCGGAGCCTTGCTGGTCGGCGCGGCGCTGGGGGTGGTGTCGGCGCCCGCCTTCGCCTTGTCGTCGCCGCCCTTCAGCACATCGGTCGTGTACAGCGCGACACTGCCGATCACGATCACGCCCAGTACCGACGCGATCACGGAGTTGCGCACCCGCGCCTTGCGTCGTGCGCTCGTGCGCCGCTGCTGCTGCCGCAAGAACTTCTCCCGGGCGAGCTGACGCCGCCGCTGCTCCTGGCTGACCACCGGGTTCTCTCCTCATGCGTGTCGTGTGTCGACCGGTACGCGTGCGTCCTCGTGAGCCGACCGCTGCGTGTAGCCCCGTACCGTATATGGGTTCGCTGAGGAAACGGCAGCGCCGGTAGGCTCTGGACCACAGCTTGTGGTCATCCGTACCGACACAACGAAGGACGATCGTGCTCATTGCCGGGTTCCCCGCCGGGGCCTGGGGGACGAACTGTTATCTCGTCGCCCCCGCCGCCGGTGAGGAGTGTGTGATCATCGACCCCGGCCACCAGGCCGCCGAAGGCGTCGAGGAAGCACTCAAGAAGCATCGGCTCAAGCCCGTCGCCGTCGTCCTCACCCACGGCCACATCGACCACGTGGCCTCGGTCGTCCCGGTCTGCGGCGCACACGACGTACCGGCCTGGATCCACCCCGAGGACCGGTACATGATGAGCGACCCCGAGAAGTCGCTCGGCCGGTCGATCGGCATGCCGCTGATGGGCGAGCTGACCGTGGGGGAGCCGGACGACGTCCGGGAACTGACCGACGGCACCACCCTCGAACTCGCGGGCCTCGAGCTCTCCGTCGCGCACGCGCCGGGCCATACCAAGGGGTCGGTGACCTTCCGGATGCCCGAGACCGCCGACATCCCGTCGGTGTTCTTCTCCGGGGATCTGCTGTTCGCCGGCTCCATCGGACGCACCGACCTGCCGGGCGGATCCATGGAGGACATGCTCGCGTCGCTGGCCCGCGTGTGCCTGCCGCTCGACGACTCCACCGTGGTGCTGTCCGGCCACGGCCCCCAGACGACCATCGGCCAGGAGCGCGCCACCAACCCCTATCTGCGGGACGTGGCCGCGGGCCGCCAGGATCGGGGCGCCTCACCGGCTCCCCGACGAGGAATGTGACGAGAGACTTCGTGAGCACTTTCAAGGCCCCCAAGGGCACGTACGACCTGCTGCCGCCGGACAGCGCCAAGTTCCTGGCCGTCCGCGAGGCGATCGCCGCGCCGCTCAGGAGCTCCGGGTACGGCTACATCGAGACGCCCGGTTTCGAGAACGTGGAGCTGTTCGCGCGCGGTGTCGGTGAGTCCACCGACATCGTGACGAAGGAGATGTACGTCTTCGAGACGAAGGGCGGCGACAGGCTGGCCCTGCGTCCGGAGACCACCGCACCCGTGCTGCGCGCGGTGCTGGAGGCCAACCTGCACAAGACGGGCAACCTGCCGGTGAAGGTCTGGTACTCGGGCTCGCAGTACCGCTACGAGCGCCCGCAGAAGGGCCGCTACAGGCACTTCTCCCAGGTCGGCGCCGAGGCGATCGGCGCTGAGGACCCGGCCCTCGACGCCGAGCTGATCATCCTGGCCGACCAGGCGTACCGCTCGCTGGGCCTGCGCGACTTCCGCATCCTGCTGAACTCGCTGGGCGACAAGGAGTGCCGGCCGGTGTACCGGGCCGCGCTGCAGGACTTCCTGCACGGCCTGGACCTGGACGAGGACACGCGCCGCCGCGTCGACATCAACCCGCTGCGGGTCCTCGACGACAAGCGCGAGTCGGTGCAGAAGCAGCTCACCGGTGTCCCGCTGCTGCGCGACTACCTGTGCGACGCGTGCAAGGCGTACCACGAGGAGGTCCGCGAGCTGATCACCGCGGCGGGCGTGTCCTTCGAGGACGACCCGAAGCTGGTGCGCGGCCTGGACTACTACACCCGCACCACCTTCGAGTTCGTGCACGACGGTCTGGGCTCCCAGTCCGCGGTGGGCGGCGGCGGCCGCTACGACGGCCTGTCCGAGATGATCGGCGGCCCGGCGCTGCCGTCCGTCGGCTGGGCCCTCGGCGTCGACCGCACGGTTCTCGCCCTGGAGGTGGAGGGCGTGGAGCTGGACCTCCCGTCCACCACGTCGGTCTACGCCGTCCCGCTCGGCGAGGAGGCGCGCCGCGTACTGTTCGCCAAGGTCACCGAGCTGCGCAAGGTCGGCATCACGGCGGACTTCTCGTACGGCGGCAAGGGGCTGAAGGGCGCCATGAAGAACGCCAACCGCAGCGGGGCCCGCTACACGATCGTGGCCGGGGAGCGCGACCTCGCCGACGGCGTCGTCCAGCTCAAGGACATGGAGTCCGGCGAGCAGACGGCGATCGGCGTGAACGAGATCGTGGCGGAACTGGAGTCCCGGCTCGGCTAGGAGAGCAACGAGGGGGCGCCGGGGTCGCACCCCCGGCGCCCCTCACTGCTCCAGCAAGCCGTACCGCATGGCGCGGGTGACGGCCGCCGTCCGGTCGCTTCCCCCCAACGTGCCGAACGCCCCCAGCAGATGGGTCGTCACGGTCGACTCCCCGATGTACGGGCGCCGGCCTGTCTCCGCGTTCGTGCAGCCCTCCGGAAAGTCAGCGGGCACAGCGCCAGTCCTCCGACGCACCACGCGCCCAGCACCACCGCGATCCGCCCGAACTCCCAGCTCCCGGCCGGCTCCAGGACCCACGGGGGAGTCGGGCAGGAACACCCAGCCAGAACGGGGAAGGTGAAGGCCCCCTGTTCGCGTCGAGGCCGACCGGACGGAGGGCCTCCCCGGGTCGCGCGGGCGCGGGTAGCAGCGGGCGAAGTGCCGTACCGTCTCGCTCACCGTCAACTCGGCGGGCGCCGATTCGTCCTGCCAGACGAATCCCACCCCGGACCCCCACGCGCGCGTGCCCGTCGCCGGGTCCGCGCCGAGGACCGACACCTCACCCCCGTCCCGTGGACGGTTGCCCTGAAGGATCTCCACCGTCGTGCTCCTGCCCGCGCCGTTGGGCCCGAGCAGGCCGAACACCTCCCCGCGCCGGATACCGGGGTCGAGACCGTCCACCGCGGTGACGCCCCCGTACCGCTTGCGCAGCCCCCGGACGTCCACCGCGAGTTCGCGCGCGGGTGCTGTCATGCCCGCGAGCATCGGCCGGAACCGAACGATCCGTGACCACCGTACGTACCTCCTTATGTCCTTCGAACGGTGGACACACACGTGCGTGCGGCACAATGAGCCGTACCCGAAGATGGTCCAACTCTCAATGACGGAATCGGCGTGATGAGCAAGACGACAGTCAACGACGTCTCCACGGAGTCCGTTCCCGAGCGTGCCGCCGACGGCCCGCGCACGGTGGGCGGCAGCCGTGCCTTCGCCCTCCTGATGGTGATCACCGGCGCGGCCGGGCTGCTGGCCGCCTGGGTCATCACGCTCGACAAGAACAAGATCCTGGAAGCGAAGATCGCCGGGAAGACGTTCACCCCCGGGTGCAGCGTCAACCCGATCGTGTCCTGCGGCAGCGTCATGGAGAGCAAGCAGGCGGCCGCCTTCGGCTTCCCGAACCCCTGGCTCGGTCTGGTCTGCTACGGCATCGTCATCTGCGTCGGCATGAGCCTGCTGGGCCGCGCCCGCTTCCCCCGCTGGTACTGGCTGACCTTCAACTTCGGCACGCTCTTCGGCGTCTGCTTCGTCACCTGGCTGCAGTTCCAGTCCCTGTACGAGATCAACGCGCTGTGCCTGTGGTGCTCGCTGGCCTGGGTCGCCACGATCACCATGTTCTGGTACGTGACCTCGTTCAACGTCCGCAACGACTTCCTGCCCGCGCCGGGCTGGATGAAGCGGTTCCTCGCCGAGTTCACCTGGGTCGTCCCGGTCACCCACTGCGGCGTCATCGCCATGCTGATCCTGACCCGCTGGGGTAGCCAGCTCTGGGCCTGAGCCGGGACGGGGCCGCGTTGTCAGTGCCGTGTCTTAGGGTTTCAGCGTGGAACCCGACCTGTTCACCGCAGCAGCAGAAGAACGCCAGGAGAAGGACCCCGCAGCGAGCCCCCTGGCGGTGCGCATGCGCCCGCGCACCCTTGACGAGGTCGTGGGCCAGCAGCATCTGCTGAAGCCCGGATCCCCGCTGCGCCGGCTGGTCGGCGAGGGTTCCGGCGGGCCCGCCGGACCCTCCTCGGTGATCCTGTGGGGTCCGCCCGGCACCGGAAAGACCACCCTCGCCTACGTGGTCTCCAAGGCGACGAACAAGCGGTTCGTGGAGCTGTCCGCGATCACCGCGGGCGTCAAGGAGGTCCGCGCGGTCATCGACGGCGCCCGCCGCGCCACCGGTGGCTTCGGCAAGGAGACCGTCCTCTTCCTGGACGAGATCCACCGCTTCAGCAAGGCCCAGCAGGACTCCCTGCTCCCCGCCGTCGAGAACCGCTGGGTGACCCTGATCGCGGCCACCACGGAGAACCCGTACTTCTCGGTGATCTCGCCCCTGCTGTCCCGCTCCCTCCTGCTGACCCTGGAACCCCTCACCGACGACGACATCAGGGGCCTCCTCGAGCGCGCCCTGACCGACGAGCGCGGTCTGAAGGACGCCGTCACCCTCCCCGAGGACACCGAGGAACACCTGCTGCGCATCGCCGGCGGCGACGCCCGCCGGGCCCTGACCGCCCTGGAGGCCGCCGCCGGAGCCGCCCTGGACCAGGGCGAGAGCGCGATCAGCCTTCAGACGCTGGAGCAGACGGTCGACCGGGCGGCGGTGAAGTACGACCGCGACGGCGACCAGCACTACGACGTCGCCAGCGCCCTCATCAAGTCCATCAGGGGCTCCGACGTCGACGCGGCCCTGCACTACCTGGCCCGCATGATCGAGGCCGGCGAGGACCCCCGCTTCATCGCCCGCCGGCTGATGATCTCCGCCAGCGAGGACATCGGCCTGGCCGATCCCAACGCCCTGCCCCTCGCGGTCGCCGCGGCCCAGGCCGTCGCCATGATCGGCTTCCCCGAGGCCGCCCTCACCCTCAGCCACGCCACCATCGCCCTCGCCCTCGCGCCCAAGTCCAACGCGGCGACCACCGCGATCGGCGCCGCCATGGAGGACGTACGCAAGGGCCTGGCCGGCCCGGTCCCGCCGCACCTGCGCGACGGGCACTACAAGGGCGCCGCCAAACTCGGCCACGCCCAGGGATACGTGTACCCGCACGACCTGCCCGAGGGCATCGCCCAGCAGCAGTACGCACCGGACGCCCTGAAGGACCGCGAGTACTACACCCCGGGCCGGCACGGCGCCGAGGCGCGGTACGCGGACGCGGTGGAGTGGACCAGGAAGCACCTCGGTCGCAGACGGTCCTGAGCGCCCTGTAGACTTCCCCGAAGTGCTGAGTCCCGTGCTGTCAGAGCGGGACAGCCAGCCGGAGATCCAGTCCCCCGCGGACTGGCTCCAGGAGCGTCGCGCACCGTCGAACGGTGTCGCGGGCAGCCCACCACCACCCGGAGTTCCGGGAGCGGCCGGTGGGCCTCTCGCGTGCTGCACGTATGTGCCCAGACCAGGGAAGCGGCTGCCCGGCAGGTCCCCTCGGGACCCGGCGGGTTTTCCCGGCTGCGGATGCGACCTCCCTAACCCTGACGAGCCGAACACTACGAAAGAGACGAAAGACAGTGGCGAACCAGTCCCGCCCCAAGGTCAAGAAGTCGCGTGCCCTCGGCATCGCGCTGACCCCGAAGGCCGTCAAGTACTTCGAGGCCCGTCCCTACCCGCCGGGTGAGCACGGCCGTGGCCGCAAGCAGAACTCGGACTACAAGGTCCGTCTGCTGGAGAAGCAGCGTCTGCGCGCGCAGTACGACATCTCCGAGCGCCAGCTGGTCCGCGCCTACGAGCGCGCGTCCAAGGTCCAGGGCAAGACCGGTGAGGCCCTGATCGTGGAGCTCGAGCGCCGTCTCGACGCCCTGGTCCTGCGTTCGGGCATCGCCCGCACCATCTACCAGGCCCGTCAGATGGTCGTCCACGGCCACATCCAGGTCAACGGCCAGAAGGTCGACAAGCCGTCCTTCCGCGTCCGCCCGGACGACGTCGTGCAGGTCCGCGACCGCTCCAAGGACAAGACGCTCTTCCAGATCGCCCGCGAGGGCGGCTTCGCCCCCGAGGGTGAGACCCCGCGCTACCTGCAGGTGAACCTCAAGGCCCTGGCGTTCCGCCTGGACCGCGAGCCGAACCGCAAGGAAGTTCCGGTCATCTGCGACGAGCAGCTCGTCGTCGAGTACTACGCCCGCTGACCCCGGTCACGGCGTAAGTCCTCAGCCCGCCGTCTCCCCGTCCGGCCCTGCCGGGCGGGTGAGGCGGCGGCTTTGCGTTTCCGGCGTCCCCCGCCGTGGGCCAGGCGGGTCGTCGGGCACCTCGGGCCGATAGGGGCCGGTCGCGCCCCACGACAAAGCCGCACGCCGCCCCCTCCAGGGACGAGCCACCGCCTTCCGCACCCCGACCGGTCTTCCCGCCTTCCGCACCGTGCCTGGTCTTCCGGCTCCCGGCGCCGCCGGCCGGCTCTCGTACCTTCCGTGCCGCGCCTGGTCCTTCCGGCTCCCGGCGCCGCCGGTCGGCTCTCGTGCCTTCCGTGCTCCGGCCGGTCTTCCCGCTCTGCGGGCTGTGCCCGGTCTTCCGTCTCCCGTGCCGTGCCTGGTCTTCCGGCTCCCGGCGCCGCCGGTCGGCTCTCGCGCCTTCCGTGTCCCGGCCGGTCTCCCCGCTCCCGGCGCCGTTGGCCGGCCCTCCTGGCTGCCGGGTTCGGGCTATCCGCTCTCCGCGCCGCGCCCGGCCTTCCCGCTTTCCGCGGCGTGTCCGGCATCCCCGCCCTCCCCGTTCCGCGCGGGCTTGCCGTCCTCCTGCGGTGCGGGTCCGCGGGGAGTGGGCAGGGCGCCCAGGGGGCGTACCGCGCCCTGTCCCAGTGCGCGGGTCACGGCCGCCGTACGGTCCAGCCGGGCGCCCTCCCGCACGCACTCCTCGTACCGCGCGTCCCCCAGCGCCTGCCGTGCCAGCGCCTCGCAGCGTTCGTGCGGGGCGTTGTAGTACGCCGAGCCGAACAGGGGCAGCCCCACCGACGGCCAGATCCGGCCCGCCGCACCCTGGAGCAGTGCCGCCTCGGCCGGCTCGCCCCGGGCCGCCGTCACCAGCGCCAGCAGCTCCAGGGAGAGCACCGAGCCCAGCAGGTCGTGGAAGGCGTGGGCGTTGCCCAGGCAGTCCGCGAGCAGCTCCCGTGCCCTGTCGAGGGCGCCGCCCTGCCAGGCCGCGTACGCCAGCACGTACAGCGCGTACGAACGGGCCCAGCGCTCCCCGTGGTCCTCGCACACCCGGCGCACGTCCTCGCACATCCGCACCGCGTCCGGCAGGTCCCCCTGGAAGGCCCGGGCCATCGCCAGCTCCACCTGGCCCATGAGCACGTTGCTGTTGAGCTCGCCGATCTCCCGATAGCGGCGCAGCGCCGACCGCAGCAGCGTTTCTGCACGGGCCATGTCATCCGTGACCAGGGCCAGACAGCCGGTGCGGTGCTCCGCGTACGCCACCGCCGTCGGATCCGCGGCCCGCTCGGCCTGCTCCCGGCACTCCTGCAGCGCCGCCAGGGCCGGCACGGTGTCGCCCTGGAGGATCGCCACATAGCCGAGCACCCACAGCGCCTTCAGCCGCGACTGCGCGTACCCCGACTCCAGCTCCACGCAGCGCGTCAGCCAGCGGCGGCCCTCCGCGAGCCGCCCGCAGCCGACCCAGCAGAACCACAGGGACCCGGCCAGGTACTGGCCGAGATGGGCTCCCTCCGGCTCCGTCAGACAGCACTCGATGGCCGCCCGCAGATTGGGCAGCTCCGCCTCGACCCGCGCGGCGACCTCGCCCTGCCGGGGGGAGAACCAGTCCAGCTCGCACCAGGTCGCCAGCCCCAGGTACCAGTCCCGGTGCCGCCTGCGCAGCCGCCCCGCGTCCCCGATCCCCTCCAGCCACTCGGCGCCGTAGGCCCGCACGGTGTCCAGCATCCGGTAGCGCGGGCCGGCCGGGCTCTCCTCGCGGCTCACGACCGACTGGGCCAGCAGCTCCGACAGCACGTCCAGGACGTCCTCGGCGGGCAGCCCGTCCCCACTGCACACATACTCGGCCGCCTCCAGGTCGAAGGTCTGCGCGAACACCGACAGCCGCGCCCACAGCAGCCGCTCCGCGGGCGTGCACAGCTCATGGCTCCAGCCGATCGCCGTGCGCAGCGTCCGGTGCCGGGACGGAGGGCCACCGGGGACCGGGGGTGGTCCGCTCTCCCAGCCGCTCGTGGCCAGCAGCCGGAAGCGGTCGTCCAGCCGCTGCAACAGCTGCGCCGGGGACAGCGCCCGCAGGCGCCCGGCCGCCAGCTCCAGTGCCAGCGGAATCCCCTCCAGCCGACGGCACAGCTCGCGCACCTCGGGGCCGTCGGACAGCTTCAGCCCCTGCTCCCGGGCCCGGTCCGTGAACAGTTCCACCGCCTCGTCCTCGCCGAGCGGCGCCAGCGGGAGCAGCCGCTCGCCCGCCAGCCCCAGCGGGCGCCGGCCCACGGCCAGCACGCGCAGCCGCGGCAGCTTGCGCAGCAGGTCGGCCGTCAGCTCGGCACAGGCCTCCACCAGGTGCTCGAACCCGTCCAGCACCAGCAGGGCCGGGCGGCCGGCGAGATGCTCCAGCAGCGTCTGACGGGGCGGCCGGGCGGTGTGGTCGGTCAGCCCCAGCGCCTCCGCGACCGCGTACTCCACGAAGTGCGGATCGCGCACCGGCGCCAGCTCCACCCGCCCGGACCCCGGCTTCCGCCCGGCGGCGACCCGCGCGGCCAGCCGGGACTTGCCGACGCCGCCGACCCCGGTGACGGTCACCAGCCGGGCCCGGCCCAGGGCGGTGGTCAGCTCGGCGAGTTCGGCCGAGCGCCCGACGAACGTGGTCAGTTCCAGGGGTGGTTCGCCGTCGGAGAAGGGATCCGGGCGCTGAGAACCTCGCATGGGACACGGAGCGTACTGAAGTGTGTTCAGTGCGTACAATCGCTTCCCGCAACTCCGCTCCCGCGGCCCGGCTAATCCGGTACGGAGCCCCGGCCCCGGCGCGATAGGCTCGGACTCGACTTTTCGATGGTGAGGCACGTTTCAGGGAGCGGGTGCGCACAGTGTCCGGTGGAGAGGTGGCCGGGATCCTGGTGGCCGTCTTCTGGGCGATCCTGGTCTCCTTCCTCGCGGTGGCTCTCGCGAGGCTGGCCCAGACGCTCAAGGCGACGACCAAGCTGGTGGCGGACGTGACCGACCAGGCCGTCCCGTTGCTCGCCGACGCCTCCCAGGCGGTGCGCTCCGCGCAGACCCAGATCGACCGCGTCGACGCGATCGCCTCCGACGTCCAGGAGGTCACGTCGAACGCCTCCGCGCTGTCGACCACCGTCGCCTCCACCTTCGGCGGCCCGCTGGTCAAGGTCGCGGCGTTCGGCTACGGCGTCCGCCGGGCGCTGGGCGGCCGCAAGGAGGACGTGCCCGCGAAGGCGCCCCGGCGTACGGTGATCGTGGGCCGCACGGTCCCCGCCGCACGACGCAAGCGGAAGTAAGGACTGAGACCGAGCGATGTTCCGCCGTACGTTCTGGTTCACCACCGGTGTCGCCGCTGGTGTGTGGGCGACCACCAAGGTCAACCGCAAGCTGAAGCAGCTGACCCCGGAGAGCCTCGCCGCGACCGCGGCCAACAAGGCCCTGGAGACCGGTCAGAGGCTGAAGGACCGCGCGGTGGGCTTCGCGCTCGACGTCCGCGACAACATGGCCGTGCGGGAGGCCGAGCTGGAGGAGGCCCTGGGGATCCACGAGAATCCCGAACTCCCCGCACCCCGGCGGCACGCCGCCATCGAGAACAACCGCAGCACACCGAAGTACATCGAAACGTCGTTTTCTTCGCAAGCGAAGCACTCGTACAACCGGAATGAGGACCACTGATGGAGTCGGCCGAGATTCGCCGCCGCTGGCTGAGCTTCTTCGAGGAGCGCGGGCACACCGTCGTCCCTTCGGCGTCGCTCATCGCGGACGACCCGACTCTGCTCCTCGTCCCCGCCGGCATGGTGCCCTTCAAGCCCTACTTCCTGGGTGAGGTCAAGCCGCCGTTCCCGCGCGCCACCAGCGTGCAGAAGTGCGTGCGCACGCCCGACATCGAAGAGGTCGGCAAGACCACGCGCCACGGCACGTTCTTCCAGATGTGCGGCAACTTCTCCTTCGGCGACTACTTCAAGGAAGGCGCCATCAAGTACGCCTGGGAGCTGCTCACCACGCCCCAGGACAAGGGCGGTTACGGCCTGGAGCCGGAGAAGCTCTGGATCACCGTCTACAAGGACGACGACGAGGCCGAGCGCATCTGGCACGAGGTCGTCGGGGTGCCGAAGGAGCGCATCCAGCGCCTCGGCATGAAGGACAACTACTGGTCCATGGGCGTCCCCGGCCCCTGCGGCCCCTGCTCCGAGATCAACTACGACCGCGGCCCCGAGTTCGGCGTCGAGGGCGGCCCCGCCGTCAACGACGAGCGGTACGTGGAGATCTGGAACCTCGTCTTCATGCAGTACGAGCGGGGCGAGGGCATCGGCAAGGACAACTTCGAGATCCTCGGGGACCTGCCGAGCAAGAACATCGACACGGGCCTCGGCCTGGAGCGGCTCGCCATGATTCTGCAGGGCGTGCAGAACATGTACGAGATCGACACCTCCATGGCCGTCATCGAGAAGGCCACCGAGCTGACGGGCGTCCGCTACGGCGACGCCCACGCCTCGGACGTGTCCCTGCGCGTGGTCACCGACCACATGCGTACGGCCACCATGCTCATCGGCGACGGCGTCACCCCCGGCAACGAGGGCCGTGGCTACGTCCTGCGCCGCATCATGCGCCGGGCTATCCGCAACATGCGCCTGCTCGGCGCCACCGGTCCGGTCGTCAAGGACCTGGTCGACACCGTGATCGGCATGATGGGCCAGCAGTACCCCGAGCTGATCACCGACCGCGAGCGCATCGAGAAGGTCGCCCTGGCCGAGGAGAACGCCTTCCTCAAGACGCTGAAGGCCGGCACCAACATCCTGGACACCGCCGTCACCGAGACCAAGCAGGCCGGCTCCACCGTCCTGCCCGGCGACAAGGCGTTCCTGCTCCACGACACCTGGGGCTTCCCGATCGACCTCACCCTGGAGATGGCCGCCGAGCAGGGCCTCTCGGTGGACGAGGACGGCTTCCGCCGCCTGATGAAGGAGCAGCGGGAGCGCGCCAAGGCCGACGCCCAGGCCAAGAAGACCGGCCACGCCGACATGGGCGCCTACCGCGAGATCGCCGACACCGCCGGCGAGACCGACTTCATCGGCTACGCCGACACCGAGGGCGAGACCACCATCGTCGGCATCCTGGTCGACGGCGTCTCCTCCCCGGCCGCCACCGAGGGCGACGAGGTCGAGATCGTCCTCGACCGCACCCCGTTCTACGCCGAGGGCGGCGGCCAGATCGGCGACACCGGCCGGATCAAGGTCGACTCCGGTGCCGTCATCGAGGTCCGCGACTGTCAGAAGCCGGTCCCGGGTGTGTACGTCCACAAGGGCGTCGTCCAGGTCGGCGAGGTCACCGTCGGCGCCAAGGCCCACGCCTCCATCGACGCCCGCCGCCGCAAGGCCATCGCCCGCGCCCACTCGGCCACCCACCTGACCCACCAGGCCCTGCGTGACGCCCTCGGCCCGACGGCCGCCCAGGCCGGTTCCGAGAACCAGCCCGGCCGCTTCCGCTTCGACTTCGGCTCCCCGTCCGCCGTTCCGACGGCCGTGATGACCGACGTGGAGCAGAAGATCAACGAGGTGCTGGCCCGCGACCTCGACGTGCACGCCGAGGTCATGGGCATCGACGAGGCCAAGAAGCAGGGCGCCATCGCCGAGTTCGGCGAGAAGTACGGCGAGCGCGTCCGTGTCGTCACCATCGGCGACTTCTCCAAGGAGCTGTGCGGCGGCACGCACGTGCACAACACCGCCCAGTTGGGCCTGGTGAAGCTGCTCGGCGAGTCCTCCATCGGCTCCGGTGTCCGTCGTATCGAGGCCCTGGTCGGCGTGGACGCCTACACCTTCCTCGCCCGCGAGCACACGGTCGTCAACCAGCTGACCGAGCTGCTCAAGGGCCGCCCGGAGGAGCTCCCGGAGAAGGTCTCCTCGATGCTCGGCAAGCTGAAGGACGCCGAGAAGGAGATCGAGAAGTTCCGCGCCGAGAAGGTGCTGCAGGCCGCCGCCGGCCTCGCCGGGTCCGCCAAGGACGTACGCGGCGTGGCCGTGGTGACCGGCCAGGTCCCGGACGGTACGACCCCCGACGACCTGCGCAAGCTGGTCCTCGACGTGCGGGGCCGCATCCAGGGCGGCCGGGCCGCCGTGGTCGCCCTCTTCACGGTCAACAACGGCAAGCCGCTCACGGTCATCGCCACCAACGACGCCGCCCGTGAGCGCGGCCTCAAGGCCGGTGACCTGGTCCGTACCGCCGCCAAGACCCTCGGCGGCGGCGGTGGCGGCAAGCCGGACGTCGCCCAGGGCGGCGGCCAGAACCCGGCCGCCGTCGGCGAGGCCGTCGACGCCGTCGAGCGCCTCGTCGCCGACACCGCCAAGTGACGGCTGACTAAGGAAGCGGTCGGACATGCGCAGAGGACGTCGACTTTCGATCGACGTCGGGGACGCCCGCATCGGGGTCGCCTCGTGCGACCCCGATGGGATCCTCGCCACACCGGTGGAGACCGTCCCCGGCCGGGACATCCCCGCCGCTCACCGCCGCTTGCGGCAACTGGTGGAGGAGTACGAACCGATCGAGGTCGTCGTAGGCCTCCCCCGCTCCCTCAAGGGGGGCGAGGGCCCGGCCGCCGTCAAGGTCCGCGCCTTCGCCCAGGAGCTGGCCAGGGGTATCAAGCCGGTGCCGGTGCGCCTGGTGGACGAGCGGATGACGACGGTGACGGCCAGTCAGGGACTGCGCGCCTCGGGGGTGAAGTCGAAGAAGGGTCGCTCGGTCATCGACCAGGCAGCCGCTGTGATCATCTTGCAGCAGGCCCTGGAATCCGAACGGGTGTCAGGTAAAGCACCCGGCGAGGGCGTCGAAGTGGTCATCTGATCGCGATACGGTAACGTTCC
This sequence comes from Streptomyces sp. NPDC001135, assembly GCF_053598395.1. Lineage (NCBI taxonomy): Bacteria > Bacillati > Actinomycetota > Actinomycetes > Kitasatosporales > Streptomycetaceae > Streptomyces > Streptomyces sp. NPDC001135. Next base: position 115,573 of record NZ_JBSFKD010000019.1, on the reverse strand, counting down.
GCGCGATGCGCCGGTGTTCGAACAGCCGACGCACAACAAGAGGCGGAACGGAAGCGAGGCCCACCGGCCACGTGACCGGTCGGCCTCGCGGCTCTAGGGGATCGATGACTGAGTATGGCCGGGGCCCTGGCTCCGAACCGTGGCATCCGCAGGACCCGTTGTTCGGGGACGGCGGATGGGAAGGGCAGCAGGCCCAGGTGGGTCAGCAGTCTGCCTACGGCGGCCAGCCGCAGCACCACCCGCAGCAGCCGCAGTACAACGGCTGGAGCCAGGAGCAGCAGTCCGGGTACGGCAACGAGCAGTACCCGTTCTACGGTGAACAGGGTCAGCAGCAGTTCACCGGCCACGCCCAGCAGCAGTACCCGCACCACGGGGGCTGGGACGCGACCGGCACCGTCGGCCAGGCGCCGTACGCCGCCGACCCCGGGGACCCGTACGGCCAGCAGCCCGTCGCCTATGGCGGGGAGCAGCCCGACTTCTACGGCACCGAGGACGCCTACCCGCCGCCGCAGCCGCCCGGCCGCAGGCACCCCGAGGCCGAACCGGAAGCGGAGACCCCGCCCGCCGAGGAGGAGGAGCACCCCTTCTTCACCGGAGGCGGCGGTGAGGACGACGACGCCGAGGAGCACGAGCTCCAGAGCCGCCGGGAACGGCGCGGCAAAGGGAAGAAACCCGCCAAGAAGGGCCAGAAACGCCGCAACGGCTGCGCCTGCCTGGTGGTCTGCCTGGTGTTCGGCGGAGGCCTCGGCGGCGTCGGGTACTTCGGCTACAAGTTCTACCAAAATCGTTTCGCCCCGGCCGCGGACTACGCGGGCAGTGGAAACGGCGAGCAGGTCACGGTCGAGATCCCCAAGGGCGCGGGGGGATGGGACATCGGCCAGAAGTTGAAGGAGGAGGGCGTCGTCAAGAGCGCGGCCGCGTTCGTGTCCGCACTGCAGGCGAACCCTGGAAGCAAGTCCCTCCAGGACGGTGTCTACACCCTGGAGAAACAGATGTCCGCCGCGAGCGCGGTGGAACTGATGCTCAGCCCGAAGAGCCGCAGCAACCTGATCATCGCCGAGGGTCTCCGCAACACGGCGGTCTACAGCCTGATCGACAAGCGCGTCGGCGTGAGGGCGGGTACCACGGCGAGCGTCGCGAAGAAGGATTACAAGAGCCTCGGACTGCCCGCCTGGGCGCTGAACCACGCGAACCTGAAGGATCCGCTGGAAGGCTTCCTCTACCCCTCCAGTTACGCGGTCACCAAGGGCCAGAAACCCGAGGCCGTACTCAAGGACATGGTGTCCCAGGCCACCGCCAAGTACAAAGAGCTGGACCTGGAGAACAAGGCCAAGGCGCTCGGCCTCGACAGCCCCTGGCAGGTGCTCACCGTGGCGAGCCTGGTGCAGGCCGAGGGGACGAGCCATGACGATTTCCGCAAGATGGCGGAGGTCGTCTACAACCGCCTCGAGCCCGACAATCCGCAGACCTACGGGCGGCTGGAATTCGACTCCACGTACAACTACGTGAAGAACCAGAGCAAAATCGACCTGAGCATCGCCGAGCTGCGCAAGTACAACAACCCCTACAACACCTACTTCTCCAAGGGGCTGCCGCCCGGCCCCATCGGAAACCCCGGCGAGGAAGCGCTCAAGGGCGCGCTCGACCCGACCCACGACGGCTGGTACTACTTCATCTCGATGGACGGAAAGACCAGCAAGTTCACCAAGACGCTCGAGGAACACGAGAAGCTCGTCAACGAGTGGAACGCGTCGAGGAAGAAGAGCTGACGACGGGCGCCGTCAGTTCCATGCGGTGGGATCGTCCCGCATGGATCCTCGGTAGTGTTCGCCCGGACACAGAAGCTCAAGGACGGGTTCCATGGCATCGAAGGCAGTTGACGCCCGACGGGCCGCCGTGCTCGGCAAGCCCATCGCCCACTCCCTCTCGCCGGTGCTGCACCGGGCCGCCTACGACGAGATGGGGCTCAGCGGGTGGTCGTACGACCGCTTCGAGCTGGACGAGGCCTCGCTGCCCGGCTTCTTCCAGAAACTCGGGCCGGAGTGGGCCGGGCTGTCGCTGACCATGCCGCTGAAGCGGGCGGTCATCCCGCTGCTGGACGAGATCAGCGAGACGGCCGCCTCCGTCGACGCGGTCAACACGGTCGTCTTCACCGAGGACGGCCGCCGGCTGGGCGACAATACGGACATCCCCGGCATGGTGGCCGCCCTGCGCGAGCACGGCATCCAGCAGGTCGACTCCGCCGCGATCCTCGGCGCCGGCGCCACCGCCTCCTCCGCGCTCGCCGCCCTGGCCCGGATCTGCACCGGCGAGGTCGTCGCCTACGTCCGCAGCGAGGCCCGCGCCGCCGAGATGCGCCAGTGGGGCGAACGGCTCGACGTCGAGGTGCGTACGGCGGACTGGGCCGATGCCGCGCAGGCGCTGCGTGCCCCCCTGGTCGTCGCCACCACGCCCGCCGGTACGACCGACGCCCTCGCCGCCGCCGTACCCGAGCGTCCCGCCACCCTCTTCGACGTGCTCTACGACCCCTGGCCCACCGAGCTGGCGGCCCGCTGGTCCATGTTCGGCGGCGCCGTGGTCAGCGGACTCGACCTGCTGATCCACCAGGCCGTCCTCCAGGTCGAGCAGATGACCGGCCGCTCCCCGGTGCCCCTGGAGGCCATGCGCCACGCCGGGGAGAGGGCGCTCGCCGCGCACTGAACGCCCACCGGCACGTCCGTCTGCTGGACCGGCGGCCGGACAACGGCCAGGTCGTGGGAGGATCGGAGGTGGCGGACCGGGGTCGCGCACCCGGTCGCGCCGTCGCCGTACGCGAGGACGTGCGTACGCAGGGCAGTACCGGGCGCGAACACTGAGGAGCACCGTTGAGCAGGCTGCGTTGGCTGACCGCGGGGGAGTCCCACGGTCCGGCACTTGTCGCGACGCTGGAGGGTCTTCCCGCCGGCGTGCCGATCACCACGGAGATGGTGGCGGACCACCTGGCGCGGCGGCGGCTCGGTTATGGCCGCGGTGCGCGGATGAAGTTCGAGCGGGACGAGGTCACCTTCCTGGGCGGTGTCCGGCACGGTCTGACCCTCGGCTCCCCGGTGGCGGTCATGGTCGGGAACACCGAGTGGCCCAAGTGGGAGCAGGTCATGGCGGCCGACCCGGTCGACCAGGAGATCCTCGACGGGCTCGCCCGTAACGCCCCGCTGACCCGTCCGCGGCCCGGCCACGCCGACCTCGCCGGCATGCAGAAGTACGGCTTCGACGAGGCCCGCCCGATCCTGGAGCGCGCCTCGGCCCGTGAGACGGCGGCCCGGGTGGCGCTGGGCGCGGTGGCCCGCTCCTACCTGAAGGAGACGGCCGGTATCGAGATCGTCTCGCACGTCGTCGAACTGTGCTCCGTGAAGGCTCCCCAGGGCGTGTACCCCACGCCGGCCGACGTCGAGAAGCTGGACGCCGACCCGCTGCGCTGCCTGGACGCGGACGCCTCGAAGGCGATGGTCGCGGAGGTGGACCAGGCCCACAAGGACGGCGACACGCTCGGCGGCGTGGTCGAGGTCCTGGCGTACGGCGTCCCGGTCGGCCTGGGCTCGCACGTGCACTGGGACCGCAAGCTGGACGCCCGTCTCGCCGGCGCCCTGATGGGCATCCAGGCGATCAAGGGGGTCGAGATCGGTGACGGCTTCGAGCTGGCCCGGGTGCCGGGCTCCAAGGCGCACGACGAGATCGTCAACACGTCCGAGGGCATCCGGCGTGTCTCCGGCCGCGCCGGTGGCACCGAGGGCGGTCTGAGCACGGGCGAGCTGCTGCGGGTGCGGGCCGCGATGAAGCCGATCGCGACCGTGCCGCGGGCCCTGCGGACGGTGGACGTCACCACCGGCGAGGCGGCCCAGGCCCATCACCAGCGCTCCGACGTCTCCGCGGTGCCCGCCGCGGGTATCGTCGCCGAGGCCATGGTCGCGCTCGTCCTCGCGGACGCGGTGGCGGAGAAGTTCGGCGGCGACAGCGTCGTCGAGACCCGGCGCAACGTGCGGTCGTACCTCGACAACCTGCAGATCCGGTGAGCGCCGTGCCTGCGGTCGTCCTGGTCGGCCCGATGGGCGTCGGCAAGTCCACCGTCGGCCGGCTGCTCGCCGAGCGCCTCGGCCTCGGCTACCGGGACACCGACGAGGACATCGTGGCGGCCGAGGGCCGCACCATCGCCGAGATCTTCGTCGACGAGGGAGAGCCCGCCTTCCGCGCGATCGAGAAGCGGGCCGTGCACACCGCGCTCGCCGAGCACGAGGGCGTCCTCGCGCTCGGCGGCGGGGCGATCCTGGACGTCGACACACGCGCGCTGCTCGCCGGGCACCGGGTGGTCTACCTCTCGATGGACGTGGAGGAGGCCGTCAGGCGCACCGGCCTGAACGTGGCCCGGCCGCTGCTCGCGGTCAACCCGCGCAGGCAGTGGCGCGAGCTGATGGAGGCCCGGCGGCACCTGTACGAGGAGGTCGCCACCGCCGTCGTACCGACGGACGGCCGTACCCCCGAAGAGGTCACCCAAGCGGCCCTCGACGCACTGGAGTTGAAGGAAGCATGAGCGAGTCAGTCACCCGGATCCAGGTCGCCGGCACCGCGGGCACCGACCCCTACGAGGTGCTGGTCGGCCGTCAACTCCTCGGGGAGCTGGCCGGGTTGGTCGGACCGAGGGCCAGGCGGGTCGCGGTGATCCATCCCGAGGCGCTGGCCGAGACCGGTGACGCGCTGCGCGCGGACCTGGCCGGGCAGGGCTACGAGGCGATCGCCATCCAGGTGCCGAACGCCGAGGAGGCCAAGACCGCCGAGGTCGCCGCCTACTGCTGGAAGGCGCTGGGCCAGTCGAACTTCACCCGCACCGACGTGATCGTGGGCGTGGGCGGCGGCGCGACGACGGACCTGGCCGGATTCGTGGCGGCGACCTGGCTGCGCGGTGTGCGCTGGATCGCCATCCCGACGACCGTCCTCGCCATGGTGGACGCGGCGGTCGGCGGCAAGACCGGCATCAACACCGCCGAGGGCAAGAACCTGGTCGGCGCCTTCCACCCGCCGGCCGGTGTGCTGTGCGACCTGGCCGCGCTGGACTCCCTCCCGGTCAACGACTACGTCTCCGGACTCGCCGAGATCATCAAGGCCGGTTTCATCGCCGACCCGGCGATCCTGGACCTGATCGAGGCCGACCCCGAAGCCGCCCGGACCCCGGCCGGCCCGCACACGGCGGAGCTGATCGAGCGCTCGATCCGGGTGAAGGCCGAGGTCGTCTCCAGCGACCTGAAGGAATCGGGTCTGCGCGAGATCCTCAACTACGGCCACACGCTCGGCCACGCCATCGAGAAGAACGAGCGCTATCAGTGGCGGCACGGCGCCGCGGTCGCGGTCGGCATGCACTTCGCCGCCGAACTGGGCCGTCTGGCGGGCCGGTTGGACGACGCGACGGCGGACCGGCACCGTGCGGTCCTGGAGGCCGTCGGCCTGCCGCTGCACTACCGCTACGACCAGTGGCCCAAGCTGCTGGAGACGATGAAGGTCGACAAGAAGTCCCGCGGCGACCTGCTGCGCTTCATCGTCCTGGACGGCCTGGCCAAGCCCACCGTCCTGGAAGGCCCCGACCCGGCCGTCCTGCTCGCCGCGTACGGCGAGGTCGGGCAGTAGGTCCCCGACTGTTCCGTCCGTCCGTCCGATTCCGTTTCCGGAACGGGCACTTCGAGCCGCCCCCGGTCGTTTCATCAAACGACGGCCGGGGACGGTACCGTTCGGCAAGCAGCGGGTTAACCTCTGCTACCAGCACGAATTGCCTGTACGAGACGGAGTGGCAACGGATGCAGCACGCAGTGGGGTCTCCGCTGCCGCCGCCCCACCAGCCGGGGCAGGTGCCGCATGTCGGCTGGGCGTCGGCCGCACACCACCCGGGCCCGCACCCGGGAGCCTCCCAGGGACCGGCTCCCGTCCCCCCGCCGCCGGTCTTCCCGGCCACGGCCGGCGCCGTCCCGCCGACGCCCCCGCAACCTCCCGCGCCCCAGCCCCCGGCCCCGCAGCCCGCCGCGCCGCCGGCCCCGGAGACCACCGGTCATGTCCCGCTGCCGCCCGGCGGCCCCGTGGGCGTCCCCGCGCCGCCGCCGGCTCCCGCCGCGGCCCCCGACCCGGCGGCCACCACCCTGGCCGTCCTGCTGATCGGCCCGGCCGGCGCGGGCAAGACCAGCGTCGCCAAGTACTGGGCGGACCACCGCCGCGTACCCACCGCGCACATCAGCCTGGACGATGTGCGCGAATGGGTCCGCTCGGGCTTCGCCGACCCCCAGTCCGGCTGGAACGACAACTCCGAGGCCCAGTACCGCCTGGCCCGTCGCACCTGCGGTTTCGCCGCCCGCAACTTCCTCGCCAACGGCATCTCCTGCATCCTCGACGACGCCGTCTTCCCGGACCGCCCGGTCGTCGGCCTCGGCGGCTGGAAGCGGCATGTCGGCCCCGGTCTGCTCCCGGTCGTCCTCCTGCCCGGCCTGGACATCGTCCTGGAGCGCAACGCCGAGCGCACCGGCAACCGCCGCCTGACCGACGAGGAGGTCGCCCGCATCCACGGCCGCATGGCCGGCTGGTACGGCTCGGGCCTGCCGATCATCGACAACTCCCAGCTCGATGTTCCGGGCACGGCCAGGGTTCTCGACGAGGTCCTGGCACGCGCGATAGCAAGCCCACCGAGCTGGTGATCAGGGGCGACCGGTCCGACCCGCGGGGCGAGGGGAACTGTGCGAGCGACCACAGACCACCCGCACCCGGTGACGCACGGAAACCACCCCCACAAACCCCACTCGGCCCCTAAAAATCGGCACAACTCGGTCAAAACTCCTACGCTCATCTCATGTCAGAGGTGTACGCGACCCGCCGATCCCGGCTGAGAGACCATGTCACCGCGGCCGGCACCGCGGCAGCGCTCGTCACCCGCCCGGCGAACGTGCGCTACCTGGCCGCCGCGGCCCCGCGGGGCTCCGCACTGCTGCTCGGCAGACGCGAGGACCTCCTCGTGTGCGCCGGCCCGCCCGACGACCGCCCCTACGAGGGCCGGCCCGACGAGAACCTGCGCCTGCACGTCCTGCCCACCGGCGGCGACGCCGCCGTCGCGGTGGCCGACCTCGCCGCGGCCCAGGGTGCCGATTCACTGGCGGTGGAGGAGCACCACCTCACCGTGGCCCGGCACAGAGCACTCACCTCCGTCGCCCCGGCCCTCCGCGTCACCGACCTCGGCGGAGCCGTCGAGCAGCTCAGGGTGGTCAAGGACGAGGAGGAGATCTCCTGTCTCCGCATCGGCGCCGAGATCGCCGACCAGGCCCTCGGTGAGCTGCTGGAATCCATCCTGGTCGGCCGTACCGAGCGGCACCTCGCGCTGGAGCTGGAGCGCCGCCTCGTGGACCACGGGGCCGACGGGCCCGCCTTCCCCACGTCGGTCGCCACCGGGCCGAACTCCGGCCGCCGCGGCCACCGCCCCACCGACCGGCGCGTGGAGGAGGGTGACTTCCTCACCGTGTGCCTGGGCGCGACCTATCGCGGCTACCGCTGCGAGATCGGCCGGACCTTCGTGATCGGCACCTCGCCCGCCGACTGGCAGATCGAGCTGTACGACCTCGTCTTCGCCGCCCAGCGCGCCGGACGCGAGTCCCTGGCACCCGGCGCCGGATACCGCGACGTGGACCGTGCGGCGCGCCAGGTACTGGACTCGGCCGGCTATGCGGAGGCCCTGCCACCGCTGACCGGACACGGCGTCGGACTCGAAATCGACGAGGACCCGCAGTTGGCGCCCGCGGCCATGGGTAAACTGGACGCTTGCGTGCCGGTCACCGTCGAACCGGGGGTCCACCTCCCGGGCCGGGGCGGTGTCCGGATCGATGACACGCTCGTCGTACGCCCCGAGGCGGACGGCGGACCCGAGCTACTCACCATCACGACCAAGGAGCTGCTCGCCCTCTAGGCAGTGGCGTGCGCCGGGGTCGTACGTCAGTCCAGGAGATTCCGCAACCGTGGCTTCCACGAACGACCTCAAGAACGGCATGGTGCTCAAGCTCGAAGGCGGCCAGCTCTGGTCCGTCGTCGAGTTCCAGCACGTCAAGCCCGGCAAGGGCCCGGCCTTCGTGCGCACCAAGCTGAAGAACGTGCTCTCCGGCAAGGTGGTCGACAAGACCTTCAACGCCGGCGTCAAGGTCGAGACCGCCACTGTCGACAAGCGCGACATGCAGTTCTCGTACATGGACGGCGAGTACTTCGTCTTCATGGACATGGAGACCTACGACCAGCTGCACATCGACCGGAAGGCCGTCGGCGACGCCGCCAACTTCCTGATCGAGGGCTTCACCGCCACCGTCGCGCAGCACGAGGGCGAGGTCCTCTTCGTCGAGCTGCCGGCCGCCGTCGAGCTGGTCATCGCCGAGACCGAGCCGGGTGTCCAGGGCGACCGCTCCACCGGTGGCACCAAGCCCGCCACCCTGGAGACCGGCCACCAGATCCAGGTCCCGCTCTTCATCACCACCGGTGAGAAGATCAAGGTCGACACCCGTACGAGCGACTACCTCGGCCGGGTGAACAGCTAACCGTGGCTGCCCGCAACACGGCCCGCAAGCGCGCCTTCCAGATCCTCTTCGAGGGCGACCAGCGTGGCGCCGACGTCCTGACGGTCCTCGCTGACTGGGTCCGGCTCTCCCGGTCCGACACCCGGCAGCCGCCGGTCAGCGAGTACACGATGCAGCTGGTCGAGGGCTACGCGGAACACGCGAGGCGCATCGACGAGCTGATCGCCCAGTACTCGGTCGGCTGGACGCTGGACCGGATGCCGGTCGTGGACCGCAACCTCCTGCGGCTGGGCGCGTACGAGCTGATCTGGGTCGACGAGACTCCTGACGCCGTCGTCCTGGACGAGATGGTGCAGCTGGCCAAGGAGTTCTCGACGGACGAGTCGCCCTCGTTCGTGAACGGTCTGCTGGGCCGGCTGAAGGAGCTCAAGCCTTCGCTCCGCCGGGACTAGCCGTCGACATGAGGGGCGCCGTGGGACTGCGGCGGCCCGGGTGGCCTGCGGGTCGTCCGTGGCCGCTCGCGCAGTCCCCGCGCCCCTCAGGCATGTCACGCCGCCCGCCGTCGACACGGCGCCGTAACGGTCGCGAAAACGCCGCCGGGGTGGCCGGAACCGTGAAGTTCCGGCCACCCCGGCGGCACGTTTCTGCTCAGATGCCGCAGGCGGTCACGCCTCTTCGTGCGTGGCCACCGCGCGGCGGGCGTCGGCGTCCAGGACGCCCCAGCTGATCAGCTGCTCGGTGAGGACCGAGGGGGACTGGTCGTAAATGACGGCGAGGGTGCGCAGGTCGTCCTGGCGGATGGAGAGCACCTTGCCGTTGTAGTCGCCGCGCTGGGACTGGATCGTCGCCGCGTAGCGCTGCAGCGGGCCCGCCTTCTCGGCCGGCACGGTGGCCAGCCGCTCCAGGTCGAGGACCAGCTTCGGCGGCGGCTCGGCCGCGCCGCCCGGCGTGGTGCCCGGCAGGAGCTCCTGCACAGGAACGCCATAGAAATCGGCCAGCTCGGCGAGCCGCTGGACGGTCACCGCACGGTCGCCACGCTCGTAGGACCCGACCACCACGGCCTTCCAGCGCCCCTGGGACTTCTCCTCGACACCGTGGAGGGAAAGGCCCTGCTGGGTGCGGATGGCCCGGAGCTTGGCCCCGAGCTGTTTGGCGTATTCGCTGGACATATAGCTCCCCGGACACTGTGTCGACGCGGCCGGAGGGTGTTCCCGCCGCGCGGCTGGTAACTCACTGTGAGGTTACGCAGCGTGACTCTCGTGCGTCAAGCCGAATGGTCCACACCGACTCTTCCGTGGTAGTGGCAGCCGGTTGCGCCAGGGGGGTGATCGAGGCCCTCTCCATGACCTGCTACGGTGGATGGCGCAAATCCGACGTCCTTTAAGGTCCGTCCCGTGAGGCGGAGAAGGAGGTCCGTTTCGTATGGACAAGCACGAATCGCCCGCTCAGGCGCAGGCATCCGATGCGCGGCCCGTTCTCGAGGGCCCCGACATCGCGCGGGTGCTGACCCGTATCGCCCACGAGATCGTCGAGCGCGCCAAGGGCGCCGACGACGTGGTGCTCCTCGGCATTCCCACCCGAGGCGTCTTCCTGGCCCAGCGGCTCGCCGTCAAGCTGGAGCAGATCACCGACCGCAAGATCCCGGTCGGCTCCCTCGACATCACCATGTACCGCGACGACCTGCGCATGCACCCCCCGCGTGCGCTGGCCCGCACCGAGATCCCCGGTGACGGCATCGACGGCAAGCTGGTCGTCCTCGTCGACGACGTGCTCTTCTCCGGCCGCACCATCCGCGCCGCGCTCGACGCCCTGAACGACATCGGGCGCCCCCGCGCGGTCCAGCTCGCGGTCCTGGTCGACCGAGGCCACCGCGAACTGCCGATCCGCGCCGACTACGTCGGCAAGAACCTCCCCACGTCGCTGCGGGAGACGGTCAAGGTCCAGCTCGCCGAGGAGGACGGTCGCGACACCGTGCTGCTCGGTGTGAAGACCGGCCAGTAGCAACTCAGGCGCCGGGCGGCTTCGGCCTGCCCGCACATGCGCTGATTTGCCCCATATCTCCTGAATGAACTGCCTTACGGAGCCTGACAGATGCAGCGTCATCTCATCTCGGCCGCCGACCTCACCCGCGACGACGCCGTCCTGATCCTCGACACCGCCGAGGAGATGGCCCGGGTGGCCGACCGGCCGATCAAGAAGCTGCCGACCCTGCGCGGCCGCACGATCGTCAACCTCTTCTTCGAGGACTCCACGCGCACCCGGATCTCCTTCGAGGCCGCCGAGAAGCGCCTGTCCGCCGACGTCATCAACTTCTCCGCCAAGGGCTCCAGCGTCTCCAAGGGCGAGTCCCTGAAGGACACCGCCCAGACCCTGGAGGCCATGGGCGTCGACGCCGTCGTCATCCGGCACGGCGCCTCCGGAGCCCCGTACCGCCTCGCCAACTCCGGCTGGATCGACGCGGCGGTGATCAACGCCGGTGACGGCACCCACCAGCACCCCACCCAGGCCCTGCTGGACGCCTTCACCATGCGCCGCCGGCTGGTCGGCCGGGACACCGGCCTCGGCCAGGACCTCGACGGCAAGCGCATCACCATCGTCGGCGACGTCCTGCACAGCCGGGTCGCTCGCTCCAACGTCGACCTGCTGCACACCCTCGGCGCCGAGGTCACCCTCGTCGCCCCGCCCACCCTGGTGCCGGTCGGCGTCGAGACGTGGCCCTGCGAGGTGTCGTACGACCTCGACAGCGCGCTGCCCAAGTGCGACGCGGTGATGATGCTCCGCGTCCAGCGCGAGCGGATGAACGCCGCCTTCTTCCCGACCGAGCGCGAGTACTCCCGCCGCTACGGCCTCGACGGCGACCGCATGGCCAGGCTGCCCGAGCACGCCATCGTGATGCACCCCGGCCCGATGGTCCGCGGCATGGAGATCACCGCCGAGGTCGCCGACTCCGACCGCTGTACCGCCGTCGAGCAGGTCGCCAACGGGGTCTCCATCCGGATGGCCGTCCTGTACCTGCTGCTCGGCGGCAACGAGCCCGCCCAGACCCGCACTGAGGAGAAGTAAGACCATGAGCAAGACCCTGATCCGTGGTGCGAGGGTGCTCGGCGGCGAGCCGCAGGACGTGCTGATCGACGGCGAGGTCGTCGAGGCGGTCGGCACGGGCCTGCCCGCGGACGGCGCCGAGGTGGTCGAGGCCGGCGGCAAGGTGCTGCTGCCGGGCCTGGTCGACCTGCACACCCATCTGCGCGAGCCGGGCCGCGAGGACTCCGAGACCGTCCTGACCGGCACCCGCGCGGCGGCGAGCGGCGGCTACACCGCCGTCTTCGCCATGGCCAACACCTTCCCGGTCGCCGACACCGCCGGTGTCGTCGAGCAGGTCTACCGGCTCGGCCGGGAGCACGGCTACTGCGACGTGCAGCCCATCGGCGCCGTCACCGTCGGCCTGGAGGGCAGGAAGCTGGCCGAGCTGGGCGCCATGCACGAGTCGGCCGCCGGCGTCACCGTCTTCTCCGACGACGGCAAGTGCGTGGACGACGCCGTGATCATGCGCCGCGCGCTGGAGTACGTGAAGGCCTTCGGCGGCGTCGTCGCCCAGCACGCCCAGGAGCCGCGCCTCACCGAGGGCGCCCAGATGAACGAGGGCGTCGTCTCCGCCGAGCTGGGCCTGGGCGGCTGGCCGGCGGTCGCCGAGGAGTCGATCATCGCGCGGGACGTGCTGCTCGCCGAGCACGTCGGCTCCCGCGTCCACATCTGCCACCTGTCGACCGCCGGCAGCGTCGAGATCGTCCGCTGGGCCAAGTCCCGCGGCATCGACGTCACCGCCGAGGTCACCCCGCACCACCTGCTCCTCACCGACGAGCTGGTGCGGACGTACAACCCCGTCTACAAGGTCAACCCGCCGCTGCGCACCGAGCGCGACGTGCACGCCCTGCGCGCGGCCCTCGCGGACGGCACGATCGACATCGTCGCCACCGACCACGCCCCGCACCCGCACGAGGACAAGGACTGCGAGTGGGCCGCCGCCGCCATGGGCATGGTCGGCCTGGAGACCGCGCTGTCAGTGGTCCAGGAGACCATGGTCGACACGGGCCTGCTGGACTGGGCCGGCGTCGCCGACCGGATGTCCGTCAAGCCCGCGCAGATCGGACAGGCCACCGGGCACGGCCGTCCCGTCTCGGCTGGTGAGCCCGCCAACCTCACCCTCGTCGACACGGAATACCGTGGCCAGGTGGACCCCGCGGGCTTCGCCTCGCGCAGCCGCAACACCCCGTACCAGGGGCGTGAGCTGCCGGGCCGTGTGACGCACACGTGGCTGCGGGGCAAGGCCACGCTCGTCGACGGGAAGCTCACGTGACACCTGTAATCCTGCTGGCCGAGGCCAAGAGGTCGGCCGAGGTCACCGACTGGCCGGCCCGCATCGGCTGGCTCGTCGGACTCCTGCTCTTCATCGCGCTCGTCTACTGGCTGATGCGCGAGGGCTGGAAGTGGCGCGGCACCCTCCAGAGCGACCTCCCGGAGCTGCCCAGCGCGCCGGACGGGACCGGCCCGGTGAGACTGAGCATGAGCGGCCGCTACCACGGCTCCACCACCGCCGGGCAGTGGCTGGACCGCATCGTGGCCCACGGCCTGGGCACCCGCAGCAGGGCCGAGCTCACCCTGACGGAGCAAGGCCTGGAGGTCGAGCGCCCCGGAGCGACCGACTTCTTCGTCCCCGCCGCCGCACTGCGCGGAGCCCGGCTGGACAAGGGCATCGCCGGCAAGGTCCTCACCGAGGGCGGCCTGCTGGTGGTGACCTGGGAGCTCGGCGACAAGCTGATCGACTCGGGCTTCCGCTCCGACCGGGCGGCCGAGCACACCGAGTGGGTCGACACCCTGAACCAGATGATCAACGACACGGAAGGCGCACGATGACGACCTCCACCAGGGGAAGCTCCTCTCAGAGGAACAAGGTGCTTCCCGCCGTACTCGTCCTGGAGGACGGCCGCATCTTCCGCGGCCGTGCCTACGGGGCCGTGGGGGAGACCTTCGGCGAGGCCGTGTTCTCCACCGGCATGACCGGCTACCAGGAGACCCTGACCGACCCGTCGTACGACCGGCAGATCGTGGTCGCGACCGCCCCGCAGATCGGCAACACGGGCTGGAACGACGAGGACGACGAGTCGGGGCGCATCTGGGTCTCCGGATACGTCGTGCGCGACCCCGCGCGCGTGCCGTCCAACTGGCGGGCCAAGCGCTCCCTGGACGACGAACTGGAGCGGCAGGGCGTGGTCGGCATCTCCGGGATCGACACCCGCGCCCTGACCCGTCATCTGCGCGAGCGCGGCTCGATGCGCGCCGGCGTCTTCTCCGGCGAGGCGATCGCCCCCGACTCCGAGCTCCTCGCGCGCGTGCAGGCTCAGCCGCACATGAAGGGCGCGAGCCTCTACGAGGAGGTTGCGACCAAGGAGGCCTACGTCGTCCCGGCGATCGGCGAGAAGAGGTTCACCGTCGCCGCGATCGACCTCGGCATCAAGGGCATGACCCCGCACCGCATGGCCGAGCGCGGCATCGAGGTCCACGTCCTGCCCGCGACCGCCACCGCCGACGACGTGTACGCCGTCGCCCCGGACGGAGTCTTCTTCTCCAACGGCCCCGGCGACCCGGCGACCGCCGACGGCCCCGTCGCCCTCATGACCGCCGTCCTGGAGCGCGGAACGCCGCTCTTCGGCATCTGCTTCGGCAACCAGATCCTCGGCCGCGCCCTCGGCTTCGGCACCTACAAGCTGAAGTACGGCCACCGGGGCATCAACCAGCCGGTCCAGGACCGTACGACCGGCAAGGTCGAGGTCACCGCGCACAACCACGGCTTCGCCGTGGACGCGCCGCTCGACCAGGTCAGCGAGACGAAGTTCGGCCGCGCCGAGGTCTCGCACGTCTGCCTGAACGACAACGTCGTGGAGGGGCTGCAGCTGCTCGACCAGCCGGCCTTCTCCGTCCAGTACCACCCCGAAGCGGCAGCGGGCCCGCACGACGCCGCCTACCTGTTCGACCGCTTCGTTTCCCTGATGGAGGGCCAGCGTGCCTAAGCGCACCGATATCCAGTCCGTCCTGGTCATCGGCTCCGGCCCGATCGTCATCGGCCAGGCCGCCGAGTTCGACTACTCCGGCACGCAGGCGTGCCGCGTGCTCAAGGCCGAGGGCCTGCGCGTGGTCCTCGTCAACTCCAACCCGGCGACGATCATGACCGACCCGGAGATCGCCGACGCCACCTACGTCGAGCCGATCACCCCGGACTTCGTCGAGAAGATCATCGCGAAGGAGCGCCCGGACGCCCTGCTGCCCACCCTGGGCGGCCAGACGGCCCTGAACACCGCCATCTCGCTGCACGAGAACGGTGTCCTGGAGAAGTACGGCGTCGAGCTGATCGGCGCCAAGCCCGAGGCGATCCACAAGGGCGAGGACCGCGACCTGTTCAAGGAGGTCGTGGAGGAGGTCCGCCGCAAGACCGGGCACGGCGAGTCCGCCCGCTCGGTGATCTGCCACTCGATGGACGACGTCCTCGCGGGTGTGGAGACGCTCGGCGGCTACCCGGTGGTCGTCCGCCCGTCGTTCACGATGGGCGGCGCGGGTTCCGGCTTCGCGCACGACGAGGAGGAACTGCGCCGCATCGCGGGCCAGGGCCTCACGCTCTCCCCGACCACCGAGGTGCTCCTGGAGGAGTCCATCCTCGGCTGGAAGGAGTACGAGCTGGAGCTGATGCGCGACAAGCACGACAACGTCGTGGTCGTCTGCTCCATCGAGAACTTCGACCCGATGGGTGTGCACACCGGTGACTCGATCACCGTCGCCCCGGCGATGACGCTGACCGACCGCGAATACCAGATCCTGCGGGACATCGGCATCGCGGTGATCCGCGAGGTCGGCGTGGACACCGGCGGCTGCAACATCCAGTTCGCGGTGAACCCCGAGGACGGTCGCGTGATCGTCATCGAGATGAACCCGCGCGTCTCGCGGTCCTCGGCCCTCGCCTCCAAGGCCACCGGCTTCCCGATCGCCAAGATCGCCGCCAAGCTGGCCGTCGGCTACACCCTGGACGAGATCCCGAACGACATCACCCAGGAGACCCCGGCCTCCTTCGAGCCCACGCTCGACTACGTCGTCGTGAAGGCCCCGCGGTTCGCGTTCGAGAAGTTCCCGCAGGCCGACTCCACGCTGACCACCACCATGAAGTCGGTCGGCGAGGCCATGGCCATCGGCCGCAACTTCACCGAGGCCTTCCAGAAGGCGCTGCGCTCCCTGGAGAAGAAGGGCAGCCAGTTCACCTTCGTCGGTGAGACGGGTGACAAGGCGGCACTCCTGGCGGAGTCCGTACGGCCCACCGACGGCCGCATCAACACGGTCATGCAGGCCATCCGCGCGGGCGCCACGCCCGAGGAGGTCTTCGAGTACACGAAGATCGACCCCTGGTTCGTGGACCAGCTGTTCCTGATCAAGGAGGTCGCGGACGAGCTGGCCGGGGCGCCCGAGCTGACCCGCGAGCTGCTCGCCGAGGCCAAGCGGCACGGCTTCTCCGACCAGCAGGTCGCCGAGATCCGCGGCCTGCGCGAGGACGTCGTCCGCGAGGTCCGGCACGCCCTCGGCATCCGCCCGGTCTACAAGACGGTCGACACCTGCGCCGCCGAGTTCGCGGCGAGGACGCCGTACTTCTACTCGGCCTACGACGAGGAGTCGGAGGTCGCCACGCGCGAGAAGCCCGCGGTGATCATCCTGGGCTCGGGCCCGAACCGGATCGGCCAGGGCATCGAGTTCGACTACTCCTGCGTCCACGCCTCGTTCGCGCTGAGCGACGCGGGCTACGAGACCGTGATGGTCAACTGCAACCCGGAGACCGTCTCCACCGACTACGACACCTCCGACCGGCTGTACTTCGAGCCGCTCACGCTGGAGGACGTGCTGGAGATCGTGCACGCCGAGCAGCAGGCCGGCCCGGTCGCGGGTGTGATCGTGCAGCTGGGCGGCCAGACCCCGCTGGGCCTGTCGCAGGCCCTGAAGGACAACGGCGTGCCGATCGTCGGTACGTCCCCGGAGGCGATCCACGCGGCCGAGGACCGGGGTGCCTTCGGCCGGGTGCTGGCGGAGGCGGGGCTGCCGGCGCCGAAGCACGGCACGGCCACCACCTTCGCGGAGGCCAAGGCGATCGCCGACGAGATCGGCTACCCGGTCCTGGTCCGGCCGTCGTACGTCCTCGGCGGGCGCGGCATGGAGATCGTCTACGACGAGACCCGGCTCGCCGCCTACATCGCCGAGTCGACCGAGATCAGCCCCTCCCGGCCGGTCCTCGTCGACCGCTTCCTGGACGACGCCATCGAGATCGACGTCGACGCCCTCTACGACGGCGAGGAGCTCTACCTCGGCGGCGTCATGGAGCACATCGAGGAGGCCGGCATCCACTCCGGCGACTCGGCGTGCGCCCTGCCCCCGATCACGCTGGGCGGCTTCGACATCAAGCGGCTGCGTGCCTCCACCGAGGCCATCGCCCGTGGCGTCGGCGTGCGCGGCCTGATCAACATCCAGTTTGCGATGGCCGGCGACATCCTCTACGTCCTGGAGGCCAACCCGCGCGCCTCCCGTACGGTCCCCTTCACCTCCAAGGCGACCGCGGTGCCCCTCGCGAAGGCCGCCGCCCGGATCTCCCTGGGCGCGACCATCGCCGAGCTGCGCGCCGAGGGGCTGCTGCCGGCGAACGGCGACGGCGGCGAGCTCCCGCTCGACGCGCCGATCTCCGTCAAGGAGGCCGTCATGCCGTGGTCCCGCTTCCGCGACATCCACGGCCGCGGCGTCGACACGGTCCTCGGCCCGGAGATGCGCTCCACCGGTGAGGTCATGGGCATCGACTCCGTCTTCGGCACGGCGTACGCCAAGTCGCAGGCGGGCGCCTACGGCCCGCTGCCCACCAAGGGCCGCGCGTTCATCTCGGTCGCCAACCGCGACAAGCGGTCGATGATCTTCCCGGCGCGCGAGCTGGTCGCCCACGGCTTCGAGCTGCTCGCCACCTCCGGCACCGCCGAGGTCCTCAAGCGCAACGGCATCCACGCCACCGTCGTGCGCAAGCAGTCCGAGGGCACCGGTCCGAACGGCGAGAAGACCATCGTCCAGCTGATCCACGACGGCGAGGTCGACCTCATCGTCAACACCCCGTACGGAACCGGCGGCCGCCTCGACGGCTACGACATCCGTACGGCCGCGGTGGCCCGCTCCGTGCCGTGCCTGACGACCGTCCAGGCGCTCGCGGCGGCCGTCCAGGGCATCGACGCCCTCAACCACGGTGACGTGGGCGTCCGCTCGCTCCAGGAACACGCGGAACACCTGACCGCGGCCCGCGACTAGCAGCCCTGAGGGGGACATCGGAAACGGTGTCCCCCTCTTCATGAGGACCCCAGAGGACTTTCTAGATGTACGAGCTCTTCTTCCGTCTGGTTTTCAAACGGATGGACCCGGAGAAGGCCCACTACCTGGCCTTCCGCTGGATCCGCCTCGCCGTCCGCGTCCCCGTGCTGCGCACCTTCGTCGCGGCCGCCCTCGCACCCCGCTACAGGGAACTGCGCACGGAGGCGTTCGGGCTGCGCATGCACGGCCCCTTCGGGCTCGCCGCCGGCTTCGACAAGAACGCCGTCGCGATCGACGGAATGTCGATGCTGGGCTTCGACCACGTCGAGATCGGCACGGTCACCGGCGAGCCGCAGCCCGGGAACCCCAAGAAGCGGCTGTTCCGGCTCGTCGCGGACCGCGCGCTGATCAACCGCATGGGCTTCAACAACGACGGCTCGCTGACCGTCGCCGCCCGCCTCGCGACCCGTGAGCCGGTCTTCCGGACCGTCGTCGGCGTCAACATCGGCAAGACGAAGGTCGTCCCGGAGGCGGAGGCCGTCGCCGACTACGTGAAGTCCGCCGAGCGCCTCGCCGCGTACGCGGACTACCTGGTCGTGAACGTCTCCTCGCCGAACACGCCCGGCCTGCGCAACCTGCAGGCCACCGAGTCCCTGCGTCCGCTGCTGAGCGCCGTCCGCGAGGCCGCCGACCGCACGGTCGCGAACCGGCGCGTCCCGCTGCTGGTGAAGATCGCGCCCGACCTCGCCGACGAGGACATCGACGCCGTTGCCGACCTGGCCGTGGAACTGGGCCTGGACGGCATCATCGCCACCAACACCACCATCGCCCGCGAGGGCCTCGGCCTGAAGTCGGCACCTTCGCTGGTGAAGGAGACCGGCGGCCTGTCCGGCGCCCCGCTGAAGGCGCGTTCCCTGGAGGTCCTGCGCCGTCTGTACGCGCGCGTGGGCGACCGGATCACCCTCGTCGGGGTCGGCGGCATCGAGACCGCCGAGGACGCCTGGCAGCGCATCCTGGCCGGCGCCACGCTGGTCCAGGGGTACAGCGCGTTCATCTACGAGGGCCCTTTCTGGTGCCGCGCGATCCACAAGGGCCTCGCCGCCCGTCTGCGCACCAGCCCGTACGCCACCCTCGCCGACGCGGTCGGCGCTGACGTGAGGAAGCCCGCATGACTGTTCTGGAGCCCTTCGGCGCCCGGCTGCGCCGCGCCATGGACGAGCGCGGCCCGCTGTGCGTCGGCATCGACCCGCACGCCTCCCTGCTCGCCGAGTGGGGTCTGAACGACGACGTGGCCGGGCTGGAGCGGTTCAGCCGCACGGTCGTCGAGGCGGTGGCCGACCGGGTCGCCGTGATGAAGCCGCAGAGCGCCTTCTTCGAGCGCTTCGGCTCCCGCGGTGTCGCCGTCCTGGAGACGGTCGTCCGGGAGGCGCGCGCGGCCGGCACCCTCGTCGTGATGGACGCCAAGCGCGGCGACATCGGCTCGACCATGGCCGGGTACGCCGAGGCCTACCTGCACCAGGACGCCCCGCTGTTCTCCGACGCCCTGACCGTCTCGCCGTACCTGGGCTACGGCTCGCTCAGCCCGGCCGTCGCGCTGGCGCGGGAGAGCGGCGCCGGCCTGTTCGTGCTGGCGCTCACCTCGAATCCGGAGGGCCCCGAGGTCCAGCACGCCGTCCGCACCGACGGCCGCACCGTGGGCGCGACCATGCTGGCCCACCTGGCCGCCGAGAACGCGGGGGAGGAGCCGCTGGGCTCCTTCGGCGCCGTCGTCGGCGCCACGGTCGGCGACCTGTCGTCATACGACCTCGCCGTCAACGGCCCGCTCCTCGCGCCCGGCGTCGGCGCGCAGGGGGCGACGCCGGCCGACCTTCCGAAGGTGTTCGGGTCGGCGTTGCGCAACGTCGTGCCGAACGTCAGCCGGGGCGTGCTGCGGCACGGTCCCGACGTCGGGGCGCTGCGGGCGGCAGCCGAGCGCTTCGCGGAGGAGATCCAGGCCACCGTCGCGGGCGCCTGAGACCTGAGATGTGCGCCCCGGCGAGCGGTGTCCTGGTGACTTGAGTGTGAATACATCCTCAAATCGAGGGCATTATGTCGGAAATGTCCGGCCTGGCGGAGGCTGACCAGGACTTTTCCGCTGTTCTCGCTGACTCTGGCGGACTTGACCGCTAGTCTCCGAGCTGTGGGGACACCCCCACACCCATTAGGTAGTGGGGGAGAACGGGCGAAGCGTGTTGCTCGTAGCTCCCCAGGTGTGGGGCGACTAGGTTCCTCACCGGTCCGTATCCGACAGTTCGACATCCGAGGTGACGTAGGCGTGGCTCTTCCGCCCCTTACCCCCGAACAGCGCGCAGCCGCGCTCGAAAAGGCCGCCGCGGCTCGCCGGGAGCGGGCCGAGGTCAAGAATCGACTCAAGCACTCCGGCGCCTCCCTGCACGAGGTCATCAAGCAGGGCCAGGAGAACGACGTCATCGGCAAGATGAAGGTCTCCGCGCTGCTCGAGTCCCTGCCGGGCGTGGGCAAGGTCCGCGCCAAGCAGATCATGGAGCGTCTGGGCATCTCCGAGAGCCGCCGCGTGCGCGGTCTTGGTTCCAACCAGATCGCTTCCCTGGAGCGTGAGTTCGGCAGCACCGGCTCCTGAGTCCGGCGCCTGCCGGGCCGGGAGTCCCGGGCACTCCGGGATTGCTGGAATAATCGCTGCATGAGTGAACGTCCGCGGCTGACCGTGCTCTCCGGCCCCTCGGGGGTCGGCAAGAGCACGGTCGTCGCCCATATGCGCAAGGAACACCCCGAGGTCTGGCTCTCGGTGTCGGCCACCACCCGCAAGCCGCGCCCCGGCGAGCGGCACGGAGTCCACTACTTCTTCGTCACCGACGAGGAGATGGACAAGCTGATCGCCAACGGTGAGCTGCTGGAGTGGGCCGAGTTCGCCGGCAACCGCTACGGCACGCCCCGCGCGGCCGTGCTGGAGCGGCTGGAGAAGGGCGAGCCGGTGCTGCTGGAGATCGATCTCCAGGGCGCCCGGCAGGTCCGGGAGTCGATGTCCGACGCCCGTCTGGTGTTCCTGGCTCCGCCCTCCTGGGAGGAGCTGGTGCGCAGGCTGACCGGCCGGGGCACCGAGCCGCCCGAGGTCATCGAGCGCCGTCTCGAGGCGGCCAGGACCGAGCTGGCGGCCGAGCCGGAGTTCGATACGACCTTGGTCAACACCTCCGTCGAGGACGTGGCGCGCGAGCTGCTAGCCTTGATGGACGTCGTGTGATCGTGACTGTGATCGCTTCGACTGAATCTTTCCCACCCATCGGAAGGTAGAGCGTGTCCTCTTCCATCACCGCGCCCGAGGGCATCATCAACCCGCCGATCGACGAGCTTCTCGAGGCCACCGACTCGAAGTACAGCCTCGTGATCTACGCGGCCAAGCGTGCCCGTCAGATCAACGCGTACTACTCGCAGCTCGGCGAGGGTCTCCTCGAGTACGTCGGTCCGCTCGTCGACACCCATGTCCACGAGAAGCCGCTCTCGATCGCCCTGCGTGAGATCAACGCGGGTCTGCTGACGTCCGAGGCCGTCGAGGGCCCCGCCCAGTAGTCCTGCGCACAGCAGCAAGTCTTGTGCAGTAGTACTTTCACACTGCGATCGACTTATCCACAGGCCCGGTAGTCATGCTGCCGGGCCTGTGGTGTGTCATGGGTGTTGCAGGGTTCCGAGTCCGGGGAGTGAGCGTGGACAAGCCGAGGGTCGTTCTGGGGGTCAGCGGCGGTATCGCCGCCTACAAGGCCTGTGAGCTGCTGAGAAGGCTCACGGAGTCGGGTCATGACGTCCGCGTGGTGCCCACCGCCTCCGCGCTGCACTTCGTCGGCGCCGCGACCTGGTCCGCCCTGTCCGGCAACCCGGTCTCGACAGAGGTCTGGGACGACGTCCACGAGGTCGCGCACGTCCGCATCGGCCAGCACGCCGACCTGGTGGTCGTCGCGCCCGCCACGGCCGACATGCTTGCCAAGGCCGCCCACGGCCTCGCCGACGACCTGCTCACCAACACGCTCCTGACCGCCCGATGTCCGGTCGTGTTCGCGCCCGCCATGCACACCGAGATGTGGGAGCACCCGGCCACCCAGGAGAACGTGGCCACGCTCCGCCGCCGCGGCGCCGTCGTCGTCGAGCCCGCCGTCGGCCGCCTCACCGGCGTCGACACCGGCAAGGGCCGGCTGCCCGACCCGACGGAGATCTTCGAGGTCTGCCGCCGGGTGCTGGCCCGGGGGGTCACCGAGCCCGACCTCAAGGGGCGGCACGTCGTCGTCTCCGCCGGAGGCACCCGCGAGCCCCTCGACCCGGTCCGCTTCCTCGGCAACCGCTCCTCCGGCAAGCAGGGCTACGCCCTCGCCCGCACCGCCGCCGCGCGGGGCGCCCGGGTCACCCTGATCGCGGCCAACACCGGCTTGCCCGACCCGGCGGGCGTGGATGTCGTACCGGTCGGCACGGCCGTCCAGCTGCGCGAGGCCGTACTGAAGGCGTCCGCGGACGCCGACGCGGTCGTCATGGCCGCCGCCGTCGCCGACTTCCGCCCGGCGGTCTACGCCGGCGGCAAGATCAAGAAGAGGGACGGCCAGGACCCCGACCCGATCGTCCTGGTACGGAATCCAGACATTCTCGCGGAAGTTTCGGCCGACCGAGCGCGGCCCGAACAGGTGGTCGTGGGCTTCGCCGCCGAGACCGACGACGTTCTCGCCAACGGCCGTGCCAAGCTCGCCCGAAAGGGCTGTGACCTGCTCGTCGTCAACGAGGTGGGGGAGCGCAAGACCTTCGGTTCCGAGGAGAACGAGGCCGTGGTGCTGGGCGCCGACGGCACCGAGACACCGGTGCCCCACGGCCCCAAGGAGGCCCTGGCCGACATCGTCTGGGACCTGGTGGCACGGCGGCTGGGGTGACGTACGGGCCCCGGACGCCCGGTTGACGGAGCGCCCGGGGGACGATCAAATCGGGTGCGGCGGTACCTGGCCAACGCCGCCCGGCATTGTGCAGAATGCCCGTGCCGCAGGTCACAGCGCTCCCGAGAGGCGAGACACGTGCCCCACCGGCCGAGTGTGACCGATAAACTGTTCACGGTCGACGCCGGGCGCAGCCCCGCGCGTCGCCGCAAATGATCAGCCAGCAGCCGCTGCAACCACAGGGAGCGTTGTGTCCCGTCGCCTGTTCACCTCGGAGTCCGTGACCGAGGGTCACCCCGACAAGATCGCTGACCAGATCAGCGACACCATTCTCGACGCGCTTCTGCGCGAGGACCCGTCCTCCCGGGTCGCCGTCGAGACGCTGATCACCACCGGCCTGGTGCACGTGGCCGGCGAGGTGACGACCAAGGCCTACGCGGACATCGCGACCCTGGTCCGCAACAAGATCCTCGAGATCGGCTACGACTCCTCCAAGAAGGGCTTCGACGGCGCCTCCTGCGGCGTGTCGGTGTCCATCGGGGCGCAGTCCCCGGACATCGCCCAGGGTGTCGACACGGCGTACGAGTCCCGGGTCGAGGGCGACGACGACGAGCTGGACAAGCAGGGCGCCGGCGACCAGGGCCTGATGTTCGGCTACGCGTCCGACGAGACGCCGACCCTGATGCCGCTGCCGATCTTCCTGGCGCACCGCCTGTCGAAGCGCCTGTCGGAGGTCCGCAAGAACGGCACCATCCCCTACCTGCGCCCGGACGGCAAGACGCAGGTCACCATCGAGTACGACGGCGACAAGGCCGTACGCCTCGACACGGTCGTCGTCTCCTCGCAGCACGCGAGCGACATCGACCTGGAGTCGCTGCTCGCCCCCGACATCCGCGAGTTCGTCGTGGAGCCGGAGCTGAAGGCGCTCCTGGACGACGGCATCAAGCTGGACACCGAGGGCTACCGCCTGCTGGTCAACCCGACCGGCCGCTTCGAGATCGGCGGCCCGATGGGCGACGCCGGCCTCACCGGCCGCAAGATCATCATCGACACCTACGGCGGTTTCGCCCGCCACGGCGGCGGCGCCTTCTCCGGCAAGGACCCGTCCAAGGTCGACCGCTCCGCCGCGTACGCCATGCGCTGGGTCGCCAAGAACGTGGTGGCGGCGGGCCTGGCCTCCCGCTGCGAGGTCCAGGTCGCCTACGCGATCGGCAAGGCCGAGCCGGTCGGTCTGTTCGTGGAGACCTTCGGCACGGCCAAGGTCGAGGTCGAGAAGATCGAGAAGGCGATCGACGAGGTCTTCGACCTGCGTCCGGCCGCGATCATCCGCGACCTCGACCTGCTCCGCCCGATCTACGCCCAGACGGCGGCGTACGGCCACTTCGGCCGCGAGCTGCCCGACTTCACCTGGGAGCGCACCGACCGCGTGGACGCCCTGCGCGAGGCCGTGGGCCTGTAAGCCCGTCCACTCGTCTCGCCGAGGCCCGGTCTCCCCGTCGCGGGGGGGCCGGGCCTCGGCGTGTACGGGGTCAGCCGGCGGGCGCCGGCCGGATCCCGTGATCGGCCGCCCCGGGCTCCGGGCCGTCGTCCGGCCGGATGACGGCACCGTCCCCGTCGGACCCGGTGACGGTGCCGGGCCTCACCCCCGGCGCGGGGCGGTCAGGCGGGCTCGCGGCTGCTCCGGCGGGGGCCGTTCGGGTCCGGCCGTGGCCGAGGGCCCAGGCCCCCGGGTATCCGCCGGCGGGCCCCGTTGTCGGTGCCGTTTGGTAAGAATGCAAGCGTGAGCAGCGAGAACGGGGCGTCCCGGGAAGGCGGGGACGGCGGGGCCGCAGGGGCGCCGCCGGAGCAGCTCGCGCTCCTTCGGGAGAGCGTGCGCCAGGCCAAGGCGCCCCGGGCCAGGCCGCGGACCTGGCGGGGGGCCGCGCTCGCCAAGGAGCTGCCGGTCGCACGGGTCCTGGTCGACAAGGGCGTGCTCCACCTCGACCGGTACTTCGACTACGCGGTGCCCGAGGAGCTGGACGAGCAGGCGCAGCCCGGCGTCCGCGTCCGGGTGCGGTTCGGGGCCGGGCGCGGCCGGGTGCGCGAAGGGCGCCGCGAGGGCGGCGGGCTGATCGACGGGTTCCTCGTCGAGCGACGGGCCGAGTCCGACTACGCGGGGCCCCTGGCCGCACTCGCCCAGGTCGTCTCGCCGGAGCCGGTGCTGAGCGGGGAACTGCTCGGCCTCGCACGGGCCGTGGCCGACCGGTACGCGGGCAGTCTCGCCGATGTGCTCCAGCTCGCCGTGCCCCCGCGCAGCGCGCGAGCCGAACAGCGGCCGTCGCCCGCGCCACTGCCACCGCCCAAGGCCCCCGAGACGGCCTCCTGGCGGGGGTACGAGCACGGGGCGGCGTTCCTGGAGGCGCTGGCCCGCGGAGGGTCGCCCAGGGCTGTCTGGAACGCGCTGCCGGGTCCGCGGTGGAGCGAGGAACTGGCCCGCGCCGTCGCCGCCACGCTCGCCTCGGGACGCGGCGCGCTCGTCGTCGTACCGGACGGCAGGGCCGCCGCGCGGGTCGACGCGGCGCTCACCGCGCTGCTCGGCGCGGGCCGGCACGCGCTGCTCACCGCCGACGCGGGCCCCGAGAAGCGGTACGGCCAGTGGCTCGCGGTGCGGCGGGGGTCCGTTCGGGCCGTGGTCGGGACACGGGCGGCGATGTTCGCGCCGGTACAGGACCTGGGACTCGTCGCCATCTGGGACGACGGCGACGACAGCCACAGCGAGCAGCACGCCCCGCAGCCGCACGCGCGCGACGTGCTGCTGCTGCGCGCCGCGCTGGACAGGTGCGCGTTCCTGCTCGGCGGATTCGCCTGCACCGTCGAGGCCGCCCAGCTCGTCGAGAGCGGCTGGGCCCGGCCGCTGGTCGCCGGGCGCGAGCAGGTGCGCCGCGCCGCGCCCCTGGTCCGCACGGTCGGGGACGACGACCTCGCACGCGACGAGGCCGCGCGCGCCGCCCGGCTGCCGACCCTCGCCTGGCAGGCGGCCCGCGAGGGGCTGCGGCACGGTCCGGTGCTGGTGCAGGTGCCCCGACGCGGCTACGCACCCCGTATGGCCTGCGCGCAGTGCCGGGCGCCCGCGAGGTGCCGGCACTGCGCCGGGCCGCTGCAGGGGCAGGACGCGGGGATCCTGCGGTGCGCCTGGTGCGGGCGCGAGGAGAGCACGTGGCACTGCCCGGAGTGCGGCGGCTTCCGGCTGCGGGCCCAGGTCGTGGGGGCGCGGCGGACGGCCGAGGAACTGGGGCGCGCCTTTCCCGCCGTCCCGGTGCGCACCTCGGGACGGGAACACGTCCTGGACACGGTGCCCGGCACGCCCGCGCTGGTGGTGAGCACACCGGGCGCCGAACCGGTCGCCGAGGGCGGCTACGCGGCGGCCCTCCTCCTGGACGGCTGGGCCATGCTCGTACGACCCGACCTGCGGGCCGGTGAGGACGCGCTGCGCCGGTGGATCGCGGCGGGAGCGCTGGTGCGACCGCAGAGCGAGGGGGGCACGGTGGTCGTGGTGGCCGAGCCGACCCTGCGGCCCGTACAGGCACTGGTGCGCTGGGACCCCGTCGGGCACGCGGTGCGGGAGCTGTCCGAGCGGGCCGAGCTGGGGTTCCCGCCGGTGTCGCGGATGGCGGCGGTGTCGGGGCCGCCCGCGGCCGTCGCCGAGTTCCTGGCCTCGGTCGAACTGCCTTCGGACGCGGAGGTCTTGGGGCCGGTGCCGATGCCGCCGACACCGCCCGGCCGGCCCCGCAGGCCCGGAGTACCGCTGCCGGGCGAGCACTGGGACCGGGCCCTGGTGCGCGTACCGCCGGGCAGCGGGGCCGCGCTGGCTTCCGCGCTCAAGGCCGCCCAGGCCGCTCGCATGGCACGGGGGAGCGGGGAGGCGGTACGGGTGAGGATCGATCCGGCGGACATCGGGTGAGGGGGGCGATCACTCCGTGCCGCACGGTCCGCATGCGGTCGCACACTCCGCACCGGCCGCACTCCCTGCATCCGGCTGCGCCCTCCGCATGCGGTCGCTGCCTCCGCACGCGTGTCCGCCCTCCCGGACTCCCCCAGGAGGGCAGGGCAGGACCGTCAGCCGTTGCGCGGGCTCGGGAAGGCCGTCGGGCGGGCGTCGTCGCGCAGGCCCGGGCTGCCCGCGGTCGGTTGCGTGGGCATCGAGCGGGCCGCCGGGACCGTGGGCAGGCCGGTGTTCACGCTGACCGTGCGGGTACCGGACGGCTCCGGGGCCCGCTCCGCCTCGGCGGCGGCCTGGGCCGCGGCACGGCGGGCGCCGTAACGGCGGTGCACCGCCTGCTTGGTGACTCCGAGCGCGGAGCCCACCGCGTCCCACGAGAAGCCGAGTGAGCGGTCGAAGTCCACGGCGGCCGTGACCAGGGTTTCGACACTGTCCCGGAGTTCCTGGGCGAGGCGGACCGTAGGGGCGGGAGCGCGTCCGTAGACGACGAAGCCCGTGGACGGGCCGGAGCGGCGCGGGCGGTAGACGTTGCCCAGCTGGGCGGTGAGCGTGCGCAGCGCGTCCACCTGCCGGCGGACCCGTTCGATGTCCCGCACCAGCAAGTGCAGGCTGGCCCGGGCCTGGGCGTCGTGGGTGGCGTGGTCGGCCATGAACAAGCCTCTCGAACCGGCGTTGAAAGGAATCGGGCCGCGAAAAGGCCCTGGGTGGTCAACTCTTTCTTGACCAACGCGTGTGCGCTCCACGGGTCACGGGGTGGGGGCGTACGGGCATATGCGTACGCCGGGCGGCCGGGTGCGCGCCCGGCCGGGAGCCCGGGCGACCCGTGGGGGTGTTCGCGGTCGGCGGCCGTGCGTCCGTGGTCATGACCCGTCCTTCCGCCCGTGGTCATAGACTGGTGCGCTGCCCGTCCAACCCCCGTCCGAGAGGCCCGAACCCGCCCATGAGGCTTGTCTTCGCCGGTACCCCCGAGGTCGCCGTTCCCGCTCTGGACGCCCTGATCGCCTCCGGGCGGCACGAGGTGGCCGCCGTCGTCACGCGGCCCGACGCGCCGGCCGGGCGCGGGCGCAGGCTGGTCGCGTCGCCCGTGGCCGAGCGTGCGGAGGAGGCCGGGATCGAGGTGCTCAAGCCCCTCAGGCCGCGGGACCCGGAGTTCCTGGAGCGGCTGAAGGAGATCGCCCCGGACTGCTGCCCGGTCGTCGCCTACGGCGCCCTGCTGCCCAGGGCCGCCCTCGACATCCCGGCGCACGGCTGGGTCAACCTGCACTTCTCGCTGCTGCCCGCCTGGCGCGGGGCGGCACCGGTGCAGCACGCCATCATGGCGGGCGACGAGATCACCGGCGCCTCCACCTTCCTCATCGAGGAGGGGCTCGACTCGGGTCCGGTGTACGGCACGGTCACCGAGGAGATCCGGTCCACGGACACCAGCGGCGACCTGCTGACCCGCCTCGCCTTCGCCGGTGCCGGGCTGCTCGCGGCGACCATGGACGGCATCGAGGACGGCGCCCTGAAGGCCGTACCGCAGCCGGCCGACGGCATCACCCTCGCGCCGAAGATCACCGTCGAGGACGCCCGGGTCGACTGGGCCGCGCCCGCCCTGCGCGTCGACCGGGTCGTGCGCGGCTGCACCCCGGCGCCCGGCGCCTGGACCACCTTCCGCGGTGAGCGGCTCAAGCTCATCCAGGTCACGCCCGTGCCCGGGCGCACGGACCTGGCGCCGGGGCGGATGGCGGTCGGCAAGAACAGCGTGCACGTGGGCACCGGTTCGTACGCCGTCGAGCTGCTCTGGGTGCAGGCACAGGGCAAGAAGCCGATGCGTGCCGCCGACTGGGCGCGCGGCGTGCGCATCGCCGAGCGCGAGACGCTCGGCGGCTGAGCCCCGGGCGGCGGGGGTGACGGTGTTCCGACGTACGCTGGACACCGCACCCTCTTCTTCACATCCGGAGCACCTTTTTCGTGAGCGAGCAGTCCGGGCGGCCCCGCAGGGCCGCCAAGCCCTACCGCCGTCCTCAGAAGGATCCCGTCCGCATCCTGGCCTTCGAGGCGCTGCGCGCGGTCGACGAGCGGGACGCGTACGCCAACCTCGTGCTTCCCCCGCTGCTGCGCAAGGCGCGCGAGAAGGAGGGACCGGAGAAGTTCGACGCGCGGGACGCCGCTCTCGCCACCGAGCTGGTGTACGGCACGCTGCGCCGGCAGGGGACGTACGACGCGGTGATCGCCGCCTGTGTCGACCGGCCGTTGCGCGAGGTCGACCCGCCGGTGCTCGACGTGCTCAGCCTCGGTGTGCACCAGTTGCTCGGCACCCGGATCCCGACGCACGCCGCCGTGTCCGCCTCGGTGGAGCTGGCGCGGGTGGTGCTCGGCGACGGGCGGGCCAAGTTCGTCAACGCCGTGCTGAGGAAGGTGG
Source organism: Streptomyces sp. NPDC001135 (assembly GCF_053598395.1). NCBI lineage: Bacteria > Bacillati > Actinomycetota > Actinomycetes > Kitasatosporales > Streptomycetaceae > Streptomyces > Streptomyces sp. NPDC001135. The sequence continues at coordinate 86,350 of NZ_JBSFKD010000019.1, read as the reverse complement.
CCCAGGACGACCTCGACGGCTGGCTGGAGAAGGTCGCGCCGCCCTACGACGAGGATCCCGAGGACCACCTGGCCGTCGTGCACTCGCATCCCCGCTGGGTCGTCTCCGCGCTCTGGGACTCGCTCGGCGGTGGCCGCGCGGGCATCGAGGACCTGCTGGAGGCCGACAACGAACGGCCCGAGGTGACCCTGGTGGCGCGGCCGGGGCGGGCCACCACCGAGGAGCTGCTGCGCGAGGACGCCGCCGTACCGGGGCGCTGGTCGCCGTACGCCGTGCGGCTCGCCGAGGGCGGGGAGCCGGGCGCGGTGGAGGCCGTGCGCGAGGGGCGGGCCGGAGTGCAGGACGAGGGCAGCCAGCTGGTCGCCCTCGCGCTCGCCCACGCGCCCCTGGAGGGCTCCGACAGCAAGTGGCTGGACGGGTGCGCCGGGCCCGGCGGCAAGGCCGCGCTGCTGGGCGCGCTCGCCGCCGAGCGCGGAGCCACGCTCCTCGCCTCCGAGAAGCAGCCGCACCGGGCCGGCCTGGTCGCCAAGGCGCTGACCGGCAACCCGGGGCCGTACCAGGTCATCGCCGCCGACGGCACCCGCCCGCCGTGGCGGCCCGGCACCTTCGACCGCGTTCTCATGGACGTGCCGTGCACCGGACTCGGCGCCCTGCGCCGCCGCCCCGAGGCCCGCTGGCGCCGCCGCCCCGAGGACCTGGACAACTTCGCGCCCCTCCAGCGCGCCCTGCTGCGCACGGCCCTCGACTCGGTGCGCGTCGGCGGAGTCGTCGGCTACGCGACCTGCTCCCCGCACCTGGCGGAGACCCGCGCGGTCGTCGCCGACATGCTCAAGCAGTGCCCGGACACCGAGCTCATCGACGCCCGCCCCCTGCTCCCGGGCGTGCCCGCGCTGGGCGAGGGCCCGGACGTACAGCTCTGGCCCCACCTGCACGGCACGGACGCGATGTACCTGGCCCTGATCCGCAGAACGGCCTGAACGCCGCAGGGGCCGGCGCCCCGTAAGGGGCGCGGGGAACCGCGCGATCAACCCCCACCGGCCCGCGGACACATGACAACCGCAACGGACCGCCGTTACAGCCAAGCGCAGCGGCATGGCAGGCTTGGGGCATGGCCGCGCAGATCAACCCCAGCATCCTGTCCGCCGACTTCGCCCGCCTCGCGGAGGAGGCCAAGGCGGTCCAAGGCGCCGACTGGCTCCACGTCGACGTCATGGACAACCACTTCGTCCCGAACCTCACCCTCGGCGTGCCGGTCGTGGAGTCCCTGGCGCGTGCGACGGACACCCCGCTGGACTGCCACCTGATGATCGAGGACCCCGACCGCTGGGCGCCCCAGTACGTCGAGGCGGGTGCCTCCTCCGTGACCTTCCACGTGGAGGCGGCCGCCGCGCCCGTGCGGCTCGCCCGGGAGATCCGCGCCAAGGGCGCCCGTGCCTCCATGGCGCTCAAGCCCGCGACGCCGATCGAGCCGTTCGAGGACCTGCTGCCGGAACTCGACATGCTGCTGATCATGACGGTCGAGCCCGGCTTCGGTGGCCAGGCCTTCCTCGACATCATGCTGCCGAAGATCCGCCGCACGCGGGAGCTGATCGCCAAGCACGGCCTGCAGCTGTGGCTCCAGGTGGACGGCGGTGTCTCGGCCTCGACGATCGAGCGGTGCGCGGACGCGGGAGCGGACGTGTTCGTGGCAGGCTCGGCCGTGTACGGGGCGAAGGACCCGGCGGAGGCGGTCCGTGCACTGCGCGCGCAGGCGGAGGCGGCCACCGCCAAGGCGTCCTGGGCATGCGACCACTGAGCCACAGGTACGTGAACGGTTAAGTGAACGCCGCCCTTCAGGGCGGATCAGCCGCGCCGAATCTGCAAGGATGAACGGCGAATCCAGAGTGTGAACAGCAGTGAGGAGATCGCCGTGTCGGGTATGTCGGCGGGCCGGTCAGCCATGCGGATGGGACCCGCTGAGCTGGTGCAGGCGGCGGCCATGGCCCGCCGCTTCTACCTCGAGGGCAAGTCCAAGATCCAGATCGCGGAGGAGTTCGGCGTCAGCCGCTTCAAGGTGGCCCGGGTCCTGGAGACCGCTCTCGAACGGGATCTCGTGCGCATCGAGATCCGCGTCCCGGCCGAGCTGGACGCCGAGCGCTCCGACGCGCTCCGCGCCCGCTACGGCCTGAGGCACGCCGTCGTGGTCGAGTCCCCGGCCGAGGCCGAGGAGACCCCCGACCCCGAGAACCTCGGCGAGGTCGCCGCCGACCTGCTCGGCGAGCTCGTCAACGAGGGGGACGTGCTCGGGCTGGCCTGGGGCCGGTCCACCATTCACATGGCGGCGGCGCTCGACCGGCTGCCGCCGTGCACGGTCGTGCAGCTGACGGGCGTGTACGACGCCGGGACCTCGGAGCGGGGCTCGGTCGAGGCCGTGCGCCGCGCCGCCCAGGTGTCGGGCGGCGACGCCCACCCCATCTACGCCCCGATGCTGCTGCCGGACGCGGCCACCGCGGCGGCGCTGCGCAACCAGACCGGGATCGCCCGGGCCTACGAGTACTTCGACAAGGTCACGGTCGCCTGTGTCTCCATCGGTTCCTGGGAGCCGGGCATCTCGACGGTGCACGACATGCTCAGCGACGAGGAGCGGGCGCACTACGCCTCGCTCGGGGTCGCCGCCGAGATGGCCGCGCACCTCTTCGACGCCGAGGGGCGCCGGATCGGGCGGGACCTGGGGGAGCGGTGCATCACGGTCAAGGCCGACCAGCTGCGCCGTGTCCCGGAGGTCGTGGCGATCGCCGGCGGGCAGCGCAAGGCGGCCGCGATCGACGCGGTGCTGCGGTCCGGTCTGGTCACCAGCCTGGTCACGGACACCTCCGCCGCGGACTATCTGATGACGGCCGGGCCGACCCCGAAGCCCGCACTCAGCCGCGCGGACCCCGACGGGGCGTGACGGACGCCACGGCGGTTCAGCGGTACAGCGGGGTCACCGGGGGCTCGCGGCGAGCTGTGGCGGGCCTGGAACGGCTCGTAGCGGGCCGGGAGCGGGTTCGCTCGCCCGCGCTGGCGGGTGCCTCCCCCGAGGGGGTACCCCCAGCGCCCGCCTCGGACCCGCAGTGAGAGTGATGTCCGTGGCGCGGACAGCCGTGACAGCATCGTCGGCATGCTGCCGCGGTTCGTCCCCCACATGCTCAGACCGTCCTCCACCACGCCCCAGGAACCCGAACGCCCCCCGACACTGGCCGGTGCGCTCGCGGGCCTGCTGGCGCTCGTCCTGGCCGTCCTGCTCGCCGGATGCTCGTCCGGTGCGCACTCGGGTCCCGGGGCGAGCACGGGTGGGCGTCCCTCCGGTACCGGCGTGTCCGTCCCCGCGTGGGCGCACGGGACGGCCACGGTCAGGGAATCGCAGCTGCCGGCCGAGGCCCGTGCGACGCTCGTCCTGATCGACAAGGGCGGCCCCTTCCCCTACGCCAGGGACGGCGTCGTCTTCGGGAACTTCGAGGGCCGTCTGCCGAAGCACCAGCGCGGCTACTACCGCGAGTACACGGTCAGGACGCCCGGCTCGCGCGATCGCGGGGCCCGGCGCATCGTGACCGGGCAAGGCGGGGAGATCTACTACACCGATGATCACTACGACTCGTTCCGGGCGGTGCTGAGATGAGCGAAGACCCCACAGACCTGACAGGGCGGCTTGTCGTCACCCTGGACCTCGGCGGTGTCACCGACAAGGCCGGACTCATGGAGCGCGCCGCCCGGGCCCTGGCGCTGCCCGACTGGTTCGGCCGCAACTGGGACGCGCTCGTCGACTCCCTCTCCGACCACACCGTCTGGCCCGAGGGAGCCGTCGAACAGGGGCTGCTGGTCGTCGTCCGGGGGTGGCAGCCGTACGCCGAGGCGCAGCCGGGCGAGTGGCGGACGGCCCAGGACGTGTTCGCCGAGGCGGTGGACCGGACGCCCGCGCTCGCCGTCGTGCTGGCCCCGGGAGGATCCCCCCTTGGAGGATCCTCCTAGGTGATCGGCGCCCACCCTGGAGGTTCCGTGGGGGCGTGACCGCGGCCCCGGCATGGGAGAATGAAGTACGTGCTCTTTCCCCCTGGCGCACCCGTCCGGGGGTCACCTCTGATCGACTGGGATGTGCAGCACGTGCGTTTCCTCAATGACCTCCAGCCCGCGTACGACCTGACGTACGACGACGTGTTCATGGTGCCGAGCCGCTCCGCGGTGGGCTCGCGTCAGGGCGTGGACCTCAGCTCGCCGGACGGCACGGGCACCACCATCCCGCTCGTCGTCGCCAACATGACCGCCATCGCCGGCCGCCGCATGGCCGAGACGATGGCCCGCCGCGGCGGCCTGGTGGTCATCCCGCAGGACATCCCGATCGACGTCGTCACCGACGTCATCTCCTGGGTGAAGAGCCGCCACCTGGTGCTCGACACGCCGATCGTGCTGGCCCCGCACCAGACCGTCGCCGACGCCCTCGCCCTGCTGCCCAAGCGGGCCCACAACGCCGGCGTGGTCGTGGACGAGAACCACCGGCCGGTCGGTGTCGTCACCGACCGGGACCTGACCGGCGTCGACCGCTTCACCCAGCTCGAAGTGGTCATGTCCAAGGACCTGCTGCTGCTCGACGCGGACATCGACCCGCGCGAGGCCTTCAACACCCTGGACCAGCACAACCGCCGCTACGCCCCGGCCGTCGACAAGGACGGCAAGCTGGCCGGCATCCTGACCCGCACGGGCGCCCTGCGGGCCACGCTGTACACCCCGGCCGTGGACGCCGACGGCAAGCTGCGCATCGCCGCCGCCGTGGGCATCAACGGCGACGTGGCGGGCAAGGCCAAGCAGCTGCTCGACGCGGGCGTGGACACGCTCGTCATCGACACCGCGCACGGCCACCAGGAGTCGATGATCAACGCCATCAAGCTGGTGCGCGCCCTCGATCCGCAGGTGCCGGTCGCCGCGGGCAACATCGTCTCCGCCGAAGGCGTCAAGGACCTGATCGACGCCGGTGCGGACATCATCAAGGTCGGTGTGGGTCCCGGCGCCATGTGCACCACCCGCATGATGACCGGCGTGGGCCGGCCGCAGTTCTCCGCGGTGCTGGAGTGCGCCGCCGAGGCCAAGAAGTACGGCAAGCACGTGTGGGCCGACGGCGGTGTCCGTCACCCGCGCGACGTGGCCATGGCGCTCGCGGCCGGCGCGTCCAACGTGATGGTCGGTTCGTGGTTCGCGGGCACGTACGAGTCGCCGGGCGACCTCCAGCACGACGCCAACGGCCGTGCCTACAAGGAGTCGTTCGGCATGGCCTCCGCGCGTGCCGTGGCCAACCGCACGTCCGACGAGTCCGCGTACGACCGCGCCCGCAAGGCGCTGTTCGAGGAGGGCATCTCCACCTCCCGCATGTTCCTCGACCCGGCCCGCCCCGGCGTCGAGGACCTGATCGACTCGATCATCGCGGGCGTCCGTTCCTCCTGCACCTACGCCGGTGCCGCTTCCCTGGAGGAGTTCGCCGAGAAGGCCATAGTCGGCATCCAGAGCGCGGCCGGCTACGCCGAGGGCAAGCCGCTGCACGCCAGCTGGAGCTGACCCTTCCGCGTCCCGCACGGCCCCCGTTCCTCCCCCACCGGGAGGGGCGGGGGCCGTCGGCGTATGCGGGAGCCGGGCGTGCGGGCCGAGGGGCGGTGGGGGCGCCGTGCAACGGTCGATAGACCGCGCGCAACGATTTGGCGTTCCGGGCTGATGAACGCAATGATCATCCGGGGACGCGCAAGGTTGCTGCATTACGCCCGTGAAGGCCCGCCTCATAGGGTGCTCGTCTGTACGTGGTGTGGCGGGGACCCCGCTCGGTGGGTTTCCGCCCTCGCAGGGCTGCCACCGGTCCCCACCCGCAATGACCGCAGGATTTAAGGAGCCAGCGCGTGCTCGACCAAGGCGCACCCCCGCACGACCGCACAGCGACCGCCCCCGCAGCCCCGGGTGTCGCCGCGCGCCTCATGCGGCGCAAGCCCGTGGAACGCCTGGTCGCGGAGGGCGGCCACGGCGAGGGAGGATCGCTTCGGCGCTCCCTCGGGCTGTGGCAGCTGACCATGATCAGCATCGGTGCCACGCTCGGCACCGGCATCTTCGTCGTCCTTGGCAACGCCGTGCCCAAGGCGGGCCCGGCCGTCACCCTCTCCTTCGTGATCGCCGGTCTCACCGCGCTGTTCTCGGCCCTGTCCTACGCCGAGCTGGCCGGCACCATCCCGGTCTCCGGCTCCTCGTACTCGTACGCATACGCAACCCTGGGCGAACTGATCGCCTGGGTCTGCGGCTGGTGTCTGCTGCTGGAGTACGGCGTCTCGGTCGCCGCCGTGGCCGTCGGCTGGGGCGAGTACCTCAACGAGCTGCTGGACGGCACCATAGGCGTGACCATCCCGACGGCCCTGTCGGCGCCGCCCGGCGACGGCGGCATCTTCAACCTGCCCGCCCTGATCGTCGTGCTCCTCGCGATGGCGTTCCTGCTCGGCGGCGCCAAGGAGTCCGCGCGGGCCAACACCATCATGGTGTGCGTGAAGATCGCCGCGCTGGTCCTGTTCTGCGCGATCGGCTTCATGGGCTTCAAGTCCGGCAACTACTCCCACTTCATGCCGCTCGGCATGGCGGGCGTCAGCGGCGCCGCCGGCACGCTGTTCTTCTCGTACATCGGCTTCGACGCCGCCTCCACCGCCGGTGAGGAGGCGAAGAACGCCCAGCGCGACCTGCCCCGCGCGATCATGCTGTCGCTGGTCATCGTGACCGCCCTGTACGTCCTGGTCGCGGCCGTCGCCGTCGGTGCCAAGCCGTGGCGGCAGTTCAACGACTCCGAGGCCGCGCTCGCCCAGATCATGAAGGACGTCACCGGTCAGAGCTTCTGGGCCACCCTGCTGGCCTTCTGCGCCGTCATCGCCATCGCGAGCGTCGTCCTGACCGTGCTCTACGGCCAGACCCGCATCCTGTTCGCCATGTCCCGTGACGGCCTGGTGCCCAAGATCTTCGCCAAGGTCCACCCGAAGACCGGTTCCCCGCGCGCCAACACGGTCATCGTGTCGGTGTTCTGCGGTGTGCTCGCCGCCGCGATCCCGCTGGGCCAGCTGGCCGACGCCACCAGCATCGGCACGCTGTTCGCGTTCGCCCTCGTCAACGTGGCCGTCGTCGTGCTGCGCCGGACCCGGCCGGCCATGCGGCGCACCTTCCGCGTGCCGCTGTCGCCGCTGCTGCCCGCCCTGGGCTTCGGCTTCTGCATCTGGATGATGGGCAGCCTGTCCGCCGTCACCTGGATCGTGTTCGGTGTCTGGATGGCCGTCGGGCTCGTGTTCTACTTCGTGTACGGCTATCGCCGTTCCCGTCTCGCGACCGGTGAGGACCTCGCGGTGACGGCAGAGAAGTGACCGAACCGAAGAAGTGAACCACCCCCTGTGCTGAACGATCTCGACGAACGCATCGTGCACGCCCTCGCCGAGGACGCCCGCCGCTCCTACGCGGACATCGGGCAGATGGTCGGCCTGTCCGCGCCCGCCGTGAAGCGGCGCGTGGACAGGCTGCGGTCCACCGGAGCGATCACCGGATTCACCGTACGGGTGGATCCGGCGGCGCTCGGCTGGGAGACCGAGGGGTACATCGAGATCTACTGCCGGCGCAACACCTCCCCGGAGACCATTCAGCGTGGTCTGGAGCGCTATCAGGAGGTCGTGGCCGCGTCGACCGTCACCGGCGACGCGGACGCGATCGCGCAGGTCTTCGCGTCGGACATGCGGCACTTCGAGCGGGTGCTGGAGCGGATCGCCGGGGAGCCGTTCGTCGAGCGGACCAAGTCGGTGCTGGTGCTGTCGCCGCTGCTGCGGCGCTTCTCCTCCGGGGCGCCGGGGTAGACGGCTTCCGTCTCGGGCGCCTTCACCGTTGCCGGGTGCGCTCGTGGGCGAGAGACCACGGCGCACCCACACCCGGCAAACGGCAAGGGGCCCCGAGCCCTATTCCGCCGTCTTGCGCGCCAGCGCGTTGTTGTCCATCGAGTTGCGCACGCTGAAGCTCACCGCGTCCGAACGGTACCGGTCGTCCGACCATTCCACCGGGCGGCCCTCACGGGTCGTCGTCACGCGCCGCACCCGCAGCAGCGGACTCGTCCGGCGCACGCTCAGCAGCTCGGCGTCCCGCGCACCGGCGGCGACCGCGTCGATCACGTGCTCCCCGTACGCGAAGACCAGGCCCGTGTCCTCGTAGAGCCGTTGCGTCACCGACGGGCAGTCCGGCTCGATCGACTCGACCGCCGGGGAGATCCAGTCGGCGTACACCGTGCGCTCCAGCAGCACCGGCTCGCCGTCCAGGCCGCGTACCCGGAGCACGTGCAACACCGGTGTGCCCGCCGCCAGTTGCAGACGTACGGCATCCTCGGCCGTGGCCGGTCGGTACTCCTGGGCCACCACGTGGCCCGTGGCCTCCCGGCCCATCGCGCGGGCCCACTGGGCGAAGCTGCGCAGTTCCTCGAAGCTCTGGCTGCGGCGGCTGGCGAGCACGACGCGCCGGGCCCCCTGGCGGGAGCCGATCAGGCCCTCGGCGGTCAGGGTCGCGACGGCCTGGCGGACCGTGCCGCGCGAGACACCGTATGCCGCGGCGAGCTCCGACTCCGAGGGCAGCCGGCTGCCGACCGTGTACTCCTCGCGGTCGATCGCTCGCCGCAGCTCGTCGGCGATCTCCTCGTGTCGCGCCGTCATGCTTCCCCTCTGCTCAGGTCGCTGTGCACAGCGTGACCAGCCTAATCGAGACCTGAGCGTGATCTGCAACGGTCTGGATTGTGCAGCCGATCAGGGCCCAAAGTTTCGTTCCTGTTTACAGACAGGACACCGTGAGCGGGCGTACTGTGACGCAACTTGTTCAGACAAGTTCTCCGCAACCCTCATGCGTCCCCTGGAGAGACCGTGACCGTGTCCCTGCCGAGAAACGCCGTCCTCGGCGGCTGCATCGCCGTCGTCGCGCTTGCGCTCAGCGCCTGCGGCGCCGCCCCCGACAAGGCGTCGACCACCACCAAGGACGGCAAGAACGCCGCCACCGCCACCTCCGCGGCCGACTTCGGCGGCATGGACGCCCTGGTCAAGGCGGCCAAGAAGGAGGGCACGCTGCACATCATCGCGGTGCCCCGAGACTGGGCGAACTACGGCGCCCTGATCGACGGGTTCCAGAAGAAGTACGGCGTCAAGATCGACGACGAGAGCCCCGACGGCACCAGCCAGGACGAGATCAACGCCGTCACCTCCAGGAAGGGCCAGGACCGCGCGCCCGACGTCCTCGACCTGGGCAGTTCGTTCGCGCTGAACGCCGCACAGCAGGGCCTGCTCGCGCCGTACAAGGTGGCCTCCTTCGCCGACATCCCCGAGGCGCAGAAGGACCCGCAGGCCCGCTGGTACAACGACTACGGCGGCTACGTCTCCATCGGCTGCGACGCCAAGCGTGTCAAGCAGTGCCCGACCAGCTTCAAGGACCTCCTCAAGCCCCAGTACAAGGGCCAGGTCGCCCTCAACGGCAACCCCACCAAGTCCGGTTCGGCCTTCGGCGGCGTCTACGCGGCGGCCCTCGCGAACGGCGGCTCCTTCGACACCGTCCAGCCCGGCCTGGACTTCTTCGCCAAGCTGAAGAAGAACGGCAACTACACGCCCGTCGAGTCCACCCCGGCCACCGTCGAGAAGGGCGAGACGCCCATCTCCATCGACTGGGACTACCTGAACGCCGGCTACGCCGACGAGTTCAAGTCCAAGGGCCTCGACTGGAAGGTCGCCATCCCGAGCGACGGCCAGTACGCCCAGTACTACTCCCAGGCCATCAACAAGGACGCCCCGCACCCGGCCGCCGCCCGGCTGTGGCAGGAGTACCTCTACAGCGCCGAGGGCCAGAACCTGTGGCTCAGGGGCTACGCCCGCCCGGCCCTGATGACCGCGATGGACAAGGCCGGCACCCTCGACAAGACCGCCGCCGCCAAGCTCCCGAAGGTCACCGGTACGCCGTCGTTCCCGACCGAGGACCAGCAGAGCAAGGCCAAGACGGTCATCGCCCAGGGCTGGGGTAAGGCCGTCTCCGGATGACCGCCGCTCTCCCGCGCGCGGACGTGGCGCCCGTCGCTTCGGCGAAGCGACGGCGCCGCGCCCCCGGCTGGCTCGCCGTGCTGCCGCTGCTGGTGTTCACGGCCGTCGCCTTCGGCCTGCCGGCCGTCGCCATCGTCAACGGCGCCTTCACGGTCAAGGACGCCACCACGGGCGCCACCTCCTACACCGGCGCCAACATGACCGCCTCGCTGCAGGGCCCGTACCTCACCGCCCTGCTCGGCAGCGTCAAGCTGTCCGCGATCTCCGCCGCGCTCGGCGCCCTGCTCGGGCTGCCGCTCGCCCAGGCCGTGGTCAGTTCCCGTTCCCGCTGGCTGCGTGAGGCGGTGCTGACCGCCTCCGGCGTGCTCGCCAACTTCGGCGGGGTCCCGCTCGCCTTCGCCTTCGTCGCCACCCTCGGCAACGCGGGCGTCCTGACGGTGCACCTCGGCCTGAAGGACAGCGGCTGGGACCTCTACAGCTTCTGGGGCCTGGTCCTCGTCTACCTGTACTTCCTCATCCCGCTCATGGTCCTCACCATCACCCCGGCGCTGGACGGGCTGCGCGCCCAGTGGCGGGAGGCCGCGCTGAACAACGGCGCCACCGGTGCGCAGTACTGGCGGCACGTGGCCCTGCCCGTGCTGGCGCCCTCGCTGCTCGGCGGTCTCGTCCTGCTCTTCGGCAGTTCCTTCGCCGCCTACGCCACCGCCGCCGCCATGGTCGGCAGCGCGGTCCCGCTGGTCACCCTGCAGATCGCCGACGCCCTGTCCGGCAACGTCCTGGTCGGCCAGGAGAACGTCGCCCTCGCCCTCAGCCTCGACATGGTCCTGGTGGCGGGCCTGGTGATGGCCGTGTACCTGCCCCTTCAGCGACGGAGTGCCCGATGGCTCGACGCCTGACCCTGTGGCGGTGGGTCGTCCTCGGCCTGGCCGCCCTGTACTTCCTGGTGCCGCTGGCCGCCTCCGTGATCTTCACGGTGGACGTGCCCGGCCAGGGTGTCACCTTCGACGCCTACACCAAGATCCTCTCCACCGACGGCTTCGTCTCCAGCCTGCTGCTCTCGCTGGAGCTCGCCGTGGCCACCATCGCCGTCGTCCTGCTGCTGATGGTGCCCGCCATGGTCGCCCTGCGGCTCGGCGCGCCCCGGCTGCGGCCGGTGGTGGAGGTGGTGTGCTCGCTGCCGCTGGTCGTGCCGCCCATCGCGTTCGTCGCCGGGATCGCCACCGTCCTGAAGTGGGGCCCGGAGTATTTGTCGCGGACACCACTGTTCGAGACCTTCGTGGTGATCCAGGACGACAGTTTCCCGGTCGTGCTGGTCCTCGCGTACGTCGTGATGGCCCTGCCGTTCGTCTACCGCGCCCTGGACGCCGGACTGCGCTCCATCGACGTACGGACCCTCGTCGAGGCGGCCCGCAGTTGCGGTGCCTCCTGGCCCCAGGCCCTCGTCCGGGCCGTCCTGCCCAATCTGCGCGGGGCGCTGCTGAACGCGGCCTTCCTCACCCTCGCCCTGGTGCTCGGCGAGTTCACCGTCGCCAGCCTGCTCGGCTACCGGCCCTTCGCCGTGTGGATCTACGACGTCGGCGGCTCCCAGGCCCAGATGTCCGTCGCCGTGTCCGTGCTCAGCCTGCTCGTCACCTGGGCCCTGCTCCTCGCGCTCGCCGGTGCCGGCGGCCGCAACCGAACCGCTTCCTCCCGGGGATGACACACATGACCGCCACCCTGCCCGAGACGCTTCACAAGGCCGCCACCGTCGAATTCCGGGGGCTGCGACGCGAGTTCGGGGCCACCGTCGCCCTCGACGGACTCGACCTGACCGTCCGCCCGGGGGAGTTCCTGGCCCTCCTCGGCCCGTCCGGATGCGGCAAGACCACCGCGTTGCGCATGCTCGCCGGCTTCGAACACCCCGACTCCGGCGCGGTGCTGGTGGACGACGAGGACGTCACCCACGTCCCGGCCCACCGCCGCGACGCCGGCATGGTCTTCCAGTCGTACAGCCTCTTCCCGCATCTGAACGCCGTCGACAACGTGGCCTTCGGACTGCGGATGCGCGGCGTCCGTACCGCCGAACGGCGCGCCCGTGCCGCCGAGTTGCTGGAGCTGGTCGGCCTCGGCGACAAGGGCGAGCGCTATCCGCACCAGCTCTCCGGCGGCCAGCAGCAGCGCATCGCGCTGGCCCGCGCCCTGGCCCTGCGTCCGCGCGTGCTCCTGCTGGACGAGCCGCTGTCCGCGCTGGACGCCAAGGTCCGGCTCACCCTGCGCGAGGAGATCCGCCGGCTCCAGCAGGAACTCGGCATCACCACGCTCTTCGTCACCCACGACCAGGAGGAGGCCCTCTCGGTCGCCGACCGGGTCGCCGTCATGCGTGCCGGCCGCCTCGATCAGTGCGCCGAGCCCGCCGAGTTGTACAGCCGTCCCGCCACCGCCTTCGTCGCCGAGTTCGTCGGCACCATGAGCCGGATCCCGGGCGAGCTCGCGGACGGCACGGTCCAGGTCCTCGGACAGCGGCTGCCGGCCGACGGCGAGGTGTCCGACGGCGCGGTGGACGTGCTGGTGCGGCCCGAGGCCGTACGGGTGCGCCCGGACGAGCAGGGCGGCGCCCGGGTCGTCGCCACCGCCTTCCTCGGCGCGGTCGTCCGGGTCACCGTGCGGCTCGCCGACGGCACCGAGGTCAAGGCCGACCTGCCCGCCCACGACGCCACCGGGCTCGGCGCCGGAACCGCCGTCGGCGTGTCCCTGCCCGAGCGGCCGGTACTCGTGGCCGAACGTACCCAGAAGTGAGGAATTTCCCGACCGTGACCCCCCACACCCATCAACGCCCGCTGCAGGCCGTTCTGTTCGACATGGACGGCACGCTCGTCGACACCGAGCGACTGTGGTGGGAGGCGGTCGAGCAGGTCGCCGGACGCCCGCTGACCGACGCCGACCAGCCGGACGTGCTCGGCCGCCCGGTCGAGCACACCGCCGCCTGGCTCGCCGCGGCCACCGGCGGGCGGGCCGCCGACCTCGCGGCCGAGCTGCACCGCGAGTTCGCAGCCCGCGTCCGCACCGGCATCGTGCCCCGGCCCGGCGCGCCGGCCCTGCTGGACGAGCTGGCCGCGGCCGGCGTCCCGGCCGCCCTGGTCACCGCGTCCCCGCGCGCGATCGCCGACGTCGTCCTCGACGCCCTCGGCGCCGAGCGGTTCGCGGTCTCCGTCACCGCCGACGACACCGCCCGCACCAAGCCCGCCCCCGACCCGTACCTCGCCGCCTGCCGCGCCCTCGGCGTCGACCCCGCAGGCTGCGTGGCCGTCGAGGACACCGAGACCGGTGTGGCGTCGGCCGAGGCCGCCGGATGCGCCGTACTCGCCGTGCCGTCCCTCGCGCCGATCGGCGCGGCGCCCGGCCGGACCGTACGGGAGAGCCTCACCGGGGTCACGGTCGAGGAACTGCGGGGGATGGCCGCCCCCGGACTCCGCGTCATGAGCTGGAACCTGTGGCTGGGCGGCAGCGAGGTCGACGACCACCGCGCCAAGCAGCTCAAGGTCATCCTCGACAGCGGTGCCGACGTCGTCGGACTGCAGGAGACGGGCGGAACCGCCGCCCAGGAGCTGGCCGAGGCCCTCGGCTGGCACCACCACCGGGCCGGCGAGAACCTCGGCGTCATCAGCCGCCACCCGATCACCGCCCGCTTCGGCGACCCGGACGTCGGCTTCTACGGCGCCGCGGGCGTCCGGATCGCCCTCGCCCCCGGCCGCGAGGTCGACGTGTGGACCGCACACCTGCACTACACGCCGTACGGCCCTTACGAGTCCGTCTTCGACGGGCTGCCGGCGGCGGAGCTGATCGCCCACGAGGAGCTGCGCCTCGCACAGATGCGGGACGCGCTGCGCCGCATCGCCGAGTCCTGCGGTGAGGGCGTCCCGGTCGTCCTCGTCGGCGACTTCAACTGCCCCTCGCACCTGGACTGGCCGGATGTCGCGTGGCCGGTGACGAAGGCCGCCGAGGACGCGGGCTTCGCCGACTCCTACCGCGAGGCCCATCCGGACGCCGTCGCCGAGCCCGGCCACACCTGGTCGCCGATCCACCCGGTGCACGAGGACGGCAGCGGGCGGCCCGAGCCGCAGGACCGGATCGACTACGTCCTGCACCGGGGCCTGACGGTTCGGGAGGCACGGACCCTCGTCACCGGCAGCCCGCGGCCCTGGCCGGATGTCGCCGGCAACGACTGGCCCTCCGACCACGCCGCGGTGCTCACCACCTTCGCCGTGCCCCGGAGGTGACCCGGGGTTACCGCAGGTCACCATTGCGGTCCGGGGTGGTCGTCCCGTAGGTTGTGCCGAACTTTGTACTGACTGGTAACAGGCGGCAGGTACTTCATGCGCTGGCCTCTCGGCCGTCCCACCACCGTCCGCGCGCGGATCGTGGCGCTCGCGCTCGCCCCGGCCGTGGCGCTGATGGGGCTGTGGAGCTTCGCCATGTGGTCCATGACCGGCGAAACACGCGCGCTGATCCGGCTCCAGGGGGTGTACGAGGACTTCGGCACCCCCGTGGACACCGCGGTCGGGCAGATCCAGATCGAGCGCCGGATGTCCGCCGCCTATCTGGGGGCCCGTCTCGACACGGCCGCCGCGGGCGACCTGCTCGGGCAGCAGCGCCGCACCGACCGGGCCGTCGACGCCATGCGGCAGGCGGTGCGCGACGGCGACCGCGGCCGGCTCACGGTACGGCAGCGGCAGGCGCTGGACGCCATGGTCGCCGCCACCGGGAAGCTGGACCGCCTGCGCTCGCAGGTGCTGTCACGGCACATCACCTGGGACCGGGCCGTCGCCGAGTACAGCGCGCTCGTCGAGCCCGGTTTCGACGTGCAGTCCACCCTCACCGCCCTGCAGGCCGGACAGCTCGCCCGCGAGGCGCAGGTCGTCATCGAGCTGGTGCGGGTACGGGAGTTCGTCTCGCGGGAGGACGCGCTGGTCGCCGGGGCACGGGCGGCCGGCACGCTGACCGACCGGCAGTACGACAGTCTCACCGCGACCATCGAGGACCGGCGCGTCTTCCAGCAGACGTACGTACCGGACCTGCCCGCCGACTCGCGCGCGCTGTTCGAGCAGTTCCAGCGCGGGGACCTGTACGGCGCGCTGGCGCGCGGCGAGGACGCGCTGCTGCGGGCCGGAGCCGCCGGCGCCGGGAAGGCCGTCGCCGCGGACACCTGGCGGTCCACCACCGACCGGGCCGTGCAGCGGTACATGCAGCTGTGCACGCGGTCCGCCGAGAACTCCGCCGCACGCGGCCGAGCCTTCGCCTACCGGGAGCTGACCAAGGCGGCCGTCGTCGGAGTAATCGGACTCGGCGCCGCCGGGCTGTCCCTGTGGTTCGCGGTGCGCGGTGCCCGGCGCATCTCACGGCGCCTGGAAACCCTGCGGGACGCGGCCGACGTCCTGACGAGGGAACAGCTGCCGGACGTCATGCGCCGGTTGAGCGCGGGCGAGGAGGTGGATGCCGTGGCGGAGGCGCCTCCACTGGCCACCGACGAGGTGCGGGACGACGAGATCGGCCAGGTCGGCCGGTCCTTCAACACCGCGCGGCTCGCCGCCGTCGAGGCCGCCGTCAAGCAGGCGACCCTGCGCCGCGGCCTGTTCGCGGTGCTGCTGAACATCGCCCGCCGCAACCAGGCCCTCGTCCACCGGCAGCTGAAGCTGGTCGACACCCTGGAACGGCGCACGGACGACCCCGACGTGCTCCGCGAGCTGTTCCGCATCGACCACCTGACCACGCGGATGCGCCGGCACGCGGAGAGCCTGATCATCCTCTCCGGCGCCACGCCCGGCCGGCGCTGGCGCCGGCCCGTGCCGGTCGCGGACGTCGTCGCCTCGGCCGTCGGCGAGATCGAGGACTACGCGCGCGTGGTGGTGCCGCCGATGCCCGAGACCGGCGTCACCGCGGACGCCGTCGCGGACGTCGTCCACCTCGTCGCCGAACTCCTGGAGAACGCCGCGGTGTTCTCACCGCCGCACACCCAGGTCACCCTGCGCACCGGCCGGGTCGGAAGCGGGTTCGTGCTGGAGATCGACGACCGGGGGCTCGGCCTCGACGCCGACACCCGCGACCGGGCCCACGCCACCCTCACCGACCCCGACGCCTTCGACCCCACCCGCCACGACCGGCTCGGCCTCTATGTCGTCGGCCGCCTCGCCGCCCGGCACGGCATCGAGGTCACCCTGCGCGATTCGCCGTACGGCGGGACGACAGCGGTGGTCCTGCTGCCGGAGGGGGTGCTGGCGGAGGTGGAGCCGGTGGTGCCCGAGCCGCGGGAACAGGGAGCGGCGGTACACGAGCTGCCGGCCAGGAAGCGATCCGCCGCGCCGGCCGAGCGGCACGGCTCACCCGCGGTGGAGCCGCCGACACGCGGCCGGCTCACGTCGGTGCCGCGGTCCGGGTCCGCGCCGCAGGGGCAGCCTTCGCCTGCCCCCGCTCCGCAGGCCGTGTCCGAGTCGCCGACGGCCGCGCCCGCTCTGCCCACCCGGATCCGGCAGGCGTCTCTCGCACCGGAGCTGCGGGACGAGCCGTCGGCCGGGGAGGGCACGGCGAGGGCACCGGAGACCGACGCCGAGGAGATGCGGGCCATCTTCGGCGCGTTTCAGCGGGGCCTGGATCGCGGTCGCCGGGGTGTCCCGGCGACCAGCGGCACCCCTGCTGCGCAGCCGACGGCACCGCGGTCCCCCGGGGACGCGGGGCACCGCGCGACCAGCCCCCACGCGTCCCCACCCGACCCCGTGCCCCCACCCGACCACCCCCGCGACGCGACCACCGAAGCCGACGCCGAACCCGTGACCACCCACGCCCACGAACGGACGGACACCGACGATGCCCGGTGACGAACACAGTCAAGAGCAGCCCACCGAGCCCGGCGGAGCACCCGGTACGGACCTCGGATGGCTGCTGGACGACCTCGTGGCGCGCACCGACCACGTCCGCCAGGCCGTCCTGCTGACCGCCGACGGCCTTCCCCTCAGCAGCTCGGAGGGGATGCGCCGGCGGGACATCGAGCACCTGGCCGCCGTCTGCTCCGGCTTCCACGGCCTCGCCCGGTCCGCGGGGGAGCGGTTCGCGGCGGGCCGGGTGCGGCAGACCATGGTGATGCTCGACGACGCCTACCTCTTCATCACCCCGGCCGGACACGGCAGCCGGCTCGCCGTGCTCAGCGAGGCCCGCACCGATGTCGGCCAGCTCGCCCACGAGATGGCCCTGCTCGTCCGCCGCCTCGGCCGCCACCTGGACGCGGCCACTCGCGACCCCAGATGATCCCGCGGTGAGCGACGAGCACTGGTACGAGGACGAGACCGGGCCGATGGTGCGCCCCTACACCGTGACCCGCGGCCGCACCCGGCCCTCGGGCGCGCACGCCATCGACCTGATGTCCCGGGTGACCGCGCTGGACACCGACGGGCCGGGACCGGACGTCGACCATGCCCGGGCCGCCCTGCTCGACCTGATCCGGCGCGGCCCGCGTCCCGTCGTGGAGCTGGCCGCGGACGCCGATCTGCCGCTGACCGTCCTGCGGGTCCTGCTCGGCGATCTGGCCGAGGCGGGCCTGATCCGCATCGACGAGCCGCGCCGCCTCCCGGCCGGCGGCCCGGCCGCCGACCCGGGACTGCTGCGGGAGATCGTGCAGCGGCTGCGGGAGATCTAGGGGGGTTTCGTTTGGATCAGGTCGGACCCGGGCTGATCCAGACGAAACCCCCTGGGCGGACCGCCGTCGGTGTCCGGTGGCCGAACCTAGAGCTTCGGCTGCCAGGGCACGACGGTGAAGTCACCCGTGCCCTGCTTCACCTTCTCGAACGGCGCCGACGACACGCACGGCGGCAGGTCCTTGGTGTCCCTGGGGCTGCCGACCCCCGCCCAGCTGTAGCCCAGCCGGTCGTTCCGGCCGAGGTCGTGGACCGTGACGCCGACCCGCTTGCCCTTCGCCCCCGGCAGGTCGGACGCGGTGATCACACCGGATACGACGGCGACCTGGCCGCCGGTGACGAGACAGTCCACCTTGGCCTTGGCCCAGGCCCCCCGACCGTGCAGGTAGTGGCTGAACCCGAAGGTGCCGGTGGCCTTGCGCGGGTTCATGGTGTTCTTCCGCGCCAGATGCGCGTCGAAGGAGAAGGTGATGTCGTCCCCGGCCGATCGGTACAGCTTGGCCGTACCGGTCAGGGAGGCGGCCTCCCGCTGGGGGTGCGTCCCGCCGCCCGAGGCCAGCGCCGCCCCGGCCGTTCCGGCGGTGATCAGCAGGGCGACGGTGAGGGTGGCGGCGGCGATCTTCGTACGACGCTTCATGGCGGTCCTTTCCGCAGGTCGAGCGCGTGAACTGAACGATCACCACTCTCCCGGCGACGGGCCGCCCGCACATCGCCCCGCGGGCGGGACCCCCTCTCCGCCATCCGGCGGGGAACCCCGGCCGTGACCTGCGCCCCGGGGAGGACGGGACGCGGCCCCGAGGGCGTGCAACGAATCGCCGCCCGGCCCCGCCTCCACGCAACAAACCGCGCACAAGCGCGCAACGGCTCCTTCTTGTCCGGCCGAGCGCGCCGACCGTACCTTCTTCATGGCCCCGAAAAACCTTCCCGGCCCGCCGCCCCGGCCCCAAGAACCCGCTTCCCGGTGAGGACCCCGCATGCGCACCGCCCTGCTCCAGAGCTCCGGCCGCCCCGGCTCGATCGTCGAGAACCTCAAGGTCCTCGACGAGGCCGCGGGACGTGCCGCCGCCTCGGGCGCCGCGCTGCTCGCCGCGCCGGAGATGTTCCTGACCGGGTACGCCATCGGTGACAACATCGCCCGCCTCGCCGAGCCCGCCGACGGCGACTCCGCCGACGTGGTCGCGGAGACGGCCGCCCGGCACGGCATCGCGATCGCCTACGGCTACCCGGAGCGCGACGGCGAGACCGTCTACAACTCCGCCCAGCTGATCTCCGCCGACGGCACCCGCCTCGCGAACTACCGCAAGACCCACCTCTTCGGCTGCGCCGAGCGCGAGCACTTCACCCCGGGCGAGCAGTCGCTCGTCCAGGCCCGGCTGGGCGGCCTGACCGTCGGCATCATGATCTGCTACGACGTCGAGTTCCCGGAGAACGCGCGCGCCCACGCCCTGGCCGGCACCGACCTGCTCGTCGTGCCGACGGCGAACATGCACCCGTTCCAGTTCGTCGCCGAAGCCATGGTCCCGGTGCGTGCGTGGGAGAACCAGATGTACGTCGCGTACGTCAACCGGGTCGGCCCCGAGGGCGAGTTCGAGTTCTTCGGACTCTCCGCCCTCGCCGGGCCCGACGGCATCGCCCGCACCCGCGCCGGCCGCGGCGAGGAACTGGTGATCGCCGACGTCGACCCGGCCTTCCTGGCCGCCTCCCGTGAGGCGAACCCGTACCTGAAGGACCGCCGCCCCGGTCTGTACGGGTCCCTCGTCTGAACCCCCCAGCCTTCCCCCGAGTCACCCCCGCGCAAGGAGTCCGTACCCCATGACGTCCACGGTGCCCAACGCCGTCGAGCACACCGACGAGCAGCAGCCGCCGATCA
The DNA here is from genome assembly GCF_053598395.1 of Streptomyces sp. NPDC001135. Classification (NCBI taxonomy): domain Bacteria; kingdom Bacillati; phylum Actinomycetota; class Actinomycetes; order Kitasatosporales; family Streptomycetaceae; genus Streptomyces; species Streptomyces sp. NPDC001135. Next base: position 66,755 of record NZ_JBSFKD010000019.1, on the reverse strand, counting down.
CCATGTTCGGCCCGGACTTCCCCTACGCCTACGACGACTTCCTCGCCCACCCGGCGGGCCTCGGTCAGATACCCGCGACCGAGCACGGCACCGAGGTCGCGGTCATCGGCGGCGGCCTGTCCGGCATCGTGGCCGCGTACGAGCTGATGAAGATGGGCCTCAGGCCCGTCGTCTACGAGGCCGACCAGATCGGCGGCCGGCTGCGCACGGTCGGCTTCGACGGCTGCGACGAGTCACTCACCGCCGAGATGGGCGCGATGCGCTTCCCGCCGTCCTCCACGGCGCTGCAGCACTACATCGACATGGTGGGCCTGGAGACCCGGCCCTTCCCGAACCCGCTGGCCGAGGCCACCCCCTCGACCGTCGTGGACCTCAAGGGCGAGTCGCACTACGCCGAGACCATCGACGACCTGCCCCAGGTCTACCGGGACGTCGCCGAGGCCTGGAACAAGTGCCTCGAGGACGGCGCCGACTTCTCCGACATGAACCGCGCCATGCGCGAGCGGGACGTCCCGCGCATCCGCGAGATCTGGGCCCAGCTGGTCGAGAAGCTCGACAACCAGACCTTCTACGGCTTCCTCTGCGACTCCGAGGCCTTCAAGTCCTTCCGGCACCGCGAGATCTTCGGCCAGGTCGGCTTCGGCACCGGCGGCTGGGACACCGACTTCCCGAACTCCATCCTGGAGATCCTGCGCGTCGTCTACACCGAGGCCGACGACCACCACCGCGGCATCGTCGGCGGGTCCCAGCAGCTGCCGCTGCGCCTGTGGGAGCGCGAGCCGGAGAAGATCGTCCACTGGCCGTACGGCACCTCGCTGAAGTCCCTGCACAAGGACGGCGAGCCCCGCCCGGCCGTGACCCGGCTGCACCGCACCGCGGGCAACCAGATCACCGTGACGGACGCGAACGGCGACATCCGCACCTACAAGGCGGCCATCTTCACCGCCCAGTCCTGGATGCTGCTGTCCAAGATCGCCTGCGACGACTCGCTGTTCCCGATCGACCACTGGACCGCGATCGAGCGCACCCACTACATGGAGTCCTCGAAGCTGTTCGTCCCGGTCGACCGGCCCTTCTGGCTCGACAAGGACGAGGAGACCGGCCGGGACGTCATGTCGATGACGCTCACCGACCGTATGACCCGCGGCACCTACCTGCTGGACGACGGCCCGGACAAGCCCGCGGTGATCTGCCTGTCCTACACCTGGTGCGACGACAGCCTGAAGTGGCTGCCGCTGTCCGCGAACGAGCGGATGGAGGTCATGCTGAAGTCGCTCGGCGAGATCTACCCGAAGGTCGACATCAGGAAGCACATCATCGGCAACCCGGTGACGGTCTCCTGGGAGAACGAGCCCTACTTCATGGGCGCGTTCAAGGCCAACCTGCCCGGCCACTACCGCTACCAGCGGCGCCTGTTCACGCACTTCATGCAGGACCGGCTGCCCGAGGACAAGCGGGGCATCTTCCTGGCAGGCGACGACATCTCCTGGACGGCCGGCTGGGCCGAGGGCGCGATCCAGACCGCGCTGAACGCGGTCTGGGGTGTCATGCACCACTTCGGCGGCCAGAGCGACCCGACCAACCCGGGCCCGGGTGACCTGTACGACGAGATCGCCCCCGTGGAGCTGCCCGAGGACTGACCAGAAGAGCGAGCAAGGACCAAGGCGCGGGCGGCCGGACTCAGACTCCGGCCGCCCGCGCCTTTTCAAACACCTCCGCGGCGACGTCCGCCAGCTCGCGCGCGTCCCGCGCGGTGCCCTGCAGGTCGATGAGGATCTCGTCCAGACCGATGCCGGCGTACTCCACGAGGTCCGCCACGATCTGGTCGACATCACCCTGGAAGGGCCGGCGGTCCGCGCCCTCGTACGGCCTCGCCTGCCGGCTGGTGTTCACCCGCAGCACCGTCCTGATCGGCCGCGTACGGCCCCGCTCCTCGGCCAGCTCCCGCAGCTGCCGCCACTGGGTGGCGACCTGCTCGGCGCCCATGCCCACCGGCAGCCACCCGTCGGCGTGGTCCACCAGCCGCCGCCACGCCCGCCGGTTGCCCGCCGCCAGCAGGATCGGGATCGGCCGCGCGGGCTTGGGCCCGACCACGGCGGAGGCGATCCGGGTGAGGCTTCCGTCATGGACGACCGGATCCGGGCCCCATACCTTCCGGCACACCTCGATGATCTCGTCCAGGACCGTGCCGCGCTCCTCGAAGGGCCGGACGCCCGAGGCCGCGTACTCGTCCAGGGACCAGCCGGTGCCCAGGCCCGCGACCACCCGGCCGCCACTCGCCGCGTCCAGCGTGGCCAGGGCCTTCGCGAGCTGGAAGGGAACGTGCAGCGGAGCGACCAGGACGCTGGAGCCCAGCTCCGCCCGCTCGGTGGCGGCGGCCGCCAGGGTGAGGGTGACCAGGGGGTCGGCCACGTCCCGGTACTGGTCCGGCCACGGCAGGCCCTCGATGCCGTACAGACCCTGGGTGGCGGGCTCGGGGAACAGCGCCCGCTCGAAGACCCACAGACTGTCGTAGCCGATGTCCTCCGCCGCGCGTGCCACGTCGGGGACGTCCTTGCCGATCGAGTACTGCCGCATCTGGGGAAGACCGAGACCGAGCCGGGTCGCCATACCGCCACTCCTCTGTGATCGGGTACCGCTCGCTCAACGCCCCGCAGGCGTCGGGAAGTTCCGCGGTGACAGGATCAGTCCGTGAGCGGAGTGAGCAGCATCCGCCCCGCGAACCCCACCGCCGCGTCCAGCCGTTCGGTGAACTCCTCGGTCACATCGCCGCAGTGGCGCAGCGCCCACAGGGCCCGCGCCGCCACCCAGGCCGCGTCGCGGGCCCGCTCCAGGCTCCAGGAGCCCAGCAGGTGGGTGAGCGGATCGGCGATCTGGAGCAGATCGGGACCCGGCATCAGATCCTCGCGTACGCGCTCCTCCAGCGAGACGAGGAGTTCACCCACGCGGTCGAACTCGTCCTCCAGATCGGGCGGTTCGCAGCCGAGCGTACGGCAGGCGTCCACCACGGCGAGCGCGAGGTCGTGCCCGATGTGCGCGTTGATGCCCGCAAGCGCGAACTGCAGCGGCCGTACCCCGGGATGGCGGCGGAGCTGGAACAGCGGACGCCAGCAGGCGGGTGGCCGGCGGTCCGCGGCCGCCGCGTCGACCGCCGCCAGGTACCGCTCGGCGAACCGCACGTCCAGCGCGATCGCCGCCCGTGGATCCGGGAACCCCCCGGCGTCCAGGCGCCGGTCGACCTCCTCGGTGACGGTGAGGTAGACGCGGTTGAACACGGCGACCCCGTCCCGCTCGGGCAGGGCCGCGTCCAGGGCGCGCATCCGGGAGACGACCGCGTCGACGGGAGCGGTGAGGTGTTCCAACTGCGTCATGGGGGAAGGGTCCCAGCCCTGGGCCGACGGGCGTGCCGACCGGCCCGGTGCTTCGCCGGAACGGGGGAACGGACGGCGAGCCGCGGAGGCGAGGGGGGAAACGGCACCGTGTCAGGCTTACGTACCCGGCGTCTCGCCGAGCGCCGGGCCGCCCGCAGGCGTGCCGTGCGGCGCGGGGTGATGGTCGCGGCGGCCTCGGTGGTGACCCTGGTCGGCTCGGTCACCGGGACCCTCGCGGCGCTCGACTCCGGCCACGGTTCCGGCCGGGCCCGCACCGAGGCGAGCCGCACGCCGGAACCCGTGCCGGTGGCGTCCACGCCGTCGCCGGGCGAGCCCGCCACCAGCGAGCCGCCGCCGACTCCACCGAGCACGACACCCGCCGTCACCCCGCTCCCCGCCCGCACCCCCACCCCGCTGGGGCGGAAGCAGGCGACCGGTCCCGTCACGCCGGTCCTGTACCGCCTCCCGGGCTCCCAGGTACTGGACTGGGTCCGCGCCCACCCCGGCGATCCGCGCACCGATGTCATCGCCGCCCGGATCGCCGGCCGGCCGGCCGCCGTGTGGTTCACCGACCCCGACCCGGACACGATCACCGACCGGGTGCGGGCGGTCACCGCGGACGCGGCGGCGCGGGGCCGGGTCCCGGTGCTCGTGCCGTACGCGATCCCGGACCGGGACTGCGGCGGCGCCTCCCGGGGCGGCGCGCCGGACCTCACGGCCTACGACAGCTGGATCGACGCCTTCGCGCGGGGGCTCGGCCCGGAGGAGGTGCTGATCGTCCTGGAACCGGACTCGATCGCCCAGTCCGACTGCCTGCCGGAGGCCGGCCGCGCGGCCAGGTTCGCCTCGCTGGCCCGTGCCGGGCGGGTGCTGAAGGCCGCCGATCCGAAGGCGCGGGTCTACTACGACGCGGGCCACTCCGGCTGGCACCCGCCGGCCGAGCAGGCCGCCCTGCTGCGCCGGGCGGGAGCGGCCGACGCGGACGGCGTCTTCAGCAACGTCTCCAACTTCCGCACCACGGCCGACGAGATCGCCTACGACCGCCAGGTCCTCGACGCGCTCGGCGGCCCGGCGAGCCTCGGCGCGGTGATCGACACCAGCCGCAACGGCAACGGCGCCCCGCCGGACGGCCGCTGGTGCGATCCGGCCGGCCGGAAGCTCGGCCGGGCCCCGACCCTGGACACCGGCGAGGCCCGGATCGACGCCTACCTGTGGGTCAAGCTGCCGGGGGAGTCCGACGGCTGCCGGGGCGCGGCCGGGACGTTCACCCCGTCGTACGCCTACGACTTGGCGCGCGGGGCCTCCTGAGCGTCGTAGCTGGACGTGCCCTCGTCCAGCAGGGGCTCCTGCTTCTTCAGGTGGGCCGGGGCGAAGGCGCGCAGCGCGTGGTAGCCGGTGATGACGACGAGGGTGCCCAGGGCGATGCCGCTGAGCGAGAAGTTGCTGGTGAACTTCATGCTGACGTTGCCGACGCCGATGATGATGCCCGCGGCGGCCGGCACCAGGTTCAGCGGGTTGCGCAGGTCCACCTTGGCGTTGAGCCAGATCTGCGCGCCGAGCAGGCCGATCATGCCGTAGAGGATCACGGTGATGCCGCCGAGGACCCCGCCCGGGATCGCGGCGACGACCGCGCCGAACTTCGGGCAGACACCGAAGAGCAGGGCGAAGCCGGCGGCGGCCCAGTAGGCGGCGGTGGAGTAGACGCGGGTGGCGGCCATCACGCCGATGTTCTCGGAGTAGGTGGTGTTCGGCGGCCCGCCCACCGCGGTGGACAGCATCGAGGCGACGCCGTCCGCCGAGATCGCCGTACCGAGCTGGTCGTCCAGCGGGTCGCCGGTCATCTCGCCGACCGCCTTGACGTGCCCCGCGTTCTCCGCGACCAGGGCGATCACGACCGGCAGCGCGACCAGGACGGCCGACCACTGGAAGGACGGCCCGTGGAAGTGCGGCAGGCCGATCCAGTCGGCCTTGGGGACACCGGAGAGGTCGAGGCGCCAGTGGTCGGTGACCTTGCCGCTCGGGCTCATGGAGTGGATCCTGCCGAAGATCCGGTCGAAGGCCCAGGAGATGCCGTACCCGAAGACCAGTCCGAGGAAGATCGCGATCCTGGACCAGAAGCCGCGCAGGCAGACCACGGCCAGGCCCGTGAACAGCATGACCAGCAGGGCCGTCCACTGGTCCTGCGGCCAGTAGGTGGAGGCGGTCACCGGGGCGAGGTTGAAGCCGATCAGCATGACGACCGCGCCGGTGACGATCGGCGGCATGGCCGCGTGGATGATCCGCGCGCCGAAGCGCTGCACGGCGAGGCCCACCAGGAACAGCACGGCGCCGACCACGAGGACCGCGCCGGTCACGGTGGCACTCGTACCGCCCTGGGCCCGGATGACGGCGGCCACGCCCACGAACGACAGGGAGCAGCCCAGGTAGCTCGGCACCCGGCCGCGGGTGGCGAGCAGGAAGATCGCGGTCGCCACGCCCGACATCATGATGGCCAGATTCGGGTCGAGACCCATCAGCACGGGCGCCACGAAGGACGCGCCGAACATCGCGACCACGTGCTGGGCGCCCAGACCCACCGTGCGGGGCCAGGAGAGCCGTTCATCGGGGCGTACCACCGCTCCGGGCGCGGGCGTGCGCCCGTCACCGTGCAGTTTCCAGCGCACGCCGAGGTCCATGGTGGGTTTCGCTTTCTTACGTACGTGAAGGGGTTCCGCACCATTGTCACGGGTATCCCCAGGCCCTGCGCCCCCACGGCCCGGGGGTTTCTGAGCGGTCGCTTAGTATGGACCGTCGACATTCAGCCATGTTCAGGAGCCCTTCCCGTGACCGCCGAAGCCCCGATCGCCCCCGCCCTCTCCCACGGCCGGCTGATCCCCGTCACCGTCCACTTCGACGACCTCGACGCACTGGGGCTCCTGCACAACGCCCGCTACCCGCTGATGGTCGAGCGCGCCTGGACCGAGCTGTGGAACGAGCACGGCGTCCGCTTCGACGGCGACTGGCACGCGGCCGGCGACGCCTGCAACGCCGTCCGCGAGCTGCGCATCAGCTACGAGGCGCCGGTGACCAGCCCCGGCACCTACGCCGTCCACCTCTGGCTGGAGCGGCTCGGCACCACCGGCCTGACCTACGGCTTCCGCTTCTGCTCGGCCGACGGCACCCGGACCTACGCCCGGGGCACCCGGGTCCTGGTCCGGCTGGACGCCACGACCCTGCGGCCCACGGCGTGGACGGATGCCTTCAGGGCCGTGGGCCGGGAACTGCTGCGGCCCGCCGGCTGATCTCCTTCCGGCCCCCGCGCTCGGCCGTGCGCAGCACGCCCGCACACCCGGCGAGCCCGCACGCCAGGGCCGTCACCACGCAGAACGACACCACGAGGCTGGTCGCCTGGGCCACCCCGCCGATCAGGCTCGGCGCGATCAGCCCCGAGGTGTAGGTGATCGTCGCCACGCCCGCTATGGCCTGGCTCGGGTTCGGCCCGGCGTGCCCGGCCGCCGCGAAGCACAGCGGGACGACCACCGCGATGCCGAGCCCCATCAGCGCGAACCCGCCCATCGCCACGGCCGGATGCCCGGCGACGACGATCAGCAGACCGCCCAGCACGGCCAGGACGCCGCCGGCCCGGACGGTGCGGACGGCGCCGAACCGGTTCACCACCGTGTCCCCGGCGATCCGGGCCACCGCCATCGTCAGCATGAACCCGGTCGTGCAGGCCGCCGCCACACCGGCCGAGCTGTCCAGCCGGTCCCGCAGGAACACCGCCGACCAGTCCAGGCTCGCGCCCTCCGCGAACACCGCGCAGAAGCCGACCGTACCGATCAGCAGCGCCGACCGCGGCGGCAGCGCGAACCGCGGCGGCGGCTCCTCGTCCTCGGCGGGCTGCAGATCCAGCACCCAGGCGCAGGCCGTCAGGCCGAGCACGGTGAGCACGGCGGCGGCGAGCGCGAAGTGCAGCCGGGCGTCCGAGCCGAGGTGCGCGGCGAGTGTGCCGGCCGCCGAGCCGGTCAGCGCACCCGCGCTCCACATGCCGTGCAGCCCCGACATGACCGACCTGCCGAGCAGCCGCTCGACCTCGACGCCGAGGGCGTTCATCGCCACGTCGGCCATGCCCGAACTCGCGCCGTAGGTGAACATCGCCAGGCACAGGGTGGCGAGGTTCGGCGCGAGGGACGGCAGGACGAGGGAGAGCGTCCACAGCGCGAGCAGTACGCGCAGGGCCGTACGGCTGCCGAAACGATGGCTGATCCGGCCCGCCAGCGGCATCGCGCACGAGGCGCCGAACGCCGTGAAGGCCAGCGCGAACCCCAACCGGCCCGAGCTCAGCGAGGCGTGGTCCTGGATCCACGGCACACGCGTGGCGAACGTGCCGGTCACGGCGCCGTGCACGGCGAACACGGCCGCCACGGCGGCCCGGGCCCGCCTCACCTCGTCCCGTCCGCATCCCACGTCACCCATGTTCCGGCCCTCCCCGAGAGTTCCCTGCCCCGCTCCGTCGGCACGCCCCGCAGGGACGGCCCTTCCTGGCGTCCGCCGGCCGGCCGCCCTCCTGCCGGACGTGGGCCCGGTCGTCCGCCTCCGTCCCGTCAGCCGCCGAACCGCCGCCCCAGGTACTCCTCGAACGTCGTCGTCCCCACGGCCTGTTCCGGCGTCAGCAGCCCGCCCGCGCGGGCGGCGCGATAGGTCCCGCCGAACAGCGGTACCTGTGCCACCGCCCGGCGCCGGCCGGTCGCGCGGAGGTAGGCGCGGGCCAGGGAGTCCAGGGTCCGTACCTCGGGGCCGCCCATGTCCGCCACCCGCCCGGCGGGACCGGCGAGCGCCAACCCGGCCAGCCGGTCCGCGACTTCGCCCACCTCCACCGGCTGGTCCGGCACCCCGGCCGGGACCAGCAGGACGGGCGCCTTGGCCAGCCCGCCCAGGACCGAGGCCAGCAGGTCATGGAACTGGGTCGTGCGCAGGATGGTCCAGCCGAGCCCCGACTCCTCGATCTGCCGCTCCACGGCCAGCTTGGTCCGGTAGTAGCCGAGCGGCACCCGGTCGGTCCCGACGATGGAGATGTAGACCAGATGGCCCACTCCGGCCCGCCGTGCCGCCGCGATGAGGTGCTCGGCCGCCTTCTCGTCCCCGCCCCGCTGCGTGCTCGCGCAGTGCACCACGGTCTCCACCCCGGCGAGGGCGGCGTCCAGACCGCTGCCGCCGGCCCGCAGATCGACGGCGTACGGCTGTGCGTGCCGGCTCAGCACGCGCACCTCGTGCCCGTCCGTCCGCAGCCGCCGCGTCACACACCGGCCGAGGGTGCCGGTTCCGCCGGTCACCAGGATCGTGGTCATGCTGTGTCTGTCCCTCCGGACTCCGGGCACCCCCCGTCGGGGCACCCTTCCTCGGATGAGACCGCCCGGACCCCGGTGAATGTGACATGCCCCGGCTGGTCCCGCCGGGCTGACGGCAGTGGGCGGCGATCCGGCGGCGGGCAAGGGCCGTCGTCACCGCCGCCGGACCCGTCCGCACCCTAAAAGGACTAGACCAAGACGGTCAATGGGTCCGGACCCGGCCAATCGGCCCTGCTCGCCGGGCGGTTGGGCGGGGCGACTGCGCCGCGCAAGGCCGGTGACACGCACTGTGAGGGAACCCACACCGCCCACCTGTCGGGACGGCCGTCCGGCGTGGCACACTGGCCCTGTACCAGAAGCAGCGCACTCCGGGGTCGGTGAAAGTCCGAACCGGCGGTTACAGTCCGCGACCCGGTCGCTTCCAGCGGCCGGTTGACCAGGTGAAATTCCTGGACCGACGGTTAAAGTCCGGATGGGAGGCAGTGCGCGGCGGGCGGGCATGCGTTTTTCCGTGTGCGCGCCGCCGTATCTGGACGCGTCCGCATACGGACGCGTCCGTTCCGGCGACGCCCCGGTGTGTGCTCACCCGTAGATTCTGTCGTCATCGACAGGCCCCGGAGTCCGTGCCCGAAGAGGCAGGAGGACCCGGGAAGTGTTCACCGGAATCGTCGAAGAGCTGGGTGAGGTCACCGCCGTCGAGAACCTCGGCGACGCCGCCCGCTTCCGGCTCCGTGGCCCCGTCGTGACCGAGGGCGCACAGCACGGCGACTCCATCGCCGTGAACGGGGTCTGTCTCACCGTCGTGGAGCACGAGGGCGACGAGTTCACCGCCGACGTCATGGCCGAGACCCTGAACCGCTCCAGCCTCGGCGCACTCGCCGTCGGCTCCCGCGTCAACCTCGAGCGCCCCACCGCCGTCGGCACGCGCCTCGGCGGGCACATCGTGCAGGGCCATGTCGACGGCACCGGCGAGGTGCTCGCGCGCAAGCCCTCCGAGAACTGGGAGATCGTCAAGATCTCGCTCCCGGCGGACCTCTCCCGCTACGTCGTCGAGAAGGGCTCCATCACCGTCGACGGCATCAGCCTCACCGTCGTCGAGGCCGGCCCCGACCACTTCACCGTCAGCCTCATCCCGACCACCCTCGGCCTGACCACGCTCGGCGTGAAGCAGCCCGGCGACCCGGTCAACCTCGAGGTCGACGTCATCGCCAAGTACGTCGAGCGGCTCCTCGGCGACCGCGCCCAGGGAGCCACCCAGTGAACTGGCTGAACTCCGAAGCCTTCACCCTCTTCGGCCAGCACATCATCTGGTCGGACATGGTCGGCAACATCCTCGGCCTGATCACCCTCGCCCTCGGCTGGCGCCGCTCCCTGTGGACCTGGCCCGTGCAGTTCCTCTCCGGCCTGGTCCTCTTCGTCGCCTTCTACGGCCACCTGGCCGGCAGCGCCGGCAAGCAGGCCGTCGTCATGGCCGTCGCGCTGTACGGCTGGTGGCAGTGGCAGCGCAACCGGGGCCGGTCCGCGGACGGCCACATCGCCCCCCGGTTCGCCACCTGGCGCGAGCGCGCGGCGATGCTCGGCGCGGCCGCCGCCGGCACGGTCGCCGTCGCCCTGCTCTTCACGGCCTACCCGTCCCTGTCCTGGGACCCCTGGCCCGACGCCTACATCTTCGTCGGCACCATCGTCGCCATGTACGCCCAGGCCAAGGGCATGGTCGAGTTCTGGATCGCCTGGCTGCTCGTCGACCTCGTCGGCGTACCCCTCAACTTCGCCAACGGCTACGCGTTTTCCGGCTTCGTCTACGTCATCTACGGCGCACTCGTCCTGTGGGGCATGCGCGACTGGTGGCTGCGCTCCCGCAGGAGCCCGCAGCCCGTCCTGGAAGGAGCTCCGGCATGACCTCGGCACCGCTGCTGTACGACACCGCCGACTTCGAGGAGTTCACCCTCGACCCGGTCGAGCAGGCCATCGCCGACATCGCGGCCGGCCGCCCGGTCGTCGTCGTGGACGACGAGGACCGGGAGAACGAGGGCGACCTCGTCATCGCGGCCGAACACGCGACCCCCGAGATCGTCGCGTTCATGATGAGCGAGTGCCGGGGACTCATCTGCGCCCCCATGGAGCCCGAGGAACTCGACCGGCTCCGGCTCCCGCAGATGGTCGAGGACAACACCGAGTCGATGAAGACCGCGTTCACCGTCTCCGTCGACGCCTCCGCCGCCCACGGTGTGACCACCGGCATCTCGGCCGCCGACCGCGCCACCACCCTCCAGCTGCTGGCCGGCGGCACCGCCGAACCCACCGACTTCGTCCGCCCCGGCCACGTCTTCCCGCTGCGCGCCAAGCCCGGCGGCGTCCTGGTCCGCAACGGCCACACCGAGGCCGCCGTCGACCTCGCCCGGCTCGCGGGTCTGCGCCCGGCCGGCGCCATCGTGGAGATCGCCGGTGAGGACGGCCGTATGCTGCGGCTGCCCGAGCTGGTCCCGTTCGCCCGCAAGCACGGGCTGACGATCATCTCCATCGAGGACCTGATCGCCTACCGCCGCGGCAGCGAGCCCACCGTCCGCCGCGAGGCCGAGACCCGCCTGCCCACCGCGCACGGCACCTTCACCGCCTACGGCTACCGGTCCACCGTCGACGGCGTCGAGCACGTCGCCCTCGTGCACGGCGAGATCGGCACCGGCGAGGACGTCCTGGTCCGCGTCCACTCCGAATGCCTCACCGGGGACGTCTTCGCGTCCCTGCGCTGCGACTGCGGCCCCCAGCTGGACGCCGCCCTCGAACGGATCCAGGCCGAGGGCAGGGGAGTGGTGGTCTACCTGCGCGGGCACGAAGGGCGCGGCATCGGCCTGCTCTCCAAGCTGCGGGCGTACGAACTCCAGGAGCAGGGCCGCGACACCCTCGACGCCAACCTCGAACTCGGGCTGCCCGCCGACGCCCGCGACTACGGCGCCGGCGCGCAGATCCTCGCCGACCTCGGCGTGCGCGGCGTCCGCCTGATGACCAACAACCCCGAGAAGACCGACGCGCTGCTGCGCCACGGCCTCAAGGTCAGCAGCCGCGAGCCGATGCCCGTCCAGGCGGGCGAGCACAACCTCCGCTACCTGCGCACCAAGCGGGACCGGATGGGGCACGACCTGCCCTGGCTGGACACACCTGCCGTATCCACCTGCGGCAACCAGTAAGCAAGCGAGAAAGCACTTAGGAGAGACGTGAGCGGCAAGGGTGCACCGGAACTGTCCGTACGCAACGCGAGCGACCTCAGGGTCGCCGTCATCGCGGCGCAGTGGCACGAGAAGGTGATGGACGGTCTGGTGAACGGCGCCCTGCGCGCCCTGCACGAGCTCGGCATCGACGAGCCGACCCTGATCCGGGTCCCCGGGACCTTCGAGCTCCCGGTCGCCGCCAAGGTGCTGGCGGGCCGCGGCTATGACGCGGTCGTCGCCCTCGGCGTCGTCATCCGCGGCGGCACCCCTCACTTCGACTACGTGTGCCAGGGCGTCACCCAGGGCCTCACCCAGGTCGCCGTCGAGACCGGCGTCCCCGTCGGCTTCGGCGTGCTCACCTGCGACACCGAGGAACAGGCCCTGGACCGGGCCGGCATCGAGGGCTCGAACGAGGACAAGGGGCACGAGGCGGTGACGGCCGCCGTGGCGACCGCGGCCACGCTCCGCTCAGTATCTGAACCCTGGCACTGAGGTCCCGCCCGAACCACGTAGGGTGGGACCACCATGTCCAAGAAGACGTTCGAGGAGCTCTTCACCGAGCTCCAGCACAAGGCCGCCCACGGCGATCCCGCCACCTCCCGCACCGCAGAGCTGGTCGGCAAGGGTGTCCATGCCATCGGCAAGAAGGTCGTCGAAGAGGCCGCCGAGGTCTGGATGGCCGCCGAGTACGAGGGCAAGGAGGCGGCCGCCGAGGAGATCTCGCAGCTGCTGTACCACGTCCAGGTGATGATGGTCGCCCGCGGGATCTCCCTGGACGACGTCTACGCCCACCTCTGAGCCGTACCCGCACACAGCCCCGTAGAGAACGAGCAAAGGAAGCCGACCTCATGCTGCGCATCGCCGTCCCCAACAAGGGTTCACTGTCCGGCCCTGCGGCGGAGATGCTGCATGAGGCCGGCTACCAGCAGCGCCGCGAGTCCAAGGAACTGCGGATCGTCGACCCGGAGAACGAGGTCGAGTTCTTCTACCTCCGCCCCCGCGACATCGCGATCTACGTCGCCTCCGGCCGTCTCGACCTGGGCATCACCGGCCGTGACCTGCTGATCGACTCCGGCGCCGACGCCGAGGAGATCCTGCCGCTCGGCTTCGCCCGTTCCACCTTCCGCTTCGCCGCCAAGCCGGGCACCGCGAACGGCATCGAGGACCTGAAGGGCAGGACGGTCGCCACGTCGTACGAGGGGATCGTCGCGGGGCACCTCGCGGACAGCGGTGTCGACGCCTCCGTCGTCCACCTGGACGGCGCCGTGGAGACCGCCATCGAGCTGGGTGTCGCCGAGGTCATCGCCGACGTCGTGGAGACCGGCACCAGCCTGCGCAACGCGGGCCTGGAGGTCTTCGGCGAGCCGATCATGAAGTCAGAGGCGATCGTCATCTGCCGCACCGGCACCGACGGCGAGGAGCCGAAGGTCCAGCAGTTCCTGCGCCGCCTCCAGGGCGTCCTGGTCGCCCGGACGTACGTGATGATGGACTACGACTGCCGCGTCGAGCAGCTGGAGAAGGCCGTCGCCCTCACCCCCGGCCTGGAGTCCCCGACCGTCTCCCCGCTGCACAACGAGGGCTGGGTCGCGGTCCGCGCCATGGTCCCCGCCAAGGAGGCGCAGCGGATCATGGACGACCTGTACGCCATCGGCGCCCGCGCCATCCTCACCACGGCCATCCACGCCTGCCGCCTGTAAGGGGTACGCACCGCGATGTCCGATCTTCCCTCCCTTCCCGTCACCTTCCGGCCGGGCCACACCCGGGTGATCCTGCTCACCGCCGGTGTCGCGATCTTCCTGACCATCTCCGGGGTCGCCCTGCTACTGGAGCAGCTCGGCCCGGGGGAGCGGGCCAGCTTCATCGTCACCGGGGCGCTGATCTTCTGGGTGCTGGCCCAGCTGGCCCGGGTGAAGGTCGTCGCCGACGAGTCCGGCGTCACCGTGGTGAACATCGCCAGCAGGCGGCGCCTGGCCTGGGAGGAGATCCTCCAGGTGAACCTCCGTCCGGGCGATCCGTGGGTGTTCCTCGACCTCAGCGACGGCACCAGCCTGCCCGCGCTCGGCATCCAGCCGGGCCTTGCCAAGCAGCGTGCCATCGCCGACGCACAGACCCTGCGCGCGCTCGCCGAAGCCCGCTCCACGACCCACCCGGTCGAAGATCAGGGCTGACTCGGGGGCGCCCACCCTGCCCGAGTGGCCCCTGTCTTGATTAATCTGGTGGCGGAGGCCTCTTCGCTGCGCCTCCGCCCCTGCGTGCCGCCCGGTGCACAGGGGTTCCTGCTACCCGAGGAGTGACTCCCTCCAGCGATGGACGGATCGTCCTGTAGTACCTGCGCCGCCCCGACCCGACATACCGGGAAGGCGGTGGCAGCGTGACCATCCCCCTGCTGCTCCTCGGAGCGGCTTTCCTGCTGATCCTCGCCAACGGCTTCTTCGTGGCCGCGGAGTTCGGCCTGGTGACCGTCGAGTCGACGGACGCCGAGCAGGCCGCCGCCGAGGGCGACCGACGGGCCCGTAGGGTCGCGGAGTCGCTCAAGGAGCTGTCCTTCCAGCTCTCCGGCACCCAGCTCGGCATCACCATCACCTCCCTGGTCGTCGGCATGCTCGCCGAACCGGCGCTGGCCGAGCTGCTGCACGGCCCGTTCGCCGCGCTCGGCATCCCGGGCGGCGCCGTCTCCGGTGTCGCCGTGGTCGTCGGCATGCTGCTGGCCTCCGCGGTCCAGATGGTGATCGGCGAACTCGTGCCCAAGAACTGGGCGGTGTCCAAGCCACTTCAGGTCGCGCGGTTCGTGGCCGGCCCGCAGCACCACTTCTCCCGGCTGTTCCGCCCGGTGATCGCCACACTCAACACGGTCGCCAACCGGCTGGTGCGCGCGCTCGGCGTCGAGCCCGCCGACGAACTGGCCTCCGCCCGCACCCCCGGCGAACTGGTCTCCCTGGCCCGGCACTCCGCCCAGGCCGGCGCCCTGGAACAGGACACGGCCGACCTGTTCGTGCGCACCCTGTCCCTGGGCGAGCTGACCGCGCAGCACGTCATGACCCCGCGCGTGAGGGTCAGCGCCCTGCAGGACACGGCCACCGCCGAGGACGTCGTCAACCTCACCCGGGCCACCGGCCTGTCCCGCTTCCCCGTCTACCGGGAGAAGATCGACGACGTCGTCGGCATGGCCCACCTCAAGGACGCCCTCGCGGTCCCCGCGCGCGACCGGCTGCGCACCCCCGTCAGCCGTATCGCCCGCAAGGCCCTCCTCGTCCCCGAGACCCTGCCCGTCCAGCCGCTCCTGGCGCGGCTGCGCAGCGAGCAGCCGATCGCGGTCGTCGTCGACGAGTACGGCGGCACGGCCGGCGTCGTCACCCTGGAGGACATCGTCGAGGAACTCGTCGGAGAGGTCCGCGACGAGCACGACGCCAAGGACGTGCCCGAGCTGGCGCCCGCCCCGCCGGAGGACGGGCGGCCCGCCTGGGACGTCGACGGCAGCTGCCGCGTCGACATCCTGCAGCGCATAGGCCTCGACGTGCCCGAGGGGCCGTACGAGACGGTCGCCGGACTGGTCGCCGACCTGCTCGGCCGGATCCCGGCCCCCGGCGACCGGGCCGAACTGCCCGGCTGGCGGCTCTCGGTCCGCCAGGTCGGCCACTACCGCGCCGAACGGGTCCGCCTGGTCAGGACGGTCCCGGCGGTGAACGTGATGGAGGCCGTCCGATGAGCGTCCTCCAACTGGTCTTCGCCGCGCTGCTCGTGCTCGCCAACGGCTTCTTCGTCGGCGCCGAGTTCGCGCTGGTCTCCGTCCGCCGCAGCCAGATCGAACCGCTCGGCACCGCCCGGGCCCGCCAGGTGCTGTACGGCCTGGAGAGGCTGCCGCAGATGATGGCCGCGGCCCAGTTCGGCATCACCGTCTGCTCCCTGACACTGGGCGCGGTGGCCGAGCCGACGGTGGCGCGCCTGCTGGAACCGGTGTTCGAGGCGGTGCGTCTGCCCGACGGCGTGATCCATCCGCTCGGCTATGTGATCGCGTTGGCCGCGGTGGTCTTCTTCCACCTGGTCATCGGTGAGATGGTGCCGAAGAACCTGGCGATGGCGGCCCCCGAGAAGGCGGCTCTGTGGCTGAGCCCGGGCCTGGTCTGTTTCGCCCGCCTGTGCAGGCCGATCACGGTGTCCCTGGGCACCTGCGCCCAGGCCGTCCTGCGCCTGTTCCGGGTCGAGCCCAAGGACGAGGTGGAGGCGGTGGTCACCAGCGAGCAGCTCAACCGCCTGCTGGAGGACTCCGGCCAGGCGGGCCTGCTCGACCCCGAGGAACGGGAACGCCTGGAGGACGCCCTGGAACTGGGCTCCCGCCCGGTGACGGACGTCCTGCTGCGCCGGGAGTCCCTGGTCACGGTGGACCCGGCGATCACCCCGGGACGGATCGTCGAGCTGACGGCCCGCACCGGGTACTCCCGCTTCCCGGTCGCCGCGACGGACAAGGGTCCCTTCATGGGGTACGTCCACGTCAAGGACGTCCTGGACCTGGAGGACTCGGACCGTGCGGTGCCGCAGCACGTGTGGCGCCCGATGGCGACCCTGCGGGCCGAGCTGCCGCTCGACGACGCACTGACCGTCATGCGCCGAGCGGCCACTCATCTGGCCCAGGTGGCGGATGCGAGCGGCAAGGTGCTGGGTCTGGTGGCGCTGGAGGACGTCCTGGAGATGCTGGTGGGAGAGGTGCGGGATCCGGCGCACCGGGAGGTGCCGGACATGAAGCTGACGGAGCCCAGGGTGAGCGGGGAGCCGGAGGGAGCACTCGCCTGAGAGCTCGGGCGGCGGGGAGCTGTGCGGCTGCCGGCGCGTCGTGGCCGGCCGTGCCCACGTGCCGGAGCCGCAATGTCCCCCGCAGCCCCGAGCCCCTTGGGTGGGCGCTTCACATGGCCGAGGGATCCTGCGGCCCCCTGCCCGACAGCACTTCTCCGTACGCCTGCATCAGGTCGGGCAGTCGCAGCGTCGCCAGGTCCTCCCGGGACAGGGAACCCGCGTACGTCGACAACCGCAGATCCCGGTACGCACAGCTCTTCTCGTACAGCGTCCGCAGGAACCGCCCGTTCCCCAACTCGTCGATCCACCCCTGGTCGACCACGTGCCCGGCGATCGAGCGCAGTTCCTCCAGCGCCTCGTCGTCCCACACGTCCCCGTTCTCCGCCGCGAGGACCTTGCCGATCTCGGTGAGTTCCAGCGGCCGGTAGGAGGGGAAGTCGACCCGGGTCGTGAAGCGGGACGACAGCCCGGGGTTCGCCGCCAGCAGCCGGTCCATGCCCTCCGGATAGCCGGCGAGGATCACCACCAGGTGGTCCCGGTTGTCCTCGGCGCGCTTCAGCAGCACCTGCAGGGCCTCGTCGCCGTACGCGTCGCCCTTGCCGTAACCCGAGTTGGACAGGGAGTACGCCTCGTCCACGAACAGCACCCCGCCGATCGCGGAGTCGATCAGCTCGTTGGCCTTGACGGCCGTCTGCCCGAGGTACTCCCCGACCAGATCGGCCCGCTGGGCCTCGACCAGGTGGTCACCGCCGAGCAGCCCGAGGGCGTAGAAGACCCGGCCGAGGATCCGGGCGACCGTGGTCTTCCCCGTCCCCGACGGCCCGGAGAAGACGAAGTGCCGTTTCGGCGGCTGCACCGGCAGGCCCTGCCCGGCCCGCAGCCGGGCCATGTTCAACTGCGCCGACAACGCCTTGACCTGGCGTTTCACCGGCGCCAGCCCCACCATGCGCTCCAGCTCGGCGAGCGCCTCCTCGAGCAGGGCCGGATCGGTGGGCCCGGCCGGGATCGGTGCGGACGACACACCCGTCTTCACCCGCACCGCCCGATCGGTCACCGACGGCAGGGGCCCCGTCGGCAGGTCCGGCTCCGGCAGCCGCAGGTCACGGCCCTCGGTGCCGAAGACGGGGTCGTACCCGTCCGGGCCGTCCACACTGTCCTGTCCGACACCCGTCAGGGTGATGGCGGCGAGATCGGCGCCGTCGTCGTACCCGTCGCCCTCGGCGATCGCCGCGAGCCGCGCCGAGGTGTCCATGAACGCCGGGTCCACGCGGTGCACGGCCCGGTAGAGGGGGAGCGCGGCGGCGCTGCGGCCCGTGCCCTCGTGCGCCCGGGCCAGCCAGTAGCGCAGCTCCTTGCGTTGCGGCTGCTCACTGCGGCAGCGCATCAGCGCCGCCGACAGCAGCGGTTCGGCCTGGCCGTACATCTCCAGCCGGACCCGGGCCATGCCGCCGAACAGGCCGGCCTCGATGCCGAGCATGGGGTCGTCCAGCAGCGGGTCGGTGTGCCGTACCAGCTGCTCCCAGTCCTTCACCAGATAGGAGCGGCAGGCGTGCAGGAAGCGGACCTGGGGATCGGTGTCGACCGGGGGCAGGCCGGCGAGGGCGCGGTCCAGCTCGGGCACGTGCCGGCCGTCCAGCCAGTGGGAGGCGTGCGCCAGCAGCAGGTCACGCGGGCTCTCCAGCACCGGTTGCACCCACCAGCCCAGCCAGTACCAGGAGTTGAGGGTCCGGCGGTGCCGGGCGCGCTGTTCGCCGAAGCGGTCGCGGTGCCGGAACATCCTGAGCAGCGAGGTCGTCGTGTCGACCCGGAGCGCGTGCAGCCCGAGCCAGCCGTCCGCCATCCCGGAGTCCATCCGCACCGCGGTGCGGAACTCCTCCTCCGCCTGGGGATAGGCGCCCATCGTGTAGGCGTCCACCCCTCGCAGCCAGGCCAGGTCGGCCGGGGCCTCGGGGCCCTGCGTGCCGAAGTCCATCCCGTCCCCCCACAGACCGTGCCCCCGTGGTTCACCACCGGGCAGTCGCCCGACGGACGCCGCGCATCGAACCGCCGTGCCGCGGACCGGAGTTACCAGTGCGCGAGGCAGCCGCGAAGGTCGCCCCGAGGGCATCGTACCCGCGTGAAGACCGGGTGCCGAAGGGTGCCGCGCAGGCCGTTTGACGAGGTGGGAGCAGACGGGGCGCACAGGGTTTCGTGACCGAGGGTGAGCGGATCGGTGCGCCGGGCGCCGGGAAAAACGTCCGCGGGCAGAACGAAGCCCCCGATCACGGGGGAACAACCGGGGGCTTCGCGTCTGTGAGCGGCTCCGAATGGCCGCACATTGAGAACGTAAGACCTGTACGGCCCCCGGGTCAAGCCGAGTTGAGGCCTTCGGGGAAGTTCGTCCGGTCGGGGTCTTCACCACTTCACCACAACGGGGACGGTCCATCACTCTGGGTCATGCTTTGGTCCGGTCCACGGGTTGACGCCGGCCCCGCCAGCACCTCGTACCCCTCAGGTGACTGCCGTACCAGGAGATCGGCATGGGGGCGCGAAGGGTCTTCGGCGAAGTGCGCGCGCTCCGCCGCCACCCACCCCTCCCAGAACTCCCGCTGCTCCGCCCCGTCCCGCAGCCGGCCGCGCGTCCAGGACTCCTCCCGGGGCAGCTCCATCCAGAGCAGCAGGGCCAGGTGCGGTCGTAGCGCCCGGCGCCCGGCCCCCACCCCCTCGACCAGGACCACGGGCGCCGCCGGCAGCGGGCGTGGCGCGGTGAACGTACGGGCTCGCCAGTCGTACGGCGTGTAGTGCGCGCTCTCGCCGCGGGCGAGCGGCTGGATCACCTGGGTCATGAGCCGGTCGGTCCACGCGAAGAGCCGCTCGTGGCTGGCGATGTCGTCGAGGTGCAGTACGGGAGCACCGCCGAGCGCGGCGGCCAGGTGCCCGGCGAAGGTGGACTTTCCCGAGCCGGCGTGCCCGTCGACGCCGATCAGCCGGACCGGCCCGAGGGAGGGGGGAAGCCCGCGCAGCCGGGCGGCGAGGTCGAGAATGGTGGTTCCCCGGTGTGGGTCGGTGTGGGCGGTTTTCCGGAAACAGTGTAGTAGTGGCCCATAGCGGCCGGACCAGGGCGGCCGCCGCACTCAAAACGTCGGGGTTTGAATCATCGGCTGGCAGCCAGTCAATGGCCCGGATAAACATTCGTGAATCCCCTGACCGATATGTCGAATTCGGCGTTCCGGGTGTGCCCGTAGCTGAGTAGGGTGCCTCCAGCGCAACCGGTGTGCGTCGTACGGGGACTGGCAGGGAGACATGGCCGCGGGGTTATTCGAAGGGCACTATGTGTGGCATCCGGCGGCCGACGACCGTGTCCTGGCGAGCGTATGCGTCGATGTGCGCGCCGGACGTTATCGATACGCGTACGAGGCCCTCGCCGAGACGCGTTCCGACTTCGCCCTGCGCGCCCACCGCTCGCTGGTCCTCGCCTCCGAGGCGGCCGGCACCGATCTGGTCGAGCGCTGGGTCGCCGAGGAGCCGACGCCCGAGGCGACGCTGATGTGGGCCCGGGTCGCGGTGCAGCGTGCGCTGCGGGCCGCCGACGCGCGCGACGAGCGCGCGGAGGCGCTGGAGCGGATCGCGCTGACCGCCTGCGACCGGGCCGCCGTCCTGGCCCCCGAGGACCCCACGCCCTGGGTCGCCAAGCTCGCCATGGCCCGGCTGCACCGGCTGCGCGACCCCGCCCCGCAGGGTCTGCTCACCGCCCCGCCCGGCCCCTGGCGGCTGTTCGGGCACATCCTGTCCCTGGACCCCTGGCACCGCGAGGGCCACCACCGCTTCCTGTCGTGCTTCTTCACGCGCTACGGCGGTTCGGTCAACGCGGCCTGGGACGTGGCCGCCTTCCTCAGCCAGCGGGCGCCCGCCGACTCCGCCCTCCGGCTGTTGCCGCTGGTGGCCCTGGTGGAGAGCTACAACCCCACCCAGCTGCTCGCCGACCGCGTCTGGGAACAGCCGCAGTGGCGCTCCACCGCGCTGGCCATCTACCACAACTGGCTGCCGGCGGCCGAGGGGTACCGCTTCACACCGGTGCTCGACCTGGCCTACCTCGCGCACGCGCTCGTGATGGCCCAGCGCGAGTTCGAGGCCCGGGCGGTGTTCACGGCGATGGGCCCGTACGCCTCGCGCATGCCCTGGAGCGCCTTCGGTGACCCCGCCGAACAGCTCTCCCGGGCCCGGCGCGCCTGCGGTCTGCCCGTCCCGCGACCCGACTGACCCTGTTCGTTCGTCCCTGCTCCCCATCGAGAGAAAGGCCGATCTGTGTCGGAACGGATGTCGACTCCACGGGCGAAGGCCCGTGCGGGAGAGGACCCGGTCGTGCTCGACGACGACGCGACCCTGCACGCGATGGGTTATCCGCGGAAACTCACCCGGCGCTTCCAGGCGTTCGACAATTTCGCGATCTCCTTCACCATCATCAATATCCTCTCGGGTATTTTCTCGTCCTTCGGATTCGGTATGAATGCGGGTGGCCCCCGCATTCTCGTGTTCGGCTGGATCGGTGTCTGCGTCATGGTGCTGCTCATCGGCGCGGCCATGGCGGAAGTCGCCTCGGCCTATCCGACGAGCGGCGCGCTGTATTTCTCCGCCGGTAAACTTGCAAAGCGGCACAAGGGTGCCTGGTCGTGGTACACGGGCTGGCTGAACTTCGTCGGCCAGATCGGCGGTACCGCCGCCACCGGCTATGCGGCCGCCACCTTCATCCAGGCCTTCATCCAGCTGCAGTGGCCCTCCTACCAGCCGACCACGCATCAGACAGTGCTGATCACGGCCCTGATCATCGTCGTGCAGGGCCTCGCCAACACCTACACCGTCCAGCTCGTCGCCGTACTGAACCGCATTTCCGTGTGGTGGCTGCTGATCGGACTCGTGGTGATCGTGGGCGCACTCATAGTGATACCCGGCCATCATCAGCCGGCGTCGTTCGTGACGCATTTCGAGAACAACACCGGCTTCACGAGCGGACTTTACGGAGGCATGCTCGGCCTGCTGGTCACCAGCTGGACGTTCACCGGGTTCGACGGCAGCTTCCACATGTCCGAGGAAACGGTCCGCGCGACGGTCAACGCGCCCAGGGGGATCACCCGCGCCATCGGCTATTCGGCGATCACCGGTCTCATCCTGATGCTGGCACTGGTCTACAGCATTGGCGACTACGCCAAGGTGGCCGGTTCCGCGGCGCCACCGGTCCAGATTCTCATCGACGGCCTCGGACTGGCCGCCGCCAAGGTCATGCTCCTCATCGTCATCGGCGCGATGCTCTTCTGCGGTCTCGCCAACCTCACCAGCAACACCCGGCAGATCTTCGCCTTCTCCCGGGACGGAGCCATGCCCGGCTCCCGCTGGTGGCACTCGGTCTCGCCGCGCACCCGTACGCCCGTGAAGGCGGTGTGGCTCGCGGTGGTCTGCTCGGTGGCCCTGGTCGTGCCGGGCTGGTGGTCCCACACCGCCTTCACCGCCATCGTCAGCGTCAACGTGGTCGGTCTCTTCCTCGCCTACGCCGTGCCGATCTTCCTGCGGCTGCGGCTCGGCGGCGAGTTCCAGCCGGGACCCTGGCACCTGGGCCGCTGGGGCCGGCCGGTCGGCTGGCTCGCGGTGATCTGGATCGTGCTCAGCAGCGTGCTGTTCATGCTGCCGCAGGCCTCGCCGATCACCGCCGACACCTTCAACTACGCGCCGATCGCCCTCGCGGTGGTGCTGGTCGTGGCGACGGTGTGGTGGTTCGCCACCGCCCGCCGCCGCTTCCAGGGCCCGATCAGCTACGGGCGCCCCGACGAGGTCGCGGCGATGGATCTCGTCTGACGCGAGGAGCCCACCCGGCGAGGCGCAGCGCCCGGGTGGTCGCGGGGAGCCGTGCGGGCGGCGGTGGGCCGGTCGCGCAGCTCCCCGCGCCCCTTCCGGGGCGCACCGGCACCATCCCGCACGTGCCGGCGGGGCGATCCGGCACCTTTCAGTGGCTCAGACCAATATTCCTGGCGCGGCATGCGTCGAAGTGCTGGCAGGGGCATGCCCGCTGCTCCATAGTTGGCGCACACGTGCAGATCAGCCCCGACCGCATCGCACACCTGGGGGTCATCGAGCCCATGAGCAGAGCCCGACAACCGTCCCGCAGAACCGTCCTGAC
Source organism: Streptomyces sp. NPDC001135 (assembly GCF_053598395.1). Classification (NCBI taxonomy): domain Bacteria; kingdom Bacillati; phylum Actinomycetota; class Actinomycetes; order Kitasatosporales; family Streptomycetaceae; genus Streptomyces; species Streptomyces sp. NPDC001135. Next base: position 43,915 of record NZ_JBSFKD010000019.1, on the reverse strand, counting down.
CGCCGCCGTCGCCGTAGCGGTGGCCGGCGGCACGGCCCCCGCTGCCGCCGCCGCGCGGCGCCCCGCCGCCGGTACCGGCGACGCCGGCCGGCCGCAGGCCCGCCCGGTCGACTACCACGCCTGGACCACGTACCGCGAGTGGCGCCTCGGTGCCGCCCAGGGCGTCCGGACCGTCGCCGGCGCCCGCCCCGGCGTCGTGATCGGCACCCCCGCCGGCCGCAGCGACTACACCGACCCGCACACCGGCACGACCGCCACCTGGGAGTACGCCACCTGGACCGCCCCGGTCCACCGGCTCACCGTCCCCGCCACCGAGGTCGTCGCCTCCTGGAACGCGCACACCCCCGACGGCACCTGGCTCCAGGTCGAACTGCAGGGCACGTACTCCGACGGCACCGTGACCCCCTGGTACGTGATGGGCCGCTGGGCCTCCGGTGACCGGGACATCAAGCGGACCTCCGTGGACGACCAGACCGACGGCAGGAGCACCATCTGGACCGACACCTTCGCGATCAACGACGCGAGCACCGGCCTGCGCCTGGAGTCGTACCGGCTGCGCCTGACCCTGTACCGCAGGCCCGGCACACGTCTGACCCCCACCGTGTGGCGGCTCGGCGCCATGGGCTCCGACATCCCCGACCGCTTCACCGTCCCCGCCTCCACCCCCGGCCTGGCCCAGGAACTGGCCGTCCCGCGCTACTCCCAGGAGATCCACAAGGGCCAGTACCCGGAGTACGACAACGGCGGCGAGGCCTGGTGCAGCCCCACCTCCTCGCAGATGGTCGTCGAGTACTGGGGCGGCCGGCTCACGCCCGAGCAGCTGTCCTGGGTCGACCCCTCCTACGCCGATCCGCAGGTCGACCACGCCGCCCGGTTCACCTACGACTACCAGTACGAGGGCTGCGGCAACTGGCCGTTCAACGCGGCCTACGCGGCCACGTTCGAGGACCTGCAGAGTGTGGTCACGCGCCTCGCCTCGCTGACCGACCTGGAGACCCTGATCGCGGCCGGCATCCCGGCCATAACGTCGCAGTCGTTCCTGAAGACGGAGCTGACCGGCGCCGGCTACGGCACCTCCGGCCATCTGATGACCGTGATCGGGTTCACGGCGGACGGCGACGTGATCGCCAACGACCCGGCCTCGGCCAGCGACGACGCGGTACGGCGGGTCTATCTGCGCCGGGAGTTCGAGAACATCTGGCTCCGGACCAAGCGGTACAACGCCTCGGGGAAGGTCGTCCCGGGCCCCGGCGGGGTCTGCTACCTCTACTTCCCGGCCCACCCGAGCCCGCGCCAGCGCAAGGCGCTCGAGGCGGTGGGCGTGCGCTGACCCGGCCCCTGTGAGCAACGTCTCTGCCGCAAACGCCGTCGCGGGTGGCAAGGTGGACAAAAGGGTGGGGGGTTCCGCTCCGTACGTCCGACCTCTGTGAGAAACCATGACCGCACACCCGGCCACCGCCGCCCGCGTCCGCACCGGCGGCCCCCAGGAAGACGGCCCGGAGATCCTCGAGCACGTCATGGGCTGGGTCCTCGTCGCGGTGATCGCGATGCTCGTGACCCAGCTGGGCCTGCTCTGACCGAGCCGCACGCGGCCGGCATGTTCTGACATACTGCGGAGGTCCCACCGACCTCCCAGACCAGGGTCGAAATTGAATATGCCTCAGCAGCGTGCCGCCGTCCGCCCCCCGGCGAACGGTACCGAGCGCTCGGTGGCGCGTCGCGCCGAACTCATCGCCATCGGGCGGAAGTTGTTCGCCGACACGTCCTACGACGCGCTGTCCATGGATGACATCGCCCGCCAGGCGCATGTCGCCAAGGGGCTGATCTACTACTACTTCCAGTCCAAGCGCGGCTACTACCTGGCGATCATCCAGGACTCCGTCGCCGACCTGGTCACCTCGGCCGCGGGCGGCCTGGAGAGGCCCGCCGTGGACCGCGTCCACCGCACCATCGACGGCTATCTGCACTACGCCGAGCACCACCAGGCCGCCTACCGCACCATCGTCAGCGGCGGCGTCGGCTTCGACGCCGAAGTGCACGCGATCCGGGACGGGGTGCGCGAGGCCATCATCGCCACCATCGCCGAAGGGGCCTACGGCCGCAGCGACATCGCTCCGCTGGCCCGGATGGGCCTGCTCTCCTGGGTGTGCGGCGTCGAGGGCGCGACGCTGGACTGGATCGACCGCCCCGAGCTGTCCCGCGCCGCCATGCGCGAACTTCTGGTCAAGACGCTCGGCGGAGCCCTGCGCGCCGTCGAGGAGCTGGACCCCGCCTACCCGGCCCCGCAGCCGGCCCGCCGCGACGGCTGATCCGCCGGGGTGCGCACGGCGGCCGTGGGTGCCCGCCCTCCGGTGCCGCCAGGAGTTCCGGCCGGATTCTTGAAGTAAGCGGTCGTTAACTGGTGACTGGAGGTCGCTGATCGGGCATACTCACTGCGCACAGCCGCTGGTCAGCAAGCTTCCGAGACCCGGGAGCGGGCGCCCGCGGTACCACGGAACGACCAGGCGGAGCGCCCCCACCCGACGGGCCGGACCGCCGGTGCCCGAACAGGGAGGAGACCGACGCCATGTCCGACCGCGATCCGCAGCCGGTGGAGCGTCAGCTGCCGACGGAAGAGGCGCGGGACCTGCTCGCGCTCGTCCGGGACATCGCCCAGCGCGAGATCGCGCCGAAGGCGGCCGACGAGGAGGACGCGGGACGCTTCCCGCGCGAGGTCTTCACCCTGCTCTCCGAATCGGGCCTGCTCGGCCTGCCCTACGACTCCGAGTACGGCGGCGGCGACCAGCCCTACGAGGTCTACCTCCAGGTCCTGGAGGAGCTTTCCGCGGCCCGGCTCACCGTGGGCCTCGGCGTCAGCGTGCACACGCTCGCCTGCTACGGCCTCGCGACCTACGGCACCAAGCAGCAGCAGGTCGAGCACCTGCCCGCGATGCTGGGCGGCGGCCTGCTGGGCGCCTACTGCCTCTCCGAGCCGTCCGCCGGTTCCGACGCGGCGTCGCTGCGTACGAAGGCCGTCCCGGAGGGTGACGCCTGGGTGATCAACGGCACCAAGGCCTGGATCACGCACGGCGGCATCGCCGACTTCTACACCGTGATGGCCCGCACCGGCGAGGAGGGCCCCCGCGGGATCACCGCCTTCCTGGTCCCCGGGGACGCACCGGGCGTGAGCGGGGCGGTGCCCGAGAAGAAGATGGGCATGAAGGGCTCGCCCACCGCCCAGGTCCACTTCGACGGCGTCCGGGTCGGCGACGACCGCCGGATCGGCGAGGAGGGGCAGGGCTTCTCCATCGCCCTGTCCGCCCTCGACTCCGGGCGGCTCGGTATCGCCGCCTGCGCGATCGGCCTCGCCCAGTCCGCCCTGGACGAGGCGGTCGGCTACGCCACCCAGCGCCGGCAGTTCGGCCGTCCCATCGCCGACTTCCAGGGCCTGCGCTTCATGCTCGCCGACATGGCCACCCAGATCGAGGCCGGCCGCGCGCTCTACCTCGCGGCGGCCCGGCTGCGCGACGCCGGCAGGCCGTTCGCCAAGCAGGCCGCCATGGCCAAGCTGCACTGCACCGACACGGCCATGAAGGTCACCACGGACGCCGTGCAGATACTCGGGGGATACGGCTACACCGCCGACTTCCCGGCCGAGCGTTACATGCGCGAGGCCAAGGTCCTGCAGATCGTCGAGGGCACCAACCAGATCCAGCGGATGGTCATCGCCCGTCACGTGGCGGGACCCGAAGGTCGCTGAACTGGCCCGTGCGGACCGTCGGGGCCGCCAGCCTGATCCACTCCGGGTCGTGGCGGCCCGGCAGGGTGCGGCCCCGGTCGGCCCAGGTCCGCATGAGATCGCGGTAGATGGGCGGGTCCTGCGGCATGGGCGGCGGAACCGATTCCGCGGGGCGGGGCACGAAGATCCGGCGCTGACGCCCGGTGGCTGCGTACAGGAGGGTCATACCCGGGCAACGCGGCAGCGGCCGGACAGGTCACCGCCCGGCGGTATCGCGCGTCAGTTCAGGCGCGTCCGGCTCCCCCTCTGGCCACCTCAGGTCAACTGACGTACCGTCAGCCGACCATCGTTCAGGGGGTGCCCGTGGCCGACGACCGTCCCGTACCGCTCGACGAATACCCCGTGCACCAGGTGCCGTTGTCCATGAGGCACGTGGCGACCGGCGACCGCAACGCCTACGACCGCTGCATCTTCCACGTCTTCGACCACGCCGGGCGCGCCCTGCTCATCCTCGGCCTCGGCGTCTACCCCAACCTGGGCGTGACCGACGCCTACGCCACCCTGCGCACCGGGGACACCCTGCACGCCGTCCGCGCCTCCGACGCCCTGGGGGAGGACCGGATGCGGCTCGCCGTCGGTCCGCTGCGCATCGAGGTCCCGCGCCCGTTGGAGGAACTGCGCCTGATCTGCGAGGACGAGCAGCTGTCGTACGACCTCACCTGGACGGCCGCCTTCCCGGCCCTCTGGGAGCCGCACCACCTCCAGCGCCGGGGTGACCGGCTCACCCTGGAGGGCCGCCGCTTCGTCCAGGCGGGGACCGCGCGGGGCGTGATCCGCGCCGGCGCACAGGAGTTCCAGGTCACCGCCGACGACTGGACCGGCACCCGGGACCGCAGCTGGGGGGTGCGGCCGGTACCCGGCGAGGACGGCGGGCGGCTCGCCGCGGACCACCCCACCGAGGGTTTCCACTGGATCTGGTGCCCGGTCCGCTTCGAGGACCGCTTCCTGATGGTCATCACCCAGGAGGACGCCGACGGCTACCGCTGCCTGAACGACGCCACCCTCGTCCGGCCCGGCCGCCGCGACCGTCAACTGGGCTGGCCCCGGGCCGAGATCACCTACCGCCCCGGCACCCGCCATCCGCGACGGGCGGTCGTCCACCTCGGCGACGCCCGGGGACCGCAGAGGCTGGACGCCGAGATCCTGGTCTCCTCGCCGCTCGCGCTCGGCGCGGGCTATCCACCGGCGGACGACTGGCAGCACGGGACCTGGCGGGGCCCCGGCTGGACCGACCGCCGTACGTACGACATGACCCTGCCCCACCCCCTGGCCGCCTACGGCGTCACCGACCACTCCGCACGCTTCCGGCTCGACGGACACACCGGGTACGGCATCTTCGAGCACGGCTCGTTCGGCCGGCACGACCCGAGCGGCTTCACCGGCTTCGACTCGGTCGCGCCCTGAGGGAGGAACCCGCCATGGCCACGGCACCGCGTCCGCGCACCACGACCCGCGACCCCGAGGACCTCGCCCGGCGCCTCACCGCCTGGCTCGGCACCCGGCTGCCCGGTGCCAGGGCCACCGGCGTCACCGTCCCGGCCTCCAACGGCATGTCGAGCGAGACCCTGCTGTTCGCCGTCGAGCACCCCGAAGTGCCCTGCTCCGCCTGCGTGCTGAGGCTGGCGGCGGACCCGCGCGCGTACACCGTCTTCCCCGAGTACGACATGGCCCGCCAGTACCGCACCCTGCGCCTGGTGGCCCGGCACACGGACGTGCCCGTACCCCGTGTGCTGTGGCTGGAGGAGGACCCGGCTCCGCTCGGGGCGCCGTTCTTCGTCATGGAGCGGGTCGCCGGACGCGTGCCCCCGGACGTCATGCCGTACACCTACGAGGGCAGTTGGCTGCAGCGGGCGAGCGACGCCGAACGCCAGCACCTGGAGGCCGCGACCGTCGGTCTGCTGGCCCGCCTGCACGACCAGGTCCCCCTCACCGAGGCCCAGTTCCTCGCTGCGCCCGGTGCGGGAGACGCGCTGCGCCGGCACGTGACGGCCCAACGCGCCTACTACTCCTGGGTGATCGACGGCCGGCCCCGCTCGCCCCTCATCGAGTCCGCCTTCGACCGGCTGGAGGAACTGTGGCCGCGCGAACCCGGCGAACCCGTCCTCACCTGGGGCGACGCCCGCATCGGGAACATCGTCTACGACGGCTTCGACCCCGTCGCCGTCCTGGACTGGGAGATGGCGGCGCTCGCCCCGCGCGAGGTCGACCTCGGCTGGACCGTCTATCTGCACCGCTTCTTCCACGACCTCTCGGTCGCCTCCGGGCAGCGCGGACTGCCGGACCTCCTGCGCCGCGACCGCGTCGAGGCCCGTTACGCACGCCTGACCGGGCACACCCCGCAGGACATGGACTTCCACACCCTCTACGCCGCGCTGCGGCACGCGATCGTCATGCTGCGCATCGCCTACCGTCAGGCGCACTTCGGGGAGGTCGCCCTACCGGCGGACCCGGACACGCTGATCCTGCACCACGACAGCCTGCGCGCCATGGTGCAGGGCACCTACTGGATGCGGTGAGGCGGGCTCAGGCGGCCTGGCGGCGCATCGCCGGCATGCGCATCGGGCGCGAGCCCGGGCCGCCGACGTGCGAGAACGGCTGCGTCCGCCAGTTCAGACCCCGGGGGAGCGTCAGCAGCAGGGCGGTGTCCTGCTCCTGCGGCTCGACGGACTCGTCCGCGGGGCGGGCCTCGGCCGCCTTGCGGCCCGTACCCGCACAGACCGTGAGGCCGAACGGGTTCCACGGCGAGGCGCACAGCGCGTGCTCCGGCAGGACCTGCTCGTCCGCCAGCAGTGCGATCGGCTGGGCGCAGTCCGGGCAGATCACCCGGTACATCTCGAAGGTGTCGTAGGCGTCCGGTTCGTCGTCGAAGACGTCGGGTTCGACGCCCTCCGGGTCGGGCTCGACGACCGGCTGCTGCCGCTTGGACGCGGATCGACCAGGGCGATGGACACTCTGCATGGGATTCTCCCCCTAAGGCTGGGCCGTGAAGGCGCTGCGGCCTCGACCACAGCAAGCACTTCCCGTCCACCCTCGGCGGTAATCACGAGACCATCACGGAGCCCGTTCGGGGTGTGTGGCGTTCGTCACATGCCGCGTGCAGGTGCGGAGATCAAGCGCACTGTAGGTTTTGGCGCCATGGAGGAGCTGGACCGACAGATCGTGCAGCTGCTCGTCAAGGACGGGCGGATGAGCTACACAGACCTGGGCAAGGCCACGGGCCTGTCCACGTCGGCCGTGCACCAGCGGGTGCGCCGGCTGGAACAGCGTGGCGTCATCCGCGGCTATGCCGCGGTGGTCGACCCCGAGGCCGTCGGGCTGCCGCTCACCGCGTTCATCTCCGTGAAACCGTTCGACCCCAGCGCCCCCGACGACATCGCGGACCGCCTCGCCGGCGTCCCCGAGATCGAGGCCTGCCACAGCGTCGCCGGCGACGAGAACTACATCCTCAAGGTCCGGGTGGCGACTCCGCACGAACTGGAGGAACTGCTGGCCCGCCTGCGGTCCCTGGCGGGCGTCTCGACCCGTACGACGGTCGTGCTGTCCACGCCGTACGAGGCCCGGCCACCAAGAATCTGAGACGGTGGCCGGCAGGCCACCGCCGCGGGCAGTCGTTCCGCGGGGACGTGCGGCGCGATTTCGACACGCCCAGGTGCGACCTCCCCCCGGCGACAGGAGAAACTGTCCGCTATGAGTGAGCGCGTCGCCGAGCCCCCCAAGACCGTCCTCCTGCGCCGAGGAGAGGTGCACAGCCCCGCCGACCCCTTCGCCACTGCGATGGTGGTGGAACGGGGCCACGTCGCCTGGGTCGGCTCCGAGGGCGCCGCCGACGCCTTCGCCGACGGCGTGGACGAGGTGATCGACCTCGACGGTGCCCTCGTCACCCCCGCCTTCACCGACGCCCATGTGCACACCACCGCCACGGGCCTCGCCCTGACCGGACTCGACCTGTCCGACACGCCCTCCCTGGAGGCCGCCCTCGCCCTGGTCCGCGACTTCGCCGCCGCCCGCCCGGACGACCGCGTCCTGCTGGGGCACGGCTGGGACGCCGCCCGCTGGCCCGGTGGCCGCCCGCCCACGCGCGCCGAACTCGACGAGGCGACCGGCGGCCGTCCGCTCTACCTGTCCCGCATCGACGTGCACTCGGCGGTCGTCAGCACCGCCCTGCTGGATCTGATCACCGGCGACGTCCCCCGCGAGGACGCCCCGCTCACCCGGGACGCCCATCACGTCGTACGCGAGGCCGCGCTCGCCGCGATCACCCCGGCGCAGCGCGCCGAGGCCCAGCGCACCGCCCTCGCCCACGCGGCCTCCCTCGGCATCGGCTCCGTGCACGAGTGCGGCGGTCCGCAGATCTCCTCCGAGGACGACTTCACCGGCCTGCTGAAGCTCGCCGCCGAGGTGCCCGGTCCCCGTGTCGTCGGCTACTGGGCGGAGCAGAACGTCGAGCGGGTCCGTGACCTGGGCGCCGTCGGCGCCGCGGGCGACCTGTTCGCCGACGGCGCCCTCGGCTCGCACACCGCCTGTCTGCACGAGCCGTACGCCGACGCCGACCACGCCGGGACCGCCTACCTGGACGCCGAGGCCGTCGCGGCCCATGTCACCGCCTGCACCGAGGCGGGCCTGCAGGCCGGCTTCCACGCCATCGGCGACGCCGCCGTGAGCGCCGTGGTGGAGGGTGTGCGCGCCGCCGCGGAGAACCTCGGCCTCGCCCGGATCCGCGCCGCCCGCCATCGCGTCGAGCACGCCGAGATGCTCACCCCGGCGACCGTCGCCGGCTTCGCCGAGCTGGGCCTGATCGCCTCGGTCCAGCCGGCCTTCGACGCGCTGTGGGGTGGCGAGGACGGCATGTACGCGCGCCGCCTCGGCGCCGGACGGGCCCGCACCCTCAACCCCTTCGCGGCCCTGCTGCGGGCCGGTGTCCCCCTCGCCTTCGGCTCGGACAGCCCGGTCACCCCGCTCGACCCGTGGGGCGCCGTCCGCGCCGCCGCGTTCCACCACACGCCCGAGCACCGGGTCTCCGTCCGGGCCGCGTTCACCGCGCACACGCGCGGCGGCTGGCGGGCCGTGGGCCGGGACGACGCGGGCGTCCTGGTACCGGGCGCGCCCGGCGACTACGCGGTCTGGCGCACCGACGAACTGATCGTCCAGGCCCCCGACGACCGTGTGGCCCGCTGGTCGACCGACCCCCGCTCCGGCACGCCCGGCCTGCCCGACCTCACCCCGGGCCGTGACCTGCCGGTCTGTGTGCGCACCGTGGTGGGCGGACGGACGGTGTTCGTACGGCCGGGCGAGTGATCTACGGGGGTGGCGCGGCGCAGCGGCGCCGCCGCCGCCCCGCCGCCCGACCTGCGCATCCTCTGCGGCGGTCGGCCCATCCGGAGTGTCGTCGCAGGTCAGACGGCTGTTGACAGTCGACGGCCGAGGGCCGGTAGGTTCGTCCGAGTCCACCACCGGACGCCCGGCCGGGGGCGTTCACGAAACTCGTAGCAGCGCCGCTGGGTCAGGGACGGTGTGCCGTACCGGGCATCGTCGCTGGGAGCCAGGCTCAGCGCCCGCGCCGCCGAGGGAACGTTCCGGCCCGGCAAGGTGTGACCCGGGTGGGGCCCGTGCGCTCAGTAGACAACGGCTTTCGGTCGATCCGCAGCCAGCGGGTCCCAGGTCGGCCCGAAGGGCGCCGGGCCCCCATCCGCCGTGGCCAGAAGTCACCGGCAGGGTGGCTCGAAGGCGCCCAAAGGAGCATTCTTACCCCACTCTTGTGGAATCGACACTGCCGTACGTACAAGTCGGCACGTCTTACCAGCCGGCGACCACTATGGTGGATCCTTGCGTACAACCAGAAGGGGCAGCAGTGAACGACGGCGACGGGACCCTCGCGGCCAAGGCCCAGGGGAGGCAGTTCGGTCCGCTCGGCACGGCCTTGGTGATCATTCCGACCTACAACGAGGCGGAGAACATCAAGACCATCGTCGGCCGGGTACGCAAGGCCGTCCCCGAGGCGCACGTACTGATCGCGGACGACAACAGCCCCGACGGCACCGGCAAGCTCGCCGACGAACTGGCCGCCGAGGACGGCAACGTCCAGGTGATGCACCGCAAGGGCAAGGAGGGCCTCGGCGCCGCCTACCTCGCGGGCTTCCGCTGGGGCATGGAGCACGGCTACGGCGTGCTGGTCGAGATGGACGCCGACGGCTCCCACCAGCCGGAGGAGCTGCCCCGGCTGCTCACCGCCCTCAAGGGCGCCGACCTGGTGCTCGGCTCCCGCTGGGTGCCCGGCGGCCGGGTGGTGAACTGGCCCAAGTCCCGCGAGTTCATCTCCCGTGGCGGCAGCCTCTACTCCCGGCTCGCCCTCGATCTGCCGCTGCGCGACATCACCGGCGGCTACCGCGCGTTCCGCCGCGAGACCCTTGAGGGGCTGGGCCTGGAGGAGGTCGCCTCGCAGGGCTACTGCTTCCAGGTCGACCTGGCCCGCCGCGCGGTCAAGGCCGGCTACCACGTGGTCGAGGTCCCGATCACCTTCGTCGAGCGTGAACTCGGCGACTCCAAGATGAGCAAGGACATCCTGATCGAGGCGCTGTGGCGGGTCACCGCCTGGGGTGCGTCGGAACGGTTCGCCAAGCTCACCGGCAAGAACAAGCGGACCTCGTAGCCTCCCGTCGGCTCCGGCTCCGGCTCCGGCTCCGGCTCCGGCTCCGGCTCCGGCTCCGGCTCCGGCTCCGGCTCCTGCGCCGGCTCCGGTCGATCATCCCCTTATCCCGCGCTGAGGCGCCGCCAGGCACACTGGGAGCATGACGACTGGCGCTCCGACCTCTCCGTACACCACCACCCGGCCCCGGACCTCCCGGCTGCGCAGGTATCTGCCGCTCGGGGTCGCCGCCTGGCTGGTGCTGGAGATCTGGCTGCTGACCGTGGTCGCGGGCGCGGCCAACGGGCTTGCCGTGTTCCTGCTGCTCGTCGCGGGCTTCGTGGCCGGTTCCGTGGTCATCAAGCGGGCGGGCCGCCGCGCGTTCCAGAGTCTCAACGAGGCTCTGCAGCGCGGTGGTTCGCCGGAGCGCGGCGGTGGCAACGGCCTGATGATGCTCGGCGGTCTGCTGCTGATGATCCCCGGCCTGATCTCCGATGCGGCCGGCCTGCTCCTGCTGCTCCCGCCGGTGCAGAAGGCCGTGAGCCGGTACGCCGAGAAGGCTCTGGACAAGAGGCTGCGCACGGCCGCCCCGGGCGGGTTCGGCGACGCCTTCCAGCAGGCCCGCATCCACCGCCCCGACGGCAAGGTGGTGCAGGGCGAGGTCATCAGGGAGGACCGGCCCGAGCCGGGGCAGCAGCAGTGGCCGCCGCTGTCGCGCTGAGCCGGCCGGCGGACAGACGAAAACCGCGGGCGCCGTACGATGCGTACGGCGCCCGCGGTTTTCGCGTGTGCTGTGTCTCCGCCCAGCCCGGAGGGACTAGGCCGACTTACGGCTGTCGCGGGGGTGAACCGCGATGTTCATCGCCCCCGAGCGCAGAACCGCCAGGCGCTCCTCAAGGACCTCTTCGAGTTCCTCACGGGTGCGCCGCTCCATCAGCATGTCCCAGTGGGTACGCGCGGGCTTGGCCTTCTTCTCCTCAGGGCCGTCGCCGTCGACGAGGAGTGCCTGGGCCCCGCAGACCTTGCACTCCCACTCCGGCGGGATCTCCGCCTCGACCGAGAAGGGCATCTCGAAGCGGTGCCCCTTCTCACATGCGTACTCCACGGCCTGGCGCGGGGCCAGGTCGATACCGCGGTCCGTCTCGTAGCTGGTCACCACGAGGCGCGTACCGCGAAGAGCTCGCTCACTCATGAATCGTGCCTCCCGGGCTTGTCGCCCACAGGACAGGTGTCGCTGTCGTCGTCATCCGGTCAACGTCCGGTCGGCGGTAAAGATTCCCGTTCCGTGTCCCGTTCCGGGTCATGCGTCGCCGTCGTAGCCGCCCCTTGTTGTACCCACCAGCGCCCGGTTTGTCACATCTGCAAGCAGATGTCACCCAGCGTTTCGGCATCTTTGACGCGCAGTAACGGTACGCCTGGCAGGCCAAAGGCGTACACTACCGCCCTTTTGTGTTGAGCGCTAAATCGAGGCTAAATCTTCTCCGGAACCGGATTGCCCGCCTCGCCGATGGCCCGGCGCACCGGCACGCGCGCCAGAAGGGCGAATCCGATGACGAAGAAGGCCACCAGCGAGACGATCGCGGACCGATAGCTTCCGGTCAGCTGGTAGGTCAGGCCGAACAGCAGCGGCCCGAGCCAGCTCATCCCGCGGTCGCTCACCTCGTACGCCGAGAAGTACTCGGCCTCCTTGCCGGGCGGCACGAGATGCGAGAACAGCGACCGGGACAGGGCCTGGCTGCCGCCGAGGACCAGTCCGATCCCGGCGGCCAGCACGAAGAAGAACACCGGGGCCTTCGCGGGCAGGAAGTAACCGGCCGCCAGCGTGACCGTCCAGGCCACCAGCGAGCCGAGGATCGTCCGCTGGGCGCCGTACGTCCGCGCCAGCCGCCCCATCCCCAGCGCGCCGGCCACGGCCAGCACCTGCACCAGCAGCACGGCGACGATGAGGGTCGACTGGCCCAGCCCCAGTTCCTGCGACCCGTAGACGGAGGCCTGGGAGATCACCGTCTGGATGCCGTCGTTGTAGACGAGGTACGCCAGCAGGAAGGCGAGCGTCAGCGGGTGCCGGCGCATGTCCCGGACCGTCGCCGCGAGCTGCCTGAGCCCGGTCGCGGTAGCGCGCTCCACGCGCGCGTGCTGCCGGTCGCGCAGGCTGCGCAGCGGTATGAGCGTGAAGGCGCCCCACCACAGGCCCGCCGAGGCCAGGCACACGCGGACCGCGGCCGTCTCGGTCAGGCCGAAGGAGTCGTGCGCCGAGTACAGGACGAGGTTGGCGACGAGGACCGTGGAGCCCGCCGCGTACCCGAAGGCCCAGCCGCGCGAGGAGACCGCGTCGCGCTCCGCGGGCGGGGCGATCTGCGGCAGATAGGAGTTGTAGAGCATCATCCCGACGGACTGCGCCGCGTTGGCCACCACCAGCAGCACCCCGCCGAGCAGGTACCGGTCGCCGTCCAGGAAGAACATGCCCGTGGTCGCGGCGGCCCCGGTGTACGCCGCCGCCGCGAGCAGCGGCTTCTTGCGGCCGGTGCGGTCGGCCGCGCTGCCCACGAGGGGCATCACCACGACGGCGAGGATCACCGACAGGGACACCGTGTAGGCGAAGAAGGAGCCCGCCCGGACGGGGACGCCCAGCGGATGCACATAGCCGTCGGCGTCCGCGGCCCGCTCGGCGACCGCGGTGAGGTAGGGCCCGAGGAAGACCGTCACCACGCTGGTCGAATAGACCGAGCAGGCCCAGTCGTAGAAGTACCAGCCGCGCTGCTCGCGCCGCAGCCCGGCGGAGTCGTCCGCCGTCTGCGTCCGCACGGTGTCGATTTCCACCCGTGCCCTCGCTTCCCCGCTTGAACTGCGAAGGCTCAGGTCCCGGCGGCCGGGTCGTCAGACCCAGACGCCGCGGTCCTCCATGACCTTGCGCAACGTGTCGATGTGATCGGTCATGATGCCATCGACACCCAGGTCCAGGAGCCGGTGCATGCGCTCCGGTTCGTTGACCGTCCACACGTGCACCTGCAGCCCGCGCGCGTGGGCGGCGCGGACGAAACGGTGGTCGACCACCGGGACGCCCGACTGGGCCTCGGGCACCTGCGCGGCGACGGCGGACCGGCGCACGGCGGCCGGCAGGCCCCATGAGCGCAGCCGCAGACTCAGCACCCCGCGCGTGCCGAACGAGGTGGCCAGCCGTGGCCCGGCCAGCCGCTGGGCGCGCAGCACCCGGGCCTCGGAGAACGAGCCCACACAGACCCGCTCCCAGGCGTCCGTGCGCTCGATCAGCTCCAGCAGGGGGCGCAGCGCGGGCTCCGCCTTGACGTCGACGTTCCAGCGGACCTCGGGGAAGGTCTCCAGCAACTCCTCGAACAGCGGCACCGGTTCCCGTCCGCCCACGCGCGCCTGCCGTACGTCCTCCCACGGCAGGTCGGCGATGCGTCCCGCACCGTCGGTCACCCGGTCCAGCGTCGAGTCGTGGAAGGCGACGAGCCGGCCGTCGGCCGTGGCGTGCACATCGGTCTCGACATAGCGGTAGCCCAGCTCCACCGCGCGCCGGAACTGCGCCACGGTGTTCTCCAGCCCGTCGGCGGCCCCGCCCCGGTGGGCGAAGGGGATCGGACCCGGGTGGTCCAGGTAGGGGTGGCGTATCGGCGGTGTCGTGAGGGTCACGGTCGCAGTATGACCTGCCTCGGTGTCGCGGCGGCAACCACCGCGCTGCCGCCCGATGCCGCCGGGACGGCGAACACCCGCAGGAACAGCTGCGCCAGCGGTCCGATGGACACGGCGTACAGCACGGTGCCGGCCCCGACGGTGCCGCCCAGCAGGAACCCGGTGACCACGACCGCCACCTCGATCCCCGTCCGGATCAGCCGGATCGAGCGCCCGGAGCGCCGGTGCAGACCCGTCATCAGCCCGTCGCGCGGACCGGGGCCGAAGCGCGCCGAGATGTACAGGCCGGTCGCCACGCCGTTCAGCAGGATCCCCGCCGCCAGGAGCGGCACGCGTATGACCAGGGAGTGCGCGTCCGGGACCAGTGCGAGCGTGCCGTCCATCGCGAGGCCGACGGCGAAGACGTTCGAGACGGTACCGAGCCCCGGGCGCTGCCGCAGCGGGATCCACAGCAGCAGCACCGCCGCCCCCACGACGATCGACACCACCCCGATGGTCAGCCCGGTCAGCTTCGCGAGCCCCTGGTGCAGTACGCCCCAGGGTTCCATGCCCAGGCCCGCCCGGAGGAGCAGCGCGGCACTCGCGCCATAGAGCGCGAGCCCGGCGTACAGCTGGATCAACCGTCGTCCGAGACGGCGCCGAGTGGACATGGGATACCCCCTGGGTGGTGGCGGTGGCCTGACGCATGTCACTCTGTGGCTTGGGAAGAATCCCCATCCATGGCCAATTCGGGGAAGGTGGACTGATCTTCATGGCGCAGTGGACCTCTGCCATGGGGGCCGCGCAGCTCGCCCGGCTTCTCAACTCCCAGCAGGAGCGTCCGGCGGGCCCCGGCACCCGCCGTCCGCCCGCCTACCGTGCCCTCGCCGACGGCATCCGGCTCCTGGTGCTCGAAGGGCGTGTCCCCGTGGCCGCCCGCCTCCCCGCGGAACGGGAGCTCGCCCTCGCCCTGTCCGTGAGCCGTACGACCGTCGCCGCCGCCTACGAGGCGCTGCGCACCGAGGGCTTCCTGGAGTCCCGGCGGGGCGCCGGCAGCTGGACGGCCGTACCGGCGGGCAACCCGCTGCCCGCCCGCGGCCTGGAACCCCTGCCCCCCGAGGCCCTGGGCTCGGTGATCGACCTCGGCTGTGCCTCGCTCCCGGCGCCGGAACCGTGGCTCACCCGCGCCGTGCAGGGCGCCCTGGAGGAACTGCCGCCGTACGCCCACACGCACGGCGACTACCCGGCCGGACTGCCCGCGCTGCGCGCGATGATCGCCGAGCGGTACACCGCGTGCGGGATCCCCACCATGCCCGAGCAGATCATGGTGACGACCGGTGCGATGGGCGCCATCGACGCGATCTGCCACCTCTTCGCGGGCCGCGGTGAACGCATCGCGGTCGAGTCCCCGTCCTACGCCAACATCCTCCAGTTGATGCGTGAGGCCGGTGCCCGTCTCGTCCCCGTCTCGATGGCCGAGGGGCTGTCCGGCTGGGACATGGACCGCTGGCGCCAGGTCCTGCGCGAGGCGGCGCCCCGGCTCGCCTATGTCGTCGCCGACTTCCACAACCCCACGGGGGCGCTCGCCGACGAGGACCAGCGCCGCCGTCTGGTGGACGCGGCACGTTCGGCCGGTACGGTGCTCGTCGCCGACGAGACGATGACCGAGCTGTGGCTGGACGAGGAGTTCGCGGGCGGCGGGATGCCGCGCCGGATCTGCGCCTTCGACCCGGCCGGTTCGACCGTCATCACCGTCGGCTCGGCCAGCAAGGCCTTCTGGGCGGGGATGCGCATCGGCTGGGTGCGGGCGGCTCCGGACGTCATCCGCAGCCTGGTCGCCGCACGGGCCTACGCCGACCTGGGCACCCCTGTGCTCGAACAGCTCGCCGTCAACTGGCTGTTCAGTACGGGGGGTTGGGAGCAGGCGGTGGAGCTGCGCCGGGCCCAGGCCCGGGAGAACCGGGACGCGCTGGTGACGGCGCTGCGCCGGGAACTGCCGGAGTGGGAGTTCAACGTGCCCAAGGGCGGTCTGACCCTCTGGGTCCGCGCCGGCGGCCTGTCCGGCTCCCGGCTCGCCGAAGCGGGGGAGCGGACCGGGGTCCGCGTCCCTTCCGGCCCTCGCTTCGGCGTGGACGGCGCCTTCGAGGGCTACGTGCGGCTTCCGTTCACCGTCGGGGGAGCGGTGGCGGAGGAGGCGGCGGTTCGGCTGGCCGCCGCGGCTCGACTGGTGGAGAACGGGGGCACACAGGGTTCGGAGGCTCCGCGTACCTTCGTCGCCTGACGCCTGACGCCTGACGCCTGACGCCTGACGCCTGACGCCTGACGCCTGACGCCTGACGCCTGACGCCTGACGCCTGACGCCTGACGCCTGACGCCT